>NZ_JARAVL010000003.1:0-333565 GCF_033792725.1 Streptomyces sp. PA03-5A | reverse complement strand
CTTGTTCGACGCCCCGCTCGCGCACTCCAGCACGATTCGACACCGCAGGGCCAGGGCCTGCGAAGACGTCCGGCGCCTGGCCCACCGAGTCAACGTCGCGCGCTCATCGTCGGTCAGCACCAACTCGGCCTTCGGCCGTCCCGTCCTCGCCATCCGCCCATCATGACGAACCACCACCGACTTACGCAGCGAAACAACGACTCAGGACACTAGGCGGTGTCGTCAAATGGGCGCCGGCCGCCCGCAGGGCGGGCTCGGCGGCGTCTGGTGCGGTGCATCGCAAGGCGGAGAGTCGTCCTCGTAGTGGGTTACTCGGACGAATCGACAACGCAGCGTGGGGGCACCCCCGGCCGAAGGCTGGGGGAGTGCCGTACCAGGCGTCGCCGAGCAGGCGGGCATTTGACGACACGGCCTAGGTGCATCGACCCGGCGGCGCTCACAGCGGCTCGCCCTCCAGCCGGCCGGCGGGGAGCCGGCGCCCGCACATCGCCAGGGCCAGGTCCTCGCCGGTGCCCCGCAGTTCCGGGCCGGAACCGTACGACCAGTCCTGGTCGGTGGCCCGCAGCAGCCGGCCCTCGACGGCGACGCCGAAGTGCGCGTGCCCACCGCCCGCGGTGAGGTCGTCGAGGAGGATGCCGAGGGTCTCCCCCGGGACGCGGCGCCCCGTGCCGAGCGGCACGGTGATGTCCAGCCCGTGGATCACCACGTGGTTGAGCGCGCCGTGGGCACCGCCGCCCGGGGGCTGCCACCGCCCCATCACCTCGGAGCGCAGACAGCCGACCAGTTCCCCGGTGGGCAGTGCGCCGTCCCGCTCGGCGACGGCGTCGGACAGCCGGGTGAAGTCGAAGCCGTGCTCGGCGAGGAGCGCCATGAACGCCTCCTGCGAGTAGCGCGCCGCCATCGTCATGTGCGCCACGACCTCGCGCACCCGCCAGCCCTCGCAGAGCGAGGGGGTGTCCCACCACGCGGCGGGGGCCCCGTCGAGCAGGTCGGCCAGGTCCCTGAACTCGGCCGCGACGGCGGCCTGCACCTGCGTGTCGTCGGTCATCGCTGTCGTACCCCTTCGTCGCGTGCCGCGGGCGGCTCCCCGCACGGAACAAGACCGCCCGCGCGCACCGGAGTCATCGGTTCGCGCCGCAGTCATCGACGGGCGTCGTCCACGTCGCCGGGGGCGAGCAGTTCCAGCTCGGTGGTGAGGTTGCGCCGGGCGGTGGCCTCCCAGCGCCCGTACGCCTCCGGCGTGTGGAAGAGCCGGGGCAGCCGCAGGAGCTGGCGCAGGACGTCGGCGCGGCCGGCGCGGAAGGCGTCGTCGGGGACGAAGCCGTACTCCTCGCGAACGGCGGCCGCGTACTCGGCGTAGGCGGTGGGGTCGCCGGCGAGGACGGCCAGGTCGGCGTCGCTGAGGACCTCGCCGTCCCGGTCGCCCTCGGCGGGATGGTGGGTGACGGTGAGCCGGACCAGGCGGGCGACCTCGGCGGTGATCGCGTCCGGGACCCCGGCCTCGGGGAGCGCGCGTTCGGCGAGCCGGGCGCTGCGCTCCTCGTTCTCCGAGCGGTCGGGCCGGTAGACGGCGTCGTGGAACCAGGCGGCGAGCAGCACGGCGTCCGGGTCCTCGGCGTGCCCGGCGAGGGCCTCGACGTGGTCGAGGACGGCGGTGAGGTGGGTGGTGGTGTGGTAGCGGCGGTGCGGCTCGGCCCAGCGGGCGATCAGGTCCTTGCCGTACGGCACCGGGTCGACGGACTCCGTCTGGCAGCGGCGCAGCAGGTCGCACCAGCGGGCGAGGAGGGCGGAGCCGGTTTCGGGTGCGGTGTCAGCCATGAAGGTCATTGTGCGGTACGGGGGGTCGCGGGCACCTGCGGGCATGTGACACCCTAGAGATATGTCTAGACCAATTTTCGAAGTGATCGCGCTCGACGCCGACGACGCCCTCGCGGCCCGGACGGGCGGCGCGGACCGCCTCGAACTGGTCACGGACATGGCCGCGGACGGCCTGACGCCGTCCCGGGAGACCTTCGCCGCCGTCCGGGCCGCGGTGGACATCCCGGTCCGGGTGATGCTGCGGGCCCGCGCCGACTTCGCCGTGGGCGGCACCCGCGAGACGGACGCGCTCTGCGCCGCCGCCGCGGCGCTGCGCGGCGAGGGCGCCGACGAGTTCGTGCTCGGGTTCCTCGACGCGTCGGGCGCGCCGGACCTGGCCGCCGTGCGCCTGCTGGTCGACGCGATCGGTTCCGGTGCCCGCTGGACCTTCCACCGTGCCATCGACCACTCCGCCGACCGGGAGGGCGTGCGCTCGGCGGTGCGCGGGCTGCCCGGGCTGGACACCTTCCTCACGGCGGGCTCCGCGCGCGGGGTGGACGCCGGGCTCGGCCATCTGCTGGCGGAGGCGGGCCGTCCCGGCGAGCCCCAGCTCATGGTGGGCGGCGGGCTCCGCGCGGAGCACCTGCCGCGGCTGCTCGCGGGCGGCATCGACGCCTTCCACGTCGGGGGCGCGGTCCGCCCCGGCGGCTGGGCCGGGCCGGTCGACGCCGAGGCGGTGCGCACCTGGCGCGATCTGCTCGACGCACCGGTCGCCGTCCCGTGACCCGGGCGGCAGCCGGAAACGCCCGAGGGCGGTACCCCGCGTGGGGTACCGCCCTCGGTCTTCTGCCGTGGTGCGGAGTCCTGATCCCGGAGGATCAGAAGTCCATGTCACCGCCGGGCATGCCGCCGCCGGCCGGCGCAGCGGCCTTCTCCGGCTTGTCGGCGATGACGGCCTCGGTGGTGAGGAAGAGCGCGGCGATGGAGGCCGCGTTCTGCAGCGCGGAGCGCGTGACCTTGGCGGGGTCGATGATGCCCTCGCCGATCAGGTCGACGTACTCGCCCGTGGCGGCGTTGAGGCCGTGGCCCGGGGTCAGGTTGCGCACCTTCTCCACCACGACGCCACCCTCGAGGCCGGCGTTGACGGCGATCTGCTTCAGCGGGGCCTCCAGGGCCAGCTTCACGATCGCGGCACCGGTGGCCTCGTCGCCGTCGAGCTCGAGCTTCTCGAAGACGTTGGACGCCTGGAGCAGGGCCACGCCACCACCGGCGACGATGCCCTCCTCGACGGCGGCCTTGGCGTTGCGCACCGCGTCCTCGATGCGGTGCTTGCGCTCCTTGAGCTCGACCTCGGTGGCGGCACCGGCCTTGATGACGGCCACGCCGCCGGCCAGCTTCGCCAGACGCTCCTGGAGCTTCTCGCGGTCGTAGTCCGAGTCGCTGTTCTCGATCTCGGCACGGATCTGGTTGACGCGGCCCTGGATCTGGTCCTGGTCGCCGGCGCCGTCCACGATCGTGGTCTCGTCCTTGGTGACGACGACCTTGCGGGCGCGGCCGAGCAGGTCGAGACCGGCGTTCTCCAGCTTGAGGCCGACCTCCTCGGAGATGACGGTGCCACCGGTGAGGATGGCGATGTCACCGAGCATGGCCTTGCGGCGGTCGCCGAAGCCCGGGGCCTTGACCGCGACGGACTTGAAGGTGCCGCGGATCTTGTTGACGACCAGGGTCGACAGCGCCTCGCCGTCGACGTCCTCGGCGATGATCAGCAGCGGCTTGCCGGACTGCATGACCTTCTCCAGCAGCGGGAGCAGGTCCTTGACCGAGGAGATCTTGGAGTTGACGATCAGGATGTACGGGTCGTCGAAGGACGTCTCCATACGCTCCAGGTCGGTGGCGAAGTACGCCGAGATGTAGCCCTTGTCGAAGCGCATGCCCTCGGTGAGCTCCAGCTCCAGACCGAAGGTCTGGGACTCCTCGACGGTGATGACGCCTTCCTTGCCGACCTTGTCCATCGCCTCGGCGATGAGCTCGCCGATCTGCGGGTCGGCGGCGGAGATGGAGGCGGTGGAGGCGATCTGCTCCTTGGTCTCCACGTCCTTCGCCTGCTCCAGCAGGGCGGCGGAGACGGCCTCGACGGCCTTCTCGATGCCGCGCTTGAGCGCCATCGGGTTGGCGCCGGCGGCGACGTTGCGCAGGCCCTCGCGGACCAGCGCCTGGGCGAGGACGGTCGCGGTCGTCGTGCCGTCACCGGCGACGTCGTCCGTCTTCTTCGCGACCTCCTTGACCAGCTCGGCGCCGATCTTCTCGTACGGGTCCTCGAGCTCGATCTCCTTGGCGATGGACACACCATCGTTGGTGATCGTGGGGGCGCCCCACTTCTTCTCGAGGACGACGTTGCGGCCCTTGGGGCCAAGGGTGACCTTGACGGCGTCGGCGAGCTGGTTCATCCCGCGCTCGAGACCGCGCCGTGCCTCCTCGTCGAACGCGATGATCTTGGCCATGTGAAGTGGTCCTCCCGGACTTGGGGTCCCCCCGCGGCACAGGGCTGCGGGGAAGGATTACTCCAGGACCGTGCCGGCGCCCGCGACGGACGGCCTGCCCTCCCGCCGGTTCCTTTACGACGGTCGAGCGGGCCTCACCCACTCGGTCCTTTGTCACTCTCAACGTCAGAGTGCTAACGCCAATGATTAGCACTCGCCCCAGGAGAGTGCAAGCCGCTTGGCCGGGGTCGTGGACAACCTGCAGGTCGGGTCCGCGGCCGCCCCGGGCAGCACGAAGGCCCGCCCCCGTGCGGGGGCGGGCCTCGACGCGTACGTTTGAGCGGCCGTACGCGAAAGTGCTCCGTGGCCGATGCGCGGCGCGTCAGCCGGCTGCGAGACGGACCATGTCCGCCTGCGGCCCCTTCTGGCCCTGCGAGATCTCGAACTCGACCCGCTGACCTTCCTCGAGGGTGCGGTAGCCGTCCATCTGGATCGCGCTGTAGTGCACGAAGACGTCCGCACCACCGTCGACCGCGATGAAGCCGTAGCCCTTCTCCGCGTTGAACCACTTGACGGTGCCCTGAGCCATTCCTAACTCCCCTATTGCTGGCCCTTCGCAGACCCGCACCTCGCGGACCCGGGTCAGACCTCACCCCCTACAGCCAAGGGGGCGTGCGCCGGAACGCGTCGACCGCGGCTGAATGTATCTGCCCGGACGCTGTCTGCAACAGGTCAATCGGACGAGAATTCCGGGCACAGAGAATCGGAAAAAGAGCCTGATCGGCGAATAATCCAGGGCAACTCGGACCGGACATAAGCGGCCAACGCGACAAACGCGACGTGAATTTGGCGATAAATCGTCGACAAGGCCACCCCGGGGAAGAGGGGTTGCGCAGAGCGTTGCAGGGAGTTGCGAGCCGTCGGGGGCAACTGTACAGGCCTTCAACTACCGCTCCGCACACAGGGGGTGCCGGGTGGTCCCCGGCACCCCCTGTCGCCCGCGGGCCGTGCGGCTCAGCAGCCTCCGGCGACCGCCGGGATGATCGAGACGGACGCGCCCTCGCCCACCGTGGTCTGCAGACCCTCGGAGAAGCGGACGTCGTCGTCGTTGACGTAGACGTTCACGAAACGGCGCAGCTTGCCCGTGTCGTCCAGGACCCGCGCGGAGATGCCGGGGTGGCTCTGCTCCAGCGAGTCGATGACCTCGGCCAGGGTGCCGCCCTCGGCGGGGACCTCGGCACGGCCGCCGGTATAGGTGCGGAGGATGGTCGGGATGCGGACGGTAGCGCTCATGATGCTGGGTTCACCTTCAGTCTGGGTCGGCCGGTGCGGTCGGGGTCAGCCCGCCAGGCCGGCGGCGCGGAACGCGTCGAGGCTCGGGCGGATGGTGGCCGTGGGGCGGGAGGTCGGTGCGACGGCGTCCAGCGTCTTGAGGCCGTCGCCGGTGTTGAGGACGACGGTCTCACCGGCCGGGTCGAGCTGCCCGTTCTCGATGAGCTTGCGCAGCACGCCGACCGTCACGCCGCCGGCCGTCTCGGCGAAGATCCCCTCGGTCCGGGCGAGCAGCTTGATGGCGTCCACCACCTGCTCGTCGGTGACGTCCTCGACGGCGCCGCCCGTACGGCGGGCGATGTCCAGCACGTACGGGCCGTCGGCCGGGTTGCCGATGGCCAGCGACTTGGCGATCGTGTTCGGCTTCTGCGGGCGCACCACGTCGTGGCCGGCCTTGAAGGCGGTCGAGACCGGGGAGCAGCCCTCGGCCTGCGCCCCGTAGATGCGGTAGGGCTTCTCCGCCACCAGGCCGAGCTTGATCAGCTCCCGCAGCCCCTTGTCGATCTTCGTCAGCTGCGAGCCCGAGGCGATCGGGATGACGATGTTGTCCGGCAGGCGCCAGCCCAGCTGCTCGCAGATCTCGTACGCGAGCGTCTTGGAGCCCTCGCCGTAGTAGGGGCGCAAGTTGACGTTGACGAAGCCCCAGCCCTCGCCGATCGGGTCGCCGATCAGCTCGCTGCAGAAGCGGTTGACGTCGTCGTAGGTGCCCTCGATGCCGACCAGCTCGCCGCCGTAGACCGCGGCCATGACGACCTTGCCCTCCTCCAGGTCGTGCGGGATGAACACGCACGAGCGGAAGCCGGCCCGGGCGGCCGCGGCGCCCACGGCGCCGGCCAGGTTGCCGGTGGAGGAGCAGGACAGGGTGGTGAGGCCGAAGGTGCGGGCGGCCTCCAGGGCGATGGCGACGACCCGGTCCTTGAAGGAGTGGGTCGGGTTGCCGGAGTCGTCCTTGATGTGCAGGCCGCCGGTGACGCCCAGTTCGCGGGCGAGGTTGTCCGCCTTGACCAGCTTGGTGAAGCCCGGGTTGAGGTTGGGCTTGGAGGCCACGTCCGCGGGGACGGGCAGCAGCGGCGCGTAGCGCCAGATGTTGTCCGGCCCGGACTCGATCCGCTTGCGGAGGGTCTCGGGGTCGCCGCCCGGGAGGTCGTACGCCACTTCGAGCGGCCCGAAACAGACCTCGCAGGCGAAGATGGGTTCCAGCGGGAAACGCTCACCGCACTCGCGGCAGGAGAGCGCGGACGCGGGGCCGAAGGCGGAATCGGTGGACGCGGGTGCAACGGTCTGCGCAGCCATGTCAGGCGAGGCCCTTTCTCCTCATCTTCCTCACGGCGCATTTCGCCGCGAGACGGAATTGGCACCTTCCCCACCTGGACCTCGCGGTCGGCGGGAGGGTTGCCGGGGCTTCAACGGGCCGTTCCCTCTGCCCCTCTGGATGAGCGGTATGGCACCGGGCGCAGGGCCCGGGCGTTTGTCGGACGGGGCGCGATCACCGCGGACATACGATGGTCATGCCTCGTGTTCAAGACTGTAACCGACGACCTCGAACCTGGTCATGGGCCGTCCGTCCTGCGAGACGGGCAGAAACGGAGCAACCCGGTGCTCGACGAGGTGGCCGGCTGGCTGCAGCGGCGGTCCTGGACCGCCGACCACAGGCCCCTGCCGCAACTGCTCGCCGCCAAGCGCGCCGCGGGCGCGCGCGGCACGGTCAGCGTCGTGCTGCCCGCCCTCGACGAGGAGGCCACGGTCGGGGCGATCGTCGGGACGATCCGCCGCGAGCTGATGAGCGAGGCGGTGCCGCTGGTCGACGAACTCGTCGTGCTGGACTCCGGGTCGACCGACCGCACGGCCGAGGTCGCCGCGGCCGCGGGCGCGGTCGTCGTCCACCGGGACGAGGTGCTCCCGCGGCTGCCCGCGCTGCCCGGCAAGGGCGAGGTCCTGTGGCGCTCGCTGCTCGTGACGCGCGGGGAGATCGTCTGCTTCGTCGACTCCGACCTGCGCGAGTTCGACGCGCGGTTCGTGTCGGGGATCGTCGGGCCGCTGCTCACGGACCCGGACGTGCAGCTGGTCAAGGCGATGTACGACCGGCCCCTGGAGACCGGCGGCACGGTGGTCCCGGCCGGCGGGGGCCGGGTGACGGAGCTGGTCGCGCGGCCGCTGCTCAACCTGCACTGGCCGCAGCTGGCGGGTTTCGTCCAGCCGCTGGGCGGCGAGTACGCGGCGCGCCGCTCGCTGCTGGAGCGGCTGCCGTTCCCCGTCGGGTACGGGGTCGAGCTCGGGCTGCTGGTGGACGCGCTCAACACGGTCGGGCTCGACGCGCTGGCCCAGGTCGACGTGGGGGTCCGGCACCACCGGCACCAGGACGGCCAGGCACTGGGCCGCATGGCCGCGGCGATCTACCGGACGGCGCAGATCCGCTTGGCCCGGGGCCATCTCGTGCGACCCGTCCTCACGCAGTTCGACCGCTCCCCGGACGGCGGTTTCGAGCCCCGCGTCCACGAGGTCGCGACGGATGAGCGTCCCCCGATGCGGACGGTCCCCGAATACGCCCACCGCGCGGTGGCGTGACGTTGTAAGCCGGTTGCGGGCAGTCGTCCCCGCTGGGCGGGACGGGTGGGCGCACCCCACCCGCCGGCGTGCACACGCCGACGCAACCCGCGGTACCGCACAGGTGCGGCGCCGTGGCCAGGTTGTGCCCACCCTCCCCCAGCTCCGCTGGGGGTGCCCCCACGCCTGGCGGCGGACCGCCTGCCCACAACCTGGCTGGAACCCCCGGCTGGGCTAGCTCGTACGTTTGCGGTCGGGGATGCGTGGCTAGGCTGGCCGCATGGTCGCATCGCATGCCGCGCGCGTACTGGTCGCGTCCAACCGCGGCCCCGTGTCGTACAGCCTCCGCGAGGACGGCACGCTCACCGCCCGCCGCGGCGGCGGCGGACTCGTGTCGGGCCTGAGCGCGATCGGGCCGGACGCGGACGCCGTCTGGGTCTGCGCGGCGCTCGGCGAGGGGGACCGGGCCGCCGTCCTGCGCAGTTCCGGGGGCACGGGCCGGCTGCCCACCGCCGACACCGGCGGCCAGCACGTACGGATGCTGGACATCCCGGCGGACACCTTCGCGTCGGCCTACAACGGCATCGCCAACTCGGTGCTGTGGTTCATCCACCACATGCTGTTCCAGACCCCGCTGGAACCCGTCTTCGACGAGGACTTCCGCGAGCAGTGGGCGGCGTACGTGGCGTACAACGCCGCCTTCGCCGACGCGCTGGCCGAGGAGGCGGGCCAGGGCGCGGCCGTCCTCGTGCAGGACTACCACCTGGCGCTGGTGCCGCAGCTGCTCCGCTCGCGCCGCCCCGACCTGCGCATCGGCCACTTCTCGCACACCCCGTGGGCCCCGCCGGACTACTTCCGCCTGCTGCCCGACGACGTCGCCGCGGAGGTGCTGAGCGGCATCCTCGGCGCCGACCGGGCCGGCTTCCTGACCCGGCGCTGGGCGGACGCCTTCGCCGCGTGCTGCGCCGACGTGCTGGGCGCCTCCGTCATCCGTGACGAGGGCAGCCTCACGATCACCCACAAGGGCCGCACCACGCGGATCGGGGTGCACGGCCTCGGCGCGGACGCCGACTTCCTGCGGGAGCGGGCGCACCAGCCGGACGTGGACGAGCGCCTGGCGTCGCTGCAGGAGGCCGTGGGCGGTCCGGACCGCAAGGTCATCGTGCGCGTGGACCGCACCGAGCTGTCGAAGAACATCATCCGCGGCCTGCTCGCGTACGCGCAGCTGCTGCGCGACCACCCCGAATGGCAGGGGCGCGTGGTGCACATCGCCTTCGCCTACCCCTCCCGTCACGACCTGGCCGTCTACCGGGAGTACACGGACGAGGTCTCCGACCTGGCCGAGGAGATCAACGAGGAGTTCGCCACGCCGGGCTGGCAGCCGGTGGTCCTGCACGTCAAGGACGACTTCGCGCGCTCCCTGGCCGCCTACCGCCTGGCGGACGTCGCGCTGGTCAACCCGATCCGCGACGGCATGAACCTGGTGGCCAAGGAGATCCCGGTCGTCTCGGACGACGGCGTGGCGCTGGTGCTCTCCCGCGAGGCGGGGGCGTACGAGGAGCTGGCCGACGACGCGTTCGTGGTCAACCCGTACGACATCCGGGCCACGGCCAACGCCCTCCACCAGGCGCTGTCCGTCTCGCACGGCGAACGGGCCGAGGCCACCAAGCGACTCACGGCGGCCTCGACGGCGCTCCCCCCGCAGCAGTGGTTCCTGGACCAGCTGCGGGCGCTGGGCTAGGAACGTGAGCGCGCCCGCCGGCTGATCCCCAGCCGGATGCGTCCGGCGGTCGTGCCCAGGGCGAGGTAGGTCTCCACCTCCGGCAGCGGCGCGCGGCGGGCGAGCGGGTCCAGCCCCACGACGAGCGCGACCGGTCCGCCGCCCGCGACGAAGGCGGACCACCGGTCCCCGGCCGCGACCTCCAGCAGCGGGCCGCCGTCCGGGCCGCGCACCGTGGCCCGCCCGGGACGCGGGACGGCGATCCGCTCACCGAGCTCCGGCAGCCGCCGCCCGGGCTCGGCGAGCCCGAGGAGCGCGGCGAGTTCCGCCGTCCCGCTCCCGTGCGGATGCGCCAGCAGCAGGAACGCCACCGGCCCGAACGCCGTGTCGTCCAGCCAGGTCCACGAGGCGGGCCTCACCGCAGCACCACCCACACCTGCTTGCCGTCGGGGGTCGGCCGCACGCCCCACCGGTGCGCCGCCGCCGCGATCAGGTGCAGGCCGCGCCCGCGTTCGGCCGCCCAGTCCGGCGGCCCGGGGGCCGGGACCGGCAGGACGGGGGAGCGGTCGCTGACCGTGGCCCGCACGCCGTCCGCGGCCAGGTCGTCCAGGGTCAGCTCGCACTCGGGGGATCCCGCGTGCCGGTGCACGTTGGCGAGTATCTCCGTGACGCACAGCGCGGCGGCGGACGCCAGGTCCTCGCGCCCCCAGGCGCGGAGCTGTTCGCGTACGGCCCGGCGGACCTCGGCGATGCGGGCGGGCTCGGCGACGACGCGCATCGCCGCCGCGGGTGGAGATTCCTGCGTCATGGGTCCAACGGTTCCGTGCCGTGGCTAGCCTGACCAGGGCGGACCTGACCCCGGATCAGTTGTGTCGGGACCGGTCCGCGGCTGTGTACGGCGTGTGTACCGGGGAGGTGGTGCCGTGTCCGCGAAGGGCGAGGGCTCGGCCAGCATGCGGATGTTCGGTTCCGTGGCACGGTCCCTGCGGGAGGCCCGTGGGGTGTCGACCGACGAACTGGCCGCGCACGTCGGCTATTCGAAGTCGCTGGTGGTCAAGATCGAGCGCGGCGAGCGGATGCCGCCGCCGGCGTTCGTGGAGCGGGCGGGAACCCTGCTGGACGACGGCGGCGGGGTGCTGCGGTCCGCGGCGCGTCATCTCGAACGGGCCGAGTTCCCCTCCTGGTTCGAGGAGTACGCGGAGCTGGAGCGCGCGGTGGTGAGCCTCTACACCTACGACACTCACGTCATCAACGGCCTTCTGCAGACCGAGGAGTACGCCCGCGTGGTGCTCGGCGCCTACTGTCCGACCCTGGAGACGGAGGAGGTCGAGCGCCGGGTGCGGGCCCGGCTGGCCCGGCAGGCGCTGCTGACCCGTGCCCCCGCGCCGCAGCTCGCCTTCGTCATCGAGGAGTGGGTGCTGCGGCGTCCGGTCGGCGGACGGGCGGTGCACCGGCGCCAGTTGGAACGGCTGGTGGAGGCCGCGGCGCTGCGCCACGTCACGGTCCAGGTGATGCCGCTCTCCCATGAGGCCCACGCGGGCTTCGACGGACCGATGCACCTGCTGGAGACCCACGATCTGCGGCTGCTCGCCTATCTCGAAGTCCAGGGCCGCAGCGTGCTGGCGGACGGCCGGGACGAGGTCAGCAAACTCCACCAGCGCTATGCGATGATCCGCTCACAGGCCCTCAGCGTGGGGGACTCCGCCAGAGTGATCGAGCAGATTGCGGGGGAGCTATGACGTCCCAACTCGCCTGGTTCACGAGCAGTTACAGCGGCAGCGAGGGCGGTGCCTGCGTCGAGGTGGCCCATGCCCCGGGCGCCGTGCACGTACGGGACTCCAAGGACCCCGCCGGACCCGCGCTCGCCTTCACCGGCGAGGCGTGGACGGCGTTCGTCTCCTTCGTCGCCGACAACACCGGGACACCGGTAGAGTAATCGGCCGATCACCCTTTGTGCCCAGCGCATGAAGCGGCCCCCAGTGGTGCGCCAACACCGGCCGGGGGCCTACACCTACGAGGCTTGATCCGAAGGAGCCCCGCAAATGATCCGCCATGCTATCCCGCCGACCCGTTTCTTCTCCCAGACGCCGAACGACCTCATCCGCCATCCGCGCCTGAACGGCACCGCCGTACGGCTGCTGCAGTGGGCGCTCTCCCTGCCGGAGGGGTCCCGGGAGACCCTGCAGTCCATCGGCGAGAAGATGCCCGAGGGACGCATCGCCCTGCGTCGGGCCCGGCAGCAGCTGGAGGCGGAGGGCTATGTGCACACCCGCCGCACGCAGAGCCGCGAGACCGGCCGCTGGACCACCCAGGTGCTCGTCTCCAACGTGCCGCTGCGCGACCCCGCGGAGATCGAGGCGGCCTTCGCGGCGCCGAGCGGCAGCCTCCCGACCGCCGGTGCGCCGTCCGTACGGGCCGTCGGCGCATCCCCCAAGGGGGAGAACAGGGAGGAGAACACCTCCCACCCCGGACCCCCCGCCGACGAGCCGCTGGTCGCCCGCGCGGCGGCCGCGCTGCACCGCCTCGGGCGGCGGGAGGCCAGGCTCGCCCTGGGCGTCGCCGAGGCGGCCCGGCTGGCCCCGCTCGCCGCCCGCTGGCTGACACACGGCGCGAGCGAGCTGGAGCTGGGCACCGCCCTGTCCTCCGGGCTGCCGCCCGCCGTGCACTCCCCCGCCGGCTTCATCGCCCGGCGCCTGCGCGACAAGCTCCCCGCACCGCGCCCCGCCCGCGACCCCGCCGCCCCTGCGGCCCCGCTCCCCGAATGCCCCGGCTGCGGCGACCCGCTGCCCCCTGGCCGTACCGGCCCCTGCCCGCCCTGCTCCACCGCCGCCCCCGCATCCGACGCCCCGTCGGGTGCTCCGCGCGGCGCCTCGCTGGTCCGCGCGGGCATCGTGCGGCAGCGGCCACACGTGAAGCCCCGGGCGGTCACCGGCGTCATCTGAGGCCCGTTCCTGCATGCTGACCGAGCGTCGCACCGCCGCTCCGTCAGATCGTCGAGCGGGCACCGTTCATCCTCTTTGGTCACCCAAAGTGCGGAACACCTCGCACAAGGTGACGATGAGCGCAATCGCTTCGACCCGGAGCGAGCTCCTTCCGTCATCTTCGAAGGCAGAGAGATGAACATACGAGCGAAGAAGACCATGTCCGGTCGACCCCGTCATAAGGTGCTTTGGGGTGTCGCCGGAGCCATGACGGTCGCCGCAGCGGTCGTCACGACCACCGCATTCGCCGGTCCCACCCACGCCTCCGCCACCGCGCGCACCGCCGCGGTCGCCGACGACGCCGCCTCGAACCCCGTCCAGGGCGGCGGCAACCGGGACAACTTCGGGCGGCTGAGGACCGCCGAGTTCCTGGGTGTCCTCTCCACCGTGCCCTCGGGCGCCACGCAGACCGTCTCGGCGCGCTGCCCCTCGCGCACCGAGGTCACCGGCGGCGGCTTCGTCCTCAGCAACAGCGACCTGAGCGTGCTGACGAGCCAGCGGTCCGGCAACGGCTGGACGGTCACCGTCCGGAACAGGAACGGCATGACCACCCCCATCCCCACCGCCCGCGCCGTCGTGGAGTGCGCAGCGATCGTCCGCGACAACAACAACTGGTGACCCGACCCCCTACATGTGCCACCGCCCCGGCCCCCGTCGCACAGGAACGGGGGACCGGGGCGGGCCGTGCGCGACCGGGCGCGACCGGGCGTCAGGAGCGCTTGCCCGCCGCCTCCGCGAGGGAGAGGACCGCAACGCCGAGGACGAGCAGGAGGACGCACACGTAGATCTCGTAACCGTCCAGGAAGCCGATCCGGTGGGTCAGCGCCCACAGACGGAACCAGCCGCCGGTGAGCTCGTAGGCGATGCCGCCGATGCCCTGGGAGAGCAGCACGAAGCCGAGGAAGCCGAGGAAACCCTTCATGCCACGAGGCTAGGGAGCCCGCGCCCGCGCGGGCTGTCGGCGAAAGTCGCCGATCGCGCGGGGGCTGTCGTCCGAAAGTCTCGACTTGGGGCGCGGGGGTGGTGCCGGCGCCCCGGGACCGTACATTCGGGAACATGCGACGCGTACGGAAGGGCATCGTCGCCGACATCGCGGTCTTCCTCGGTGCGGCGGCCTTCTCCGTGCTGTCCGTGGACGGGGTGGGTGCCCCGGTCGGGGCCGTCGAGCAGGCGGTCAGCGCGGCCGCGTGCGCGGCGCTCTTCCTGCGGCGGCGGTGGCCGGTGCAGCTGGCGGTGGTGCTGCTGGTGACCGGGTGGTTCGCGCACCTGGTCGGCGGCCCGACCGCGGTGGCGGTCTTCACCGCGGCGGCGCACCGGCCGCTGCGCACGACGGCCTGGGTGGCGGCCCTGGCGTTCGCTCCGCTGCCGCTGTTCGTGGCGCGGGGGCCCGACCCGGACCTGCCGGAGACCGGCTCGGCGACGACCTTCTTCGTGATCATGGCGGGCTCGATTGGCTGGGGGCTCTACGTGCGCTCCCGGCGCCAGTTGCTGGCCTCGTACGCCGAGCGCGGACGGCGGCAGGCGCGCGAGGAGATCGCCCGGGAGATGCACGACGTGCTGGCGCACCGGCTGTCGCTGCTGAGCGTCCACGCGGGAGCGCTGGAGTTCCACCCGGGGGCGTCCCCCGCGGAGATCGAGCGGGCCGCCGGGGTGATCCGGGAGAGCGCGCACCAGGCGCTGGACGACCTGCGCGGCATCATCGGCGTCCTGCGCGAGCCGGACGGTTCCGGTACGGCGGACGGCGCGGGCGGACGGCCGCAGCCCACGCTGGCGGACCTGCCGCGGCTGGTCGAGGAGTCCCGGGACGCCGGGATGCGGATCGTGCTGGAAGCGGACGACGACGCCGTGGCGGCGGCGCCCGCCGCCTCGGGGCGCACGGCGTACCGGATCGTGCAGGAAGCGCTGACCAACGCACGCAAGCACGCCCCCGGCACGGAGGTGACCGTGCGGCTCGCCGGCGGTCCGGCGCGGGGGCTGACCGTCGAGGTCAGCAACCCGGTGCCGGCCGCGGCGGCCGTGGTGCCGGCCATCCCCGGCGCCGGGCAGGGGCTGATCGGGCTGACGGAGCGGGCCTCGCTCGCCGGGGGCGACCTGGAGCACGGCCGGGCCGGCGGGGACTTCCGGCTGCGCGCCTGGCTACCGTGGGCGGCGTGACGATGGTGCGGCTGCTGCTGGTGGACGACGACCCGCTGGTGCGGGCCGGGCTGCGGATGATGCTGGGCGGGGCGCCGGACGTCGAGGTCGTCGCCGAGGCGGCGGACGGCGGCGAGGTGGCGGCCCTGGTCCAGGAGCACTCCCCCGACGTGGTGCTGATGGACATCCGCATGCCCGTCGTGGACGGCCTCGCGGCCACCGAGGCGCTGCGGGCGCGGCCGGGCGCGCCCGAGGTGATCGTGCTGACCACCTTCAACACCGACGAGCACGTGCTGCGGGCGCTGCGCGCGGGCGCGGCGGGCTTCGTCCTGAAGGACACGGCGCCGCGCGAGATCGTCGAGGCGGTACGGAAGGTGGCGGCCGGCGAACCGGTGCTGTCCCCGGCGGTGACACGGCAGTTGATCGCCCAGGTCGCCGAATCCGGCGCCGGAGGAAGGGGCGCGCGGGCCACCGCACGGCGCAGGCTCGCGTCGCTGGGCGAGCGGGAGCACGAGGTGGCCCTCGCCATCGGGGAGGGCCGGTCCAACGCGGACATCGCGGCCGGGCTCCACATGAGCGTGCCGACGGTGAAGACCCACGTCTCCCGCATCCTCGGCAAGCTCGGCCTGAACAACCGGGTCCAGATCGCCCTCCTCGTCCACGACGCGGACGCCACGGGCCGGGGCTGACCGGGCGGAGGCCCCCGGGCTGTCTAGGGTGCGGTCATCAGTACGCGCGCACCCGCGCACCTGCGCACCCGCACGGCCCGGCAGAGAGCGAGAGCCACCGCATGACCACCGGCACCTCCAGGACCGTCCTGATCACCGGCACCTCCTCAGGCATCGGCCTGGCCACCGCCGTGGCCGCCGCCCGTGCCGGCTGGAACGTCGTCGCGACCATGCGCGACCCCGGGAAGGCGGACGCCCTCCGCAAGGCCGCGGCCGGGGCGGGGGTCGCCGAACACGTCCACGTGAAGCGGCTGGACGTGACCGACGCCCGGCTGGTCGCCGCGGTGGTGGAGGACGTCGTCGTGGAGTCCGGCGGCCTGGACGCGGTGGTCAACAACGCCGGCGCCGGGCACGTCGGCACGATCGAGCTGGAGACGGTCGCGGACGTCCGCGCCACGATGGAGGTCAACTTCTTCGGCGTCGTCGAGGTCACCAAGGCCGCGATGCCCCACCTGCGCGCCTCCGGCGGGCGGCTGGTCACCGTCACCAGCGTGGGCGGCGTCGTGGGGCAGCCCTTCAACGAGGCCTACTGCGCCGCGAAGTTCGCGGTCGAGGGCTACATGGAGGCGCTCGCGCCCGTGGCGGCCGCGGTTGGGGTCACCGTGAGCGTCGTCGAACCGGGCGCGGTCGGCAGCGAGTTCGTCGCCAACCTCGGCATCGACATCCCCGCGTACGCGGCGGCCGCGGGCCCCTACCGGCCCGCGTTCACCCACTACCTCGACCGGACCACGCAGGCGTTCACGGCCGCCCAGACCATCGACGAGGCCGCGGCGCCCATCGTCGAGGTGCTCGGCGCCGAGCGGCCGCCCTTCCGCGTCCAGACCTCCCCGCGGGCCCGGGAGTTCACGGGCGTGAAGCTCGCGGACCTCGACGGGTCCGCGGTTCAGTCGCTGACCGGCGGCTGGCTCTCGGACCCGTCCTGACCGTCCCGCTCCTCCAGGGCGTCCGCGAGGGCGTCGACGAGCGCCACGACGCCCTCCGGGCCGTCCACGACGAGGTCGGCCCGGGCGGCCAGTTCGGCCACCTCCGCGCTGCCGCTGCACACCAGCACACCGGGCAGGCCGTCGGCACGCCGCTTCTCCACGGCCCCGAAGGCGGCCAGGTCGCCCAGGTCGTCACCGGCGTACAGCACGGGACCGGCGCCGACCTCCCGCAGGTAGTCGTTGAGGGCCACGCCCTTGTCCATGCCAGGCGGCCGCAGCTCCAGCACCATCCGGCCCGGCTCCACGATCAGCCCGTGCCGGTCCGCCAGATCGCGCAGCGGTCCGCTCAGCGCCTCGAACGCGGCCTGCGGATCCTCCGTGCGGCGCGTGTGGACGGCCACGGCGCGGCCCTTGTCCTCCACCCACGTGCCGTGCCACGCCCCGATCGCGTCCAGCACGCCCGGCAGCTCCGCGCGCACCGCGTTGACCCCGGGGTGCGCGCCGGGCGCCTTGACCTCGCCGGAACGGGCGTCCCACCGCTCGGCGCCGTAGTGGCCCAGCACGACCATGTGCTCCAGGGCCGGCACGCCGGCGAAGCCCCCGTACCGCACGGCCACGCCCGCGGGACGGCCCGTCACGACTACGACGGACCCGATCCGCGGCGCCAGCCGGGCCAGTGCGGCGGCCGCGCGGGGATGCGCCCGCGCGGCGTCCGGATCCGGCACGATCGGCGCCAGCGTCCCGTCGAAGTCCAGGGCCAGCACGGCCCTGCGGGGCTCCGCGAGCAGTGCGGCCAGGCCGTCCTTGCCCTCGGGCGTCGTGGGTACCGGCAGTTCGTCCCTGCGGCTGCGGCTCATGCCCCCGACCATACCGACCCCTGCGGGGGGCATGCCCGGCGTACGGAAGCATCCCGCTTCCGGCGGTGTTCTCCGCCCCCGCCCGCGGGTCCGCCGCGCCTGCGGCGGGCGGTCTCCCCACCCGAACCCCGGACCACCGGTCACCGGCAGGGACGCCCATCTCACTGCCGGAAGGACGGGCGCGGACTGGTGGTGTCCGCCGCGGATCCACCGCTCCTGCGCGGCTCTCCCACCGCCGCCCGAACCCCGGACACCCGGTCACCGGCGGGGGCATCCATCGCGCCACCGCGCGGGGCGGGCGTCAGCGGGTGGTGCGGTGGGTGTCGCGGGTGCGGCGGAGGCGGTTGACCGTGACGGGGTCGTGCGCGAGGGCGCGGGGGTCGTCGAGGAGGGCGTTGAGGAGCTGGTAGTAGCGCGTGGGGGAGATGCCGAGGCGTTCGCGGACGGCGCGTTCCTTCGCGCCGGGTCCGGCCCACGTGCGGCGGGCGATGTCGAGGACGGCGCGGTCCTGCTCCGTCAGCCCGTCCGCGGGGGCGTCCGCCCCGGTCTCGTCCCGTTCCATCCGACCACCATATCCGCGCCCCGCCCGGCGGATGCGCCGGGTGTCCCTCCGGTCACACGGAGTCCCGACACCGACCCCCCTCATGAGGTCTACACCACTCGGGGTTCGCGCCCGCGACCCCGCCCGGCGCCCGTTCGCACGCGGCACGCGATCTCTTTCGACGAGTGGACTAGACCTTTTGCGGGGTCCCGCGCGACACTGTCCCCCGTGAGACACGTCATCGCCCTCGATGTGGGCGGCACCGGCATGAAGGCCGCCCTGGTCGCGGCGGACGGCACGCTGCTGCACGAGGCACGCCGCCCGACCGGCCGGGAGCGCGGCCCGGGTGCCGTGGTCGACTCCGTGCTCGACTTCGCCGCGGACCTTCGTACCTACGGCGAAAGCGCTTACGGCGAGCCCGCCGCCGCGGCCGGCGTCGCCGTGCCCGGGCTGGTCGACGAGCGGGCCGGCATCGCGGTCTACTCCGCGAACCTCGGCTGGCGCGACGCGCCCCTGCGCGACCTGCTCACCCGCCGCCTCGACGGCACCCCCGTCGCCCTCGGCCACGACGTGCGCGCCGGCGGCCTCGCCGAGGGCCGGCTGGGCGCGGGGCGGGGCGCCGAGCGCTTCCTGTTCGTGGCGCTGGGCACCGGCATCGCCGGGGCGATCGGCATCGAGGGCCGTGTCGAGGCCACCGAGCTCGGGCACGTCGTCGTCCGCCCCGGCGGCCCGGTCTGCGGCTGCGGCCAGCGGGGCTGCCTGGAGACGGCTGCCTCCGCCGCCGCCGTGGCCCGCGCCTGGGAGGCCGCGGGCGGGAGCCCGGACGCCGGGGCCGCCGGCTGCGCCGCCGCCGTCGAGGCGGGCGACCCCCGCGCGGCGGCCGTGTGGGACGAGGTCGTCGCCGCCCTCGCCGACGGCCTGGTCACCGGGATCACCCTGATGACCCCGGGAACACTGATCGTCGGCGGCGGGCTCGCCGAGGCCGGCGACACCCTCTTCGCACCGCTGCGGGCCGCCGTCGAGCGGCGGCTGACCTTCCAGCAACTCCCCCTCATCGTGCCGGCGGCCCTCGGGGACACCGCCGGATGCCTGGGCGCAGGGCTGCTCGCCTGGGATCTTCTCTCCGTGGAGGTGACCGCTTGACTGCGGCAACTAGCGTGCTGACCGGTGCCCGTGTGGTGCTGCCGGACGGCGTGGTCGAGGACGGCCGGCTGACCGTCGAGGGCCGCTCGATCGTCGCGAACGACCCGCTCCAGGCGTCCACCCGCGACCTGGCCGGACACTGGATCGTCCCCGGCTTCGTCGACATCCACGTGCACGGCGGCGGCGGCGCGTCCTTCTCCTCCGGTGACGCCGAGGCCGTCCTCACCGGCGTCGCCACCCACCGGCGGCACGGCACCACCACCCTGCTCGCCTCGACGGTCACCGGGGACCTCGACGACCTGTCCCGGCAGGCCGCGCTGCTGTCCGAACTGGTCGAGCAGGGCGACCTGGCCGGCATCCACTTCGAGGGGCCGTTCATCTCCCCGCACCGGCGCGGCGCGCACAAGCCCTCGCTGCTGCGCGACCCGCACCCCTCGGACGTCCGCAAGCTGCTCGATGCCGCCCGCGGAACCGCGCGCATGGTGACCCTCGCCCCCGAACTGCCCGGCGGGCTCGACTCGGTGCGGCTGCTGGCCGAGCACGGCGTCATCGCCGCCGTCGGCCACACCGACGCCGCGTACGAGGCCACCCTGCAGGCCGTCGAGGCGGGCGCGACCGTGGCGACGCACCTGTTCAACGCCATGCCCGCGCTGCTGCACCGCGCACCCGGCCCGATCGCCGCGCTGCTGGAGGACGAGCGGGTCACCGTCGAGCTCATCAACGACGGCGTCCACCTGCACCCGGCCGTCCTGGAGATGGCGTTCCGCAGCGCCGGGGCCGACCGGGTCGCCTTCATCACCGACGCCATGGACGCGGCCGGCTTCGGCGACGGCCGCTACCTGCTGGGCCCGATGGAGGTCGACGTCGTCGACGGCGTCGCCCGGCTCGTCGAGGGCGGCTCCATCGCGGGTTCCACGCTGACCCTGGACACCGCGTTCAAGCGGGCGGTGACCGTGGACAGGCTGCCCGTCGGCGACGCCGTGCGCGCGCTGAGCGCCAACCCGGCGCGACTGCTGGGCGCCTACGACCGGATCGGCTCCCTGGAGCCGGGCAAGGACGCCGACCTGGTGGTCCTGGACGCGTCGTTCGACCTCGTGGGCGTGATGCGGAAGGGCAGCTGGGTCGTCGAGCCCTGACGGACCCCAAGGCGGCGGGGTCTGTGCCTCCGGGCGTTCCTTTGGCATGATCCCTTCCCATCGCACACGCTGTTCGAAGGGATCATGCGGTGATCGTCACCGTCACGCTGAACGCCGCCATCGACGTGACCTACCGCGTCCCCCGGCTGCGGCCGCACACCACCCACCGGGTGTCGGAGGCCGCGGAACGTCCCGGCGGCAAGGGGCTGAACGTCGCCCGCGTCCTCGCCGCGCTCGGCCACGAGGCCGTCGCGACCGGCTTCGCGGGCGGCGCGTCCGGTGACCGGCTGCGGGCCTACCTGACGGGGATCGACGGCGTCACGGACGCCCTCGTGCCCACCTCCGGCAGCACCCGGCGGACGGTGGGCGTCGTGGACGAGTCGGGCGGCGACACCACGATGTTCAACGAGCCCGGCCCGACGATCACCTCGCAGGAGTGGGCGGCCTTCCTCTGTACGTACCGCACGTTCCTGGACGGCGGCGCGGCGCGCGCCGTGGCGCTGTGCGGCAGCCTCCCGCCGGGACTGCCGGTCGGCTGCTACGCCGAACTCGTGCGGGACGCCCGCGCCGCGGGCGTCCCGGTGCTGCTGGACACCAGCGGTGAGCCGCTGCGGCGCGGCCTGGCCGCCCGGCCCGATCTGGTCAAGCCCAACGCCGCCGAACTGACCGGGCTCACCGGCGCGACGGAGCCCATGCGCGCCGCCCGTGACGCCCGCCGCCGCGGCGCCCGCGCCGTCGCCGCCTCGCTCGGCCCCGACGGCATGCTCGCCCTCGCCGAGGACGGCACCGTGTGGACCGCCCGGCCGCCGGCGCCCCTCCCCGGCAATCCCGCCGGCGCCGGCGACTCCGCCGTCGCCGCCCTGCTCTCCGGGCTCGTCGAGGGCCTCGACTGGCCGCGGCGCCTGGCCCGCGCCGTCGCCCTCTCGGCGGCCACCGTGGCGGCACCGGTGGCGGGCGAGTTCGACCGCGGGGTGTACGAGGACCTGCTGGGGCGGGTCGAGGTGCTGTGCTCGGAGGAGACGGGGCGTTAGCCCTTGTGCTCGCCCTGCTCGACCGAGACCTGGTCGAGGTAGTAGTTGCACTGGTTGCCCGCCTCGCAGGACAGGGCCACCGTGTTCTCGCCCTGCTTCAGCCGGATGTAGCTGTAGGACTTGGTCCAGCCGCCCTCGTAGTCACCAGGCTTGGCGTGCGCGAAGTTCCGCAGGCTCATGGGCCGCTGCTGCTTCTCGCCGTTGACGGTGATCGTGGCGTTCCCGTCGGCGCCCGGCACGCTGTATTCCACGAACAGCGTGTACGCGCCGTCCTCGGGAACGGAGAAGTTCCACGTGGCGGAGGCACCCACGGACTCCATCCCGGCGACGTACTTGCCGTCGGCACCCTTGCCGCCGGAGACGCCGGTGGCGATCGTGGCACCGCCGGCCAGCTTCAGGGTGGCCGCGTCCACGACTCCCGGAACGGTCGCGCTCGCCGAGGCCGAAGGCTCGCCGGAGCTGTCGTCCTTGCCGCCGTCGCTGCTCGCGGTCGGCGTGGAGCCGCCGCCCGCCTGCGGGGTCTTGTCGTCACCGCCCGCCATGGCGACGCCGATGCCGATCGCGACGGCGGCGACCACGGCGACGGCGCCGATCAGCAGGCCCTTGCTGTTGGGGCCGCCGGCACGCGGGGACGCGGCGCGCCGGCCGCCGCCGCCGGCCGGTCCCGACGGGCCTGCGGGGCCCTGGGGGCCCTGGGGGAACTGCTGGGTCGCCTGTGCCTGCTGGGGCTGCGGCTGACCGTAGGAGGGCGCCTGCTGGCCGTACGCGGGCTGCTGCTGCGGGTAGCCGTAGCCGCCCTGCTGCGGCTGCTGCTGGCGCCGCTCACCGACCCGCTGCACCTGGTTGTACGAGGTGCGGGGCACACCGGGCTGGGCAGCAGCCGCCTGACCCGGCTCCTCGCCGTCCTGGCGGTACAGGTACGCGAAGGGGTCGTCACTCCCGGGCTCGGGGGCACCGTTGTTGCCGGCCGTCATCCGCTCTTCACCTTCCACTGCCTGTCACTTGCACAGCACCTGTCAGTACCGGGCCATCCGGCAATAGGCGTACGCTCACGCGGTGGCCGAATGTTCATGATCGATTCATCCGCGGCCGTCACGGGCGGACACACCTCTGACCACGGCACCCTACCTGGAACCGGTGATGGACCGCTCAACCGTCCGAAGCCCCGGGTTGTGCACATACGGTGGAGACGTGATCGACAGCACAGCCGCGTGGACGGGGTGGCGGGAGGCCACGGAGCGGGCCCTGTACGGCCCGGGAGGCTTCTTCCGCCGGGAGCGCCCGGCCGCCCATTTCCGCACCTCGGTGCATGCCTCGCCGCTGTTCGCGGGCGCCGTCGCCCGGCTCCTGGAGCGCGTCGACGCGGACCTCGGGCACCCCGGCGAGCTGGCCCTGGTGGACGTCGGCGCGGGCGCCGGGGAACTGCTCACGGGGGTGCTCGATGTGGTTCCCGCCACGTTGCGCGCCCGCCTGCGGCCCCACGCGGTGGAGAAGGCCCCCCGACCGGACGGCCTGGACGCCCGGGTGACCTGGTCCGACGAGCTCCCGCGGGGCCTGCGGGGCCTGCTCTTCGCCAACGAGTGGCTGGACAACGTGCCGGTCGCGGTGGCGGAGACCGACGCGCACGGTGTGCCCCGCCACGTCCTCGTCCGCGCCTCGGACGGCGCCGAGCGCCTCGGCGACGCCGTGTCCGGGGAGGACGCCGCCTGGCTGCGCCGCTGGTGGCCGGTCGAGGGCGCGGAGGCCGGGACCCGGGCGGAGATCGGCCGCTGGCGGGATTCCGCCTGGGCGGCCGCGGTGGCCTCCCTGGAGACCGGGCTCGCCGTCGCGGTCGACTACGGCCACGTGGCCGGGGCCCGCCCGCCGTACGGGACGCTCACCGCGTTCCGGGCGGGCCGCGAGGTCTCACCGCCCGTGCCCGACGGCTCCTGCGACATCACGGCGCACGTGGCGATGGACGCCTGCGCGGGCCCCGGGGCGGTCCTGCGCACCCAGCGCGAGGCCCTGGGTGCCCTGGGGGTCACCGGGGCCCGCCCGCCGCTCTCCCTGGCCTCCTCCGACCCCGCCGGCTACGTGCGCACCCTGGCCCGCGCGGGTCAGGCGGCCGAGCTCACCGAGCCGTCCGGTCTCGGCGGCTTCCTCTGGCTGGAGCAGCCCGTGCCGGCCGCCGCGGAAGCTGCGGGGGGCACGCCCCGGGACGCGTAAAGGGATGGGAAACTGGGCCCATGACGGAGACCACGATCGGCATCGGCGGCGCGGCCGAAGGCACCGACATGGTGCTGAACATCGGCCCGCAGCACCCCTCGACGCACGGGGTGCTGCGCCTGCGCCTGAGCCTGGACGGCGAGCGGATCGGCTCGGCCGAGCCGGTCATCGGGTACATGCACCGGGGCGCCGAGAAGCTCTTCGAGGCCCGGGACTACCGCCAGATCATCATGCTGGCCAACCGTCACGACTGGCTCTCCGCCTTCTCCAACGAACTCGGTGTCGTGCTCGCCGTGGAGCGCATGCTCGGCATGGAGGTGCCCGAGCGTGCCGTGTGGACCCGCACCCTGCTCGCCGAGCTGAACCGGGTGCTCAACCACCTGATGTTCCTCGGCTCCTACCCCCTCGAACTGGGCGGGATCACCCCGATCTTCCACGCGTTCCGCGAGCGCGAGGACCTGCAGGCGGTCATGGAGGAGGTCTCCGGCGGCCGCATGCACTACATGTTCAACCGCGTCGGCGGCCTCAAGGAGGACCTCCCGAGCGGCTGGCACGGCCGGGTCCGGGCCGCCGTCGCCGCCGTGCGCTCGCGCATGGGGACCTTCGACGACCTGGTCCTCGGCAACGAGATCTTCCGCGGCCGCACCCGCGGCGTCGGCGTCCTCGCCGCGCGGGACGTGCACGCGTACGGGGTGAGCGGGCCGATCGCCCGCGCCTCGGGCGTCGACTTCGACCTGCGCCGGGACGAGCCGTACCTGGCCTACGGGGCGTTGGCGGACACCCTGAAGGTCCCCACCCGCACCGAGGGCGACTGCCTGGCCCGCTTCGAGGTGCTGCTGGAGCAGACCCACGTCGCCCTGGACCTCGCCGACGCGTGCCTCGACCGGCTGGCCGAGCTGCCCCCGGGACCCGTCAACCAGCGGCTGCCGAAGGTGCTCAAGGCCCCCGAGGGCCACACGTACGCCTGGACCGAGAACCCGCTCGGGCTCAACGGCTACTACCTGGTCTCCAAGGGCGAGAAGACGCCGTACCGGCTGAAGCTGCGCTCGGCGTCCTACAACAACATCCAGGCGCTCGCCGTACTGCTGCCGGGCACGCTGATCGCCGACATGGTGGCGATCCTGGGCTCGATGTTCTTCGTCGTCGGCGACATCGACAAGTGACCGGCGGGCCGCCCGCGGGCGGCCCGCCGGACGTCGGGAAGCCGGGCGTCAGGAGGACTGGGCGCGCAGCTCGCTGAGGTCCAGCTGCTCGGTCTCGTCGTGCACGGTCAGGTCGATGACCTCGGCCTGCTCGGCCACGGCCTCGTCCCCGACGACGTCGGCGAGGTCCGCCCCCGCGGGCGCCGCCTCGCCGGCCGGTTCCAGTTCCTGGGGGCGGGCCTTCTCGTTCTTCGTGCCGAAGAAGTCGAAGCCGCCCTGGGCTCGGCTGGCCTGCCGGTTGGGCTTGGCGTACGGCAGCACGGCCGCGGCGACCGCCGGGACGAGCTTGGGCTGGCGCACCGGCAGCGCCGGGGTGTTCCCGCTGCCGCTGGTGGTGGCGTCGGCGGGACGCTCACGGACGGCCGGGTCCAGCGCGTGCCTGCCCTGCGGCTCGTCGGTGTCGGCGAGGTCGCGGCGGCGCGCCTCCTCGACGGTGAGCGCGGCCTGCTGGCGGGCGCCGTTGCGCGACAGGTCCCGCAGCGCGGAGGCGGCCCGCAGGTACGCGGCCGGGCTGACCGGCGAGGTGTAGGGCACGGGCAGCGCGGAGCCGACCGCCTTCTTGGCGACGCGGCCGTCCTCCAGGGCGCGGGCCCGCTCGGACTCGGCGGTGGCGTAGCGGCGCAGCAGGTCCGCGTGCTCCGTGCGGAGCCGGGCCAGTTCGGCGCGCTTGCCGCGCAGCTTGTTCTCCAGCTTGCCGCGCAGCTCGCGGGAGTCCTCGAGGTCCACCTCGAGCTCCGCGATCCGCTCGTCGGCACGCCACTCGTCGCGCACACGCGCGGTCTTCAGGTCGGCGACCTGCTTGCCGGCCGCACGGTCCCAGCTGCGCAGCAGGAAGGCGCCGCCGCCGGCGACACCGGCCGCCGCGACGACGAACACACGGAGCAGCACCGGATCACCGATCACCAGCGCGCCGACGGCGAGGGCCGCGGCGGAGCCGGCGACCGTCACGGGCGGGAGCAGCCGGTGCAGCGGCTGGGAATGGCGGTGTCGTCCACGGGGCATGGAAGGGAACTTAGCGTGCCCGTGCGTCGTGTGGGGCCGCGGCATCCGATTTCTCACCGAACACACAACGACAAATACGGAGGGCGCTCGCGCGTGCACCAAACGTCACACGAACGCCCTCCCGCCACCATTTAGTCGATCTTGTCCGTCCGGGACCGTCCGTCGGCCCCGGGGCCTCAGCCCTTCAGCAGGCCCTTCGACTTCAGGTAGTCGGCGGCCACGTCCTCGGGCTTCTTGCGCTCCGCGTCCACCTGCTTGTTCAGCTCGGTCAGGTCGGCCGTGGTCAGCACCTGGGTGAGCTTGTCCAGGGCCGCGGCGACGTCCGCCCCGCCGGCCTCCTTCGCGTTGACGACGGGCAGCACGTTGTCGGCGTTCTGCAGGCCCCTGTCGTCCTCCAGGAGCACCAGGCCGAACTGGTCGAGGGTGGCGTCCGTGGTCGTGGTGAGCACCAGCTGGTCGGTGCCGTCCTTGACGGCCTGCTTGGCCTGGACGGTGCCGACGCCCTTGGTGTCGACCGACGTGACGTCTATGCCGTAGGTCTTCTTCAGGCCGGGCGAGCAGAAGGGGCGGATGGAGCACTCCTCGCCCGCGGCGAGCTTGACCTTGATCTTCGACTTCCCGAGGTCGGAGAGGGTCTTGAGGTTGTTCTTCTCCGCGAAGTCCTTGGTGACCGCGAACGCGTTCTGGTCGACCGCCTCACCGGCCGGCAGCACCTTCAGCCCGCGCGGGTCGGCGAGTTCGGTGAGCGCCGTGACGGTGGCGTCGACGTCGGAGGAGGCCACGGGCGCGGCGTCCTTGCCGTTCACCTTCGCGTTGAGGAATTCCGCGAGCGTGGCCGCGTACTCGGGGACGACATCTATCTGGCCCTTCTCCAGGGCGGGTTCGTAGAGCTCGCGGTTGTCGACCGTCTTGATCGTGGTCTTGTAGCCGGCGTCGGTCAGCAACTGCGCGTACAGCTGCGCGAGGACCGTGCTCTCGGTGAACCCGGCCGAGCCGACGGTCAGGGAACCCTTGCCGCCGCCTGCCGACGAACTGCCCCCTCCCCCGCTCTTCTCCAGGCTGTCGCCGCCGCAGGCCGCCAGGCCGGCGGAGAGGACCGCCACGGCGGCCACGGCGGTGGCGGTGCGCAGGGCCTTGCTCATGAGAACTCCATCTGATGTGTGGGACGGGCAGGTCTTCGGGAAGGTCGGGACTTCCGCGTGGGGGACACCAGGCGCTGCAGCAACAGGAAGACTCCCTCCACGAGCAGGGCGAACGCGGCCACGAGCACCGCTCCAGCCACGACCTTCGGGGTGTCGAACTGGGCGAAGCCCGCGGTGATGATGCGGCCGAGGCCGCCCTCACCGGGAATCGCGGCGAGCGTGGCGGTGGCGACGACCTGGACGGCGGCCGAACGCACCCCGCTCAGGACGAAGGGCGCCGCGAGCGGTAGCTCCACCCGGGCCAGCAGCTGGCCGCCGGTCATCCCCATTCCGCGGGCGGCCTCCACCGCGTCCCGGTCGACCTGGCGCATGCCGACGTAGGTGTTGGTGAGGAGCGGCGGTACGGCGAACAGCACCAGTGCGATGATGGTGGGCCAGTAGCGCGCCGAGTTCGTCGCGACGATGAGCAGCACCAGGATGGCGAAGGTGGGCACCGCCCGCCCGACGTTCGAGAGGTTCACGGCGAGCGCGCCGCCCTTGCCGAGGTGGCCGAGGAGGATCGCGACCGGCAGGGCCACGAGGCAGGCGATGGCCAACGACACGGAGGTCAGCACCAGGTGCTCGCCGAGCCGCTGCAGCACTCCGTCGGTGCCGGTCCAGTTGGCGCCCGTGGTCAGCCAGTGCCACGCGCCGGGGATCGTCCCCATCAGCCCACCGCCTTGGCGGCCCTGGTCCATGGCGTGAGCAGCCGCTGCACCCCGAGCAGCAGCAGATCGGCGACGAGGGCGAACACCACGCAGATCACGGACGCGGTGAGCACTTCCGCCTTGAAGAAGCTCTGCATGCCGTCCTTGATGAGATTGCCGAGACCCCCGTAGCCGATGATCGCGCCGACCGTGGTGAGGGAGACCGTGGCAACCGTGGCGATGCGCACGCCCGCCATCACCGCTGGCAGCGCCAGCGGGAGCTCGACCTCCCACAGCAGGCGTATCGGCCCGTAGCCCATGCCGCGCGCGGCCTCCCGCGCGTCCTCGGGCACAGCGTCCAGACCGGCCAGGAAGTTCCTGACGAGGATGGTGAGCGAGTACAGGGTCAGACCGGTGACGACCACCGACGCGGAGATCCCGAAAACCGGCACCAGCAGCGAGAAGAGGGCCAGCGACGGGATCGTGTAGAGCACCGTCGTCACCCCCATCACCGGCGCCGCGGCCACCCGCCAGCGCCGGGCGAGCAGGGCCAGCGGCAACGCGAGCAGCACGCCCGCCGCCACCGACGCCACGGTGATCCAAAGATGTTGCACACCCGCGTCCAGCAACTCCTGGCTGCGCGTGCGCACGTACTCACCGCAGATCCAGTCGTTCGCCGCCAGGCAGTCCTGTCCGGCCATGCGATGCCACCTCCCCCGCCCGCTTCAGATCATGCAGGTGAGCGTAAACCCGGCCACCGACATTCCCGGCGTCCCGCCACATCCTCGCAACACCCCCTTCACAACCATCGCCGAGCGTGTACCAAGCTGGGGGGTGAGCCGCACCGCCCAGCGCCGACGAGAGGTCCCGATGATCCGCTTCGAGAACGTCACCAAGCGCTACCCCGACGGCACCACCGCCGTCGACGACCTGTCCTTCGACGTGCGCGAGGGCGAACTCGTGACCCTCGTCGGACCGTCCGGCTGCGGCAAGACCACGACGATGAAGATGGTCAACCGGCTCATCGAGCCCACCGCCGGCCGGATCCTGCTGGACGGCGAGGACATCGCCCGCACCGACCCGGTACGGCTGCGCCGCCGCATCGGCTACGTCATCCAGAACGTCGGGCTGTTCCCCCACAAGACCGTGCTGGAGAACACCGAGACCGTGCCGCACCTGCTCGGCTGGACCCGCGCCAAGCGCCGGGCGCGCGCCGCCGAGCTGCTGGAACTGGTCGGCCTGGACCCGTCCGTGCACGGCTCCCGCTACCCGGAGCAGCTCTCCGGCGGGCAGCGGCAACGGGTCGGTGTGGCACGGGCACTGGCGGCCGACCCGCCGCTGCTGCTGATGGACGAGCCCTTCGGCGCCGTCGACCCGGTGGTGCGCGAGCGGCTGCAGTCGGAGTTCCTGCGGCTGCAGGAACAGGTGCGCAAGACCGTGCTGTTCGTCACCCACGACATCGAGGAGGCGGTCCGGCTCGGCGACCGCATGGCGGTCTTCGGCCCCGGCCGGATCGAGCAGTACGACACCCCCGCGACCGTGCTCGGCTCCCCCGCCACCCCGTACGTGGCCGACTTCGTCGGCTCAGACCGCGGTCTGAAGCGGCTGTCCGTCACGCCGGTCGAGACCGCCGACCTGGAGCACCCGCCCGTCGTGCGCGCCGGCTCCCCCGCCGCGGAGGCCGCGGCCGTCCTGGCGAAGCAGGGCGACCCCTACGCCGTCGTCCTCGACGACGACGGCGGGCTGCGCGGCTACGTCGCCGCGGGCACCCTCACCTCGGGCACCGTGGCCGACCACACCCGCCGCCTGGAGGCCTGGGTCCCGGTCGGCGCCCCCCTCAAGCGGGCCTTCAGCGCGATGCTCCAGCACGACGCGGGCTGGATAGCCGTCGTGGACGGCGACCGCTTCGCCGGGGTGCTGACCCCGGCGACGCTCCACACCGCGCTGCGCCGTTCGGTCAACGAGGACGGCGACGACGAGGACGCGGGGCGGTCGGTGGCGGCCGGGACCGGGCCGGGCGACAATCGCCGGGCCGAACCGGACGCGGAAGCCTCCTGATGCGGAGCGTTCCATGACCACCCCGCGGGACCTGATCATCACCGCCCTGGAACGGGCCGCCGAACGCGCCGTGGAGCCCGGCGACCTCTCCCTCGCCCTCGCCGCGGCCGAGGCCGTCGACCTCCTGGCCGCGGGGGCGGTAGCCCTGGAGGGCGACCGCCTGGTGCCGGGCGGGCACCCGGAGATCGCCGACCCGCTGCTGGAGGAGGCCGCGGCCGCGCTGGTGCGCCGGACGCCGTACGAGACCCCCGGCGACTGGCTGTGGCGCAGGGGCCGCGGCCTGGCCGATGTCTACCTGGGCGCCCTGGAAGCCGGGGGCGAGGTCGTACGGGAACGGCACCGGCGGTGGCTGGTCCGCGACACCCGGACCGTGCTGGGCGACTCCCCCGCCCGTCGCCGCGCGGCGGACCGCCTGGCGGCGGACGAGCCCGTCCTCGCGGCCCTCACCGGGGCGCTCGGCCTGCGCGTCGGCCCAGCCGCCGACGCGGCACCCGGCGTGACCGACCCCGCGAAGGCCCGCGTCCTGGCCGCCCTCGACGGCGCGCTGGCCGAGCTGACGGCCGAGCGCCGACGGCGCTCCCGCCGGCAGGCCGACGCCGCCGCCGAGAACGTCCGGCGCGGCTACTGACAGAGCTAGGCCCGGCCGCCCACCGCGCCGGTGCGGTTGTCGTCCTCGTCCTCGGGGAGGCGGCAGACCCGCTCCAGGAAGATCGCGGCGGCGCAGACCGCGATGCCGGCGATCACCGCGGTGCCCGCGTAGATCGCCTGGTCACGGCGGGGGTCGTTGTCCAGCTGGTACATGACGAGGAAGACGCACGCGCCGCCGTACATGCCCGCGACCAGGGCAGCGACCAGCGCGCTGGCCTGGCCGAAGACCACCGCCCGGGCGGCCAGCAGCGGGTCCACGCCCTTGGCTCCCGGACGCCGCTCGCGCTGCGCGCGCAGCCTGGAGCGCAACGACAGCGCCGTCGCCGCCAGCACGGCGGCGATCAGCGCCAGCACGATCGGCGCGGCCACGGGCACGCCCGGCAAGGTGCCGAGCGAGTCCCAGAGCTTCGCGCCGGCCCAGGAGAGCACTCCGGCCACCACGAACAGTCCGACCAGGGTCCTGATGCGCAGCGCCTTCACCGAGTGCTCGCTCCCCACATCACATCGACGAACGTACCGACGGGATCGTAACGATTACTCCGGCAGCCTGAGTTCCACGTCGCCCCGGGCCCACACGCTCTCGCGGCCCACGCCGGCCAGCAGACCGGCCACCGGCCCCTGTCCCGGCAGTTCCGCCGCGGGGTCGATGTCGAGCCACGGCGCCAGCACGAAGGCCCGCTGGTGCGCCCGCGGATGCGGCAGCGTCAGCTCCGGGTCGTCGGAGACCACGCCCTGGTAGGCCACGATGTCGACGTCGATGGTGCGCGCGCCCCAGCGCTCGGTGCGGGTCCGGGCGAAGGCGTCCTCGATCGCCCGGCCGCGCTCCAGCAGCGAGGACGGCGGCAGCGTCGTCCTGACCAGGACGACGGCGTTGAAGTAGTTCGGCTGCGAGCCCGGCTCGACGCCCCAGGGCTCCGTCTCGTACACCGGCGAGACCTTCTTGACCCGGACGCCCGGGGTGTCCTCCAGGGCGTCCACGGCGCCCTGCAGCGTCTCCAGGCGGTTGCCGAGGTTGCTGCCCAGCGAGATGACGGCGAACTTCGGATTCTGCAGCGTCGAGTCCGCGGCGTCGACCTGCGCGACGACGGAGGCCGGGACCGGCTGCACGGTGGGGTCGTAGCTCACGGGCGCCTCCGGGTGATGGTGACGGACACATCGGCGAACGGGACGGTGATCGGGGCATGCGGCTTGTGCACGGTGACCTCCACCTCCTGGACCAGGTCGTGCTTGAGGACCTGGTCGGCGATCCGCTGGGCCAAGGTCTCGATCAGGTCCACGGGCTCGCCCTCGACGACGGCGGTGACCTCCTCGGCCACGATGCCGTAGTGCACGGTCCTGGTCAGGTCGTCCGTGGCGGCGGCGGGGGCGGTGTCCAGGCCGAGGACGAGGTCCACGAAGAAGTCCTGGCCCTCGCGGCGCTCGTGTTCGAACACGCCGTGGTGCCCGCGGGCCTTCAGGCCGCGCAGCGCGACACGATCCACGATTCACTCCCGCTGGTCGACGGACGGACGGGCGGGCGCGGTCCGCCCGCCCAGCGGGAGGGGAGGGCCGCTCCGCCCTTACTCGAATGTACCTTCGACCACCGACAGTCCCCAGTACCGGGCACGGCGGCGGCCGACCGCCCCGCGCTTACCCCGGGACGCAGCGGCCTACTCCGGCCTTCACCACTTCTTGGCTCGAACGAGTGGTCAGAAGGCCTCAGGCTGACCCCTCGCCGCCGTTGTCGGCGTCCTCCGCGGCGTCCTCGTCGGCCCCGTCCGCCATCACCGGGGAACCGTGGTGCACCCACAACCGCCAGCCCTCCGGTGTGCGCCGAAACACATTCGTGGCGACCACCAGGCCGCCCACGAGGGAGCCCATCTCGCCCTCCTCCTCGGCGGGGCCGCCGGTGAGGATGTTCTCGGTGCACGTGACGAGGGCCGTGTCGCCGTCGACCGCCACCTCCACGTCGGTCAGGAAGAACTGGATGTACTCGGTGTTCGCCATGATCAGGGCGTACGAGCGCATCACCTCGCGTCGCCCGCGCAGCACCGGCCAGCCCGGGTGCACCACGGACACCGTCTCCGCCAGCGGGCCGGTCAGCACCAGCTCCTCCAGCGCGTCCAGGTCGGACCGCTCCACTGCGTCGTAGAACGCCTGGTTCGCCTCCTCGACCCGTGCGGCCTCGGCGGTACGCGGCGTCATCCTGTGCCCCCGTCCCTCGTCGTCTGCTCGCGTGCGTCGCTCACCAAGCCCCCTCGTTCGCTTCTCCGCCCGCTCGGCACCCCGCCGCGGGCATCATCGCCGCCTGCCGCCCGGCAGCCTCGCGTGCGTCGCTCACCAAGCCCCCTCGTTCGCTTCTCCGCCCGCTCGGCACCCCGCCGCGGGCATCGTCACCGCCTGCCGCCCGGCAGCCTCGCGTGCGTCGCTCACCAAGCCCCCTCGTTCGCTTCTCCCGGCACCCCTCGGCACCCGGTCGGACACGTAGCTCACCGAGCCCCTTCCAGCGCCCGTGCGACCCGTACGGCGTCGGCGCTGTCGTGCACCTCGTGCACCCGGACCGCCCAGGCGCCGCGGCCCGCCACGATGGCGGTGACGGCGGCCGTGGCGGCGTCGCGTTCCCTGGCCGGGGGCGGATCGCCGCCCTCGCCGGCCAGCACGCGGCCGAGGAACCGCTTGCGGGAGGCCGCGATCAGCAGGGGGCGGCCGAGGGCCAGCAGGTCCTCGACGTGGGCGATCAGGGTCAGGTCGTGTTCGGCGTTCTTCGCGAAGCCCAGCCCCGGGTCAAGGACGATCCGCTCCGGGTCGACGCCGCCCGCCACCGCGTGCTCGAAGCTGCGCCGCAGCTCGGTGGTGACCTCGCCGACGACGTCCCGGTAGACCGCCCGGTTGTTCATGTCGATGCTCTGGCCGCGCCAGTGCATCACGATGAACGGGCTGCCCGTCGCCGCGACGACCGGGATCATCGCCGGGTCGGCCAGTCCGCCGCTGACGTCGTTGACCAGCGCCGCGCCCGCCTCGACCGCCTTCTCCGCGACCGTGGCCCGCATCGTGTCGACGCTCACCACGACCCCGGCCCTGGCCAGCTCGCGGACGACCGGGACCACCCGGCGCAGTTCCTCCGCCTCGTCCACCCGCGCCGCGCCCGGACGGGTCGACTCACCGCCGACGTCCACCAGGTCGGCACCGGCCGCGACGAGGTCCAGGCCGTGCTTCACGGCCAGGTCCGTGTCGAACCAGTCGCCGCCGTCGGAGAACGAGTCCGGCGTGACGTTGACCACGCCCATGACCGCGCACCGGTCCCAGGACGGCAATCCGGCCACGTGGCCGCGCATCGTACCCATGAGGTCAGCCTAGAGCGGGCGGCTCACCGCAGGCGCCGGGAGGCCCACGCGGGGAGCGCCAGGGTGACGAATCCCTCGGCGCGCATGGCGGCCAGGCCGATCCGGGGCAGGTCCCCGGTGGCCCGGAAGACCAGGAAGCGCGGCAGCCACTCCGGCTGGAACTTGGCGTTGAACCGGTACAGCGACTCGATCTGGAACCACCGGGACAGGAAGACCAGCAGGCCCCTCCAGGTCCGCAGCACCGGCCCCGCGCCGAGCCGCTCCCCGCGGGCCAGCGCCGACCGGAACATCGCGAAGTTCAGCGACACCCGCCGCACGCCCAGCCGCGGCGCCTCGACCAGCGCGGCCACGATCAGCAGTTCGTTCAGCCCCGGGTCGGCGGACCGGTCGCGCCGCATCAGGTCCAGCGACATGCCGTCCTCGCCCCAGGGCACGAAGTGGAGCACCGCCCTCAGCACGTCCTGCGCGTCGTGCGCCGTCACCACCACGCACTCCTCGTCCGCCGGGTCGCCGAAACGGCCCAGCGCCATGGAGAAGCCCCGCTCGGTGTCCGTGCCGCGCCAGGCGTCCGCGGCGCGGCGGACCCCGTCGCGTTCCTCCTCGCCCAGTTCCGCCACGCGCCGGACCCGGCACACGTACCCCGCGCGCTCGGTGCGCTTGACCATCTGCCGCACGTTGCGCATCGCCCGCCCCGACAGGGAGAAGCAGGAGGTCTCCACCACCGCCTCGTCGCCCAGCTCCAGGGCGTCCAGACCGGTCTCCCGGGTCCACACCTCCCCGCCGGTCTCGCTGCAGCCCATGACCGCGGGGATCCAGGCGTGCGCCCGGGCCTCGGCCATGAACCGCTGTATCGCCCCCGGCCAGGCCTCCACGTCGCCGATCGGGTCGCCGCTGGCGAGCATCACCCCCGACACCACGCGGTAGCAGACCGCGGCCTTGCCGCTCGGCGAGAAGACCACGCTCTTGTCCCTGCGCAGCGCGAAGTGCCCCAGGGAGTCACGGGCCCCGTGCCGTCGCAGCAGCGCCCGCAGCCGCTCCTCGTCCCCGGCCGTCAGCTCGGCGACCGGGTGGGCCGGTCGCAGTGCCAGGTACGCAGTGGTGGCGGCGATCAGGAACCCCAGCCCGCCCAGCGAGTACGCGACGACGTCGGAGGCCTGGCCGGTGGCGTAGGAGACCGGCCCGTCGAAGCCGAAGAGCCCGCAGACCACCTCGGCCAGCCGGTCCGTCCAGGACGGGTCGCCCATCTCCGCCGCCGGGTGGGCGGAGACGATGGCCAGTCCCACCACCAGGCTGAGCGTGCTCAGCCCCGCGAAGGCCGCGACCGCCTTCAGCCGGGTACGGGGGTCGCCGAGCGCCGAGAACTCCGCCCGGTACCCGATCAGCAGGGCCAGCAGCACCGCCGACAGCAGGGCCCCGCCCAGCGAGTGCCGGTGCAGCACCTGCGCCACCGCGCCCGCCGGCAGCAGCAGCACGGCCGCCCGCCAGGCGCGCTTCTTCCCCCGCTTGAGGGCGTGCGCCAGCATCAGCATCAGGATGCCGGTGACCACCCCCGCCGCCGCGGCCACCGAGGTGACCGTGCCCGGGAAGACCCCGGCGAGCACGTGCATCCGGCTGTGCCGGAACCCAGGGAACACCGCCGCCGCGAGGTCCAGCAGCCCCACCAGCGCGCACGCCCTCCCCACCACGCGGGGCGCCGCCGACCCCGGCATCAGCCGTGGGAGCCGTCGCACCCTGTCCCGGGGAACCCGGACAGCGGGATCTTCCTCTGCCACGACAGACATCAGCCACCACGCCCCGGCGATGCGGTTCACCACCGCACGCCCCGCTCTCGTCGGAGATTTGCGCCCTGTAGGACGTGAACTCCGGCGGGCGGGTTCCGTCGCCGGGCGGGAAGCGCGGAACGGGAACGGGGAACGGGGCACGCCGACCGGGCCGCGGGCCGGGGCCCGCGGCGCCTCAGGTCACTGGGCCATGATCAGGCTCATCGCCTCCGCGCGGGTCGCGGGGTCGCGCAACTGGCCCCGCACCGCCGAGGTGATGGTCTTCGCGCCGGGCTTGCGGACCCCGCGCATCGTCATGCACATGTGCTCGCACTCGATGACCACGATCACACCGCGCGGTTCGAGTATCCGCATGAGCGAGTCCGCGATCTGCGTGGTGAGCCGCTCCTGCACCTGCGGGCGGCGGGCGAAGACGTCGACCAGGCGGGCCAGCTTCGACAGACCGGTGATCTTGCCGTCCACGGAGGGGATGTAGCCGACGTGGGCGACGCCCACGAACGGAACCAGGTGGTGCTCGCAGCTCGACAGCACCTCGATGTCCTTCACCAGGACCATCTCGTCGTGCCCGAGGTCGAAGGTGGTCGTCAGGACGTCCTCCGGCTCCTGGTAGAGCCCGGCGAAGATCTCCCGGTACGCCCGCGCGACCCGGCCGGGGGTCTCCCGCAGCCCCTCGCGGTCGGGGTCCTCCCCGACGGCGATCAGCAGCTCACGGACGGCGTTCTCGGCACGCTTCTCGTCGAACTCGCCGATGGGGCGCAGATCGCCCTCCAGGGTCACCGGGTCGGTCATGTGTGCCTCGTTCCTCAGACGTACCGAAATGCGTGCACCGCGGGAGCCGCGGAAACGCCGCGCCCCCCAGGATAGGAAACCTGGGGGGCGCGACACGCATTCCGATGTCCGTGACCAAGGCCACGTCGCGGACGTCAGGACTCCGGGTTGGGCTCCTCCGGGAGCTCCACCGTCTCGGCGGACTTGCTCAGGGAGGACGCCGTGGTGCTGCCGTTGGCCGTCGGCTGGGTGCCGTTGGTCAGGGCGAGCTCCTTGGGCGAGAGCACCGGCGGGCGGGTCGACGGCGTACGCCGCGAGGAACCCGTCCAGGCCGGACGCGCCGGACGCTTGACGATCGACTTGAAGATCTCGGCGATCTCCTCCTTGTTCAGCGTCTCCTTCTCCAGGAGGGCCAGAACGAGGTTGTCGAGGACGTCGCGGTTCTCGACCAGGATCTCCCACGCCTCGTTGTGCGCGGTCTCGATGAGCTTCTTGACCTCTTCGTCGACCAGCCCGGCGACCTCTTCCGAGTAGTCGCGCTGGTGGGACATCTCACGGCCGAGGAAGGGCTCCCCGTCGCTCGACCCGAACTTGATCGCGCCCAGCCGCTCGGTCATGCCGTACTGGGTGACCATCGCGCGGGCCGTGGTGGTGGCCTTCTCGATGTCGTCCGCGGCACCCGTGGTGGGGTCGTGGAAGACGAGCTCCTCCGCCGCGCGGCCGCCCATGGTCATGGCGAGCCGGTCGAGCATCTCGTTGCGGGTGGTGGAGTACTTGTCCTCGTCGGGCAGGACCATCGTGTAGCCGAGGGCACGGCCGCGGGACAAGATCGTGATCTTGTGGACCGGGTCGCTGTTCGGAGAAGCCGCCGCGACCAGGGCGTGACCGCCCTCGTGGTACGCGGTGATCTTCTTCTCCTTCTCGGACATGATCCGGGTGCGCTTCTGCGGGCCGGCCACGACACGGTCGATGGCCTCGTCCAGCATCGCGTTGTCGACCAGCTTCTTGTCGCTGCGCGCGGTGAGCAGCGCCGCCTCGTTGAGCACGTTCGCGAGGTCCGCGCCGGTGAAGCCGGGGGTCCGGCGGGCGACGGCCTTGAGGTCGACGTCCGGGGCGACCGGCTTGCCCTTCTGGTGGACCCGGAGGATCTCCAGACGGCCCTGCAGGTCGGGGCGGTCGACGGCGATCTGCCGGTCGAAACGGCCCGGGCGCAGCAGCGCCGGGTCCAGGATGTCCGGGCGGTTGGTGGCGGCGATCAGGATGACGCCGCCCTTGACGTCGAAACCGTCCATCTCGACCAGCAGCTGGTTCAGCGTCTGCTCGCGCTCGTCGTGACCGCCGCCGAGGCCCGCACCGCGGTGCCGGCCGACGGCGTCGATCTCGTCGACGAAGACGATGGCCGGGGCGTTCGCCTTGGCCTGCTCGAACAGGTCGCGGACACGCGAGGCGCCGACACCCACGAACATCTCGACGAAGTCGGAACCGGAGATCGAGTAGAACGGGACCCCCGCCTCACCGGCGACGGCGCGCGCGAGCAGGGTCTTGCCGGTTCCGGGCGGGCCGTAGAGCAGCACACCCTTGGGGATCTTGGCGCCCACGGCCTGGAACTTCGCCGGCTCCTGCAGGAACTCCTTGATCTCCTGGAGTTCCTCGACGGCCTCGTCCGAGCCCGCCACGTCGGCGAAGGTGGTCTTCGGGGTGTCCTTGGTGATCAGCTTGGCCTTGGACTTCCCGAAGTTCATGACCCGGGAGCCGCCGCCCTGCATCTGGTTCATCAGGAACAGGAAGACCACGACGATGAGGACGAAGGGCAGCAACGACAGCAGGATGCCGACGAAGGCGTTCTGCTTCGAGGGCGCGACGGTGTAGCCGTCGGGCAGCGTGCTCTTGTCGCCGTCGTCGACCTTCGCCTGCAGGATCTTGGCCACGTCGACGCCCTGGTCGCCGATGTAGCTCGCCTTGATCTTGGAGCCCAGGTCCTTGTCGCCTACCTTGGCGCCGTCCTTGAGCTCGACCTTGATCGTGTTCTCGTCGCCGGTGGTCAGCTCGGCGGACTTGGCCTGGTTGCTGTTGATCGCCTCAATGGCCTGGCCGGTGTCCACCGTCTTGTAGCCACCGGAAGAACCGACGACCTGCATCAATACGACCACGGCGAGGACAGCCAGCACGATCCACATGACTGGCCCACGGAAATAGCGCTTCACGTCCATCCATGCGGGGCGAAATCGCCCCGTCCCTCCTGCCACAGTGAGGCACCGCGGCCTGGGGGCCGCCGGTGCATCCGGTGTATGAACCGACCTTCGGACGGTACCCCAGCATTGTCACCCGAAGTCGCCGGAGACCATAAACAAACAGCGTTACCACCCTCCAACGCGGAGGAGGGCGTCGGGGTTCCCGGAGCCTCAGCCGCCGTACACGTGCGGCGCAAGGGTGCCGATGAACGGCAGGTTCCGGTACTTCTCCGCGAAGTCCAGGCCGTATCCGACCACGAACTCGTTGGGGATGTCGAAGCCGACGTACTTCACATCGATCTCGACCTTGGCGGCGTCCGGCTTGCGCAGCAGCGTGCAGACCTCGAGCGAGGCCGGACGGCGCGAGCCGAGGTTGCTGATCAGCCAGGACAGGGTCAGTCCGGAGTCGATGATGTCCTCGACGATCAGGACGTCCCGGCCGGCGATGTCGGTGTCCAGGTCCTTGAGGATCCGCACGACACCCGAGGACTTGGTCCCGGCGCCGTACGAGGACACCGCCATCCAGTCCATGGTGACCTGGGAGGACAGGGATCGCGCGAGGTCCGCCATCACCATGACGGCGCCCTTGAGGACGCCGACGATCAGGAGGTCCTTGCCCTCGTAGTCCTTGTCGATCTGCGCAGCCAGCTCCGCCAGCTTGGCGTCGATCTCTTGCTTGGAGATGAGCACCTTCTCGAGGTCGGTGCCCATGTCGTTCTCGTTCACCCGCACAACTTCCGGCTCGGTCTACAGGGCCTGGAAGAACAGTCTGCCATTCCGCCGGCCGACGACGACGCCGCCCGGGAGGTTGAGCGGCTTCTGACCGCGCCACGCGGTGAGCAGGCGGTCGGTCTCCTCGACGTGCCGGGCGAAGAGCGAACCGGCGGGGGAGCCCGCCGCGACGGCCGCACGGCGCAGCACCCGGCGGCGCACGGCGGCGGGGAGGGTCAGCAGCCGGGCGACGTCCAGCCCGCCGTCGGCGTCGACGGCGGTCCGCTCGGCCTGGGCCGCCCACTGGTCGAGGGCGTCGGCGTCGTCCCGGGAGAGCTGGGCGGTGCGGGCCAGCGCCTCCACGACGCCCTTGCCCAGGGACTTCTCCAGCACCGGCAGCGCCTCGTGGCGGACCCGGGAGCGGGTGTAGGCGGGGTCCTGGTTGTGCGGGTCCTCCCACACGTCGATGCCCTGCGCGAGGCAGGCCTTGCGGACCGTGTCACGGTCCAGCAGCAGGAAGGGACGGCGGTAACGGCCGTTGACGGCGGGCATGCCGGACAGTGACCGGATGCCGGAGCCGCGGGCCAGCCCCAGCAGCACCGTTTCGGCCTGGTCGTCCCGGGTGTGCCCGAGCAGCACGGCGGCGGCGCCGACGCGTTCCGCGGCGGCGTCGAGGGCCGCGTACCGGGCGTCGCGGGCGGCGGCCTCCGGGCCGCCCTGGCGGCCCACGGTGACCGCGACGGCGTCCACCGGGTCGAGTCCGAGACCGCGCAGCCGGTCGGCCACGTCGACGGCGCGGGCCGCCGAGCCGTCCTGCAGACCGTGGTCGACGGTGACGCCGCCGGCCCGGATGCCGAGCTTGGGCGCTTCGAAGGCGAGGGCGGTGGCGAGGGCCATCGAATCGGCTCCGCCGCTGCAGGCGGCCAGCACGAGCGGGCTGCCGCCGGGGTGGTCGGTCAGGACGTCCTGGAGTACGCGGCGGACCGCCAGGCGTATCGCCGCGACCGCGGGGTGGGGACCCATGTCCGGTTTCCCTCCTGGAGAGGCTGGGGGAGGCGTCGGGAACGGTGAAGATGACGCAGGGTAGCTAGATGGTGACAGACAGCGTGCGATACTCGAGCATCGCACGCTTACCCTGCGCCCACGGTCCCTCGGACGGGTGAACCGGGAGGCCCCGGGGCCTGTTGTGCCCCGGGTCGACTCAGGTTTCGCTCCGCCCGTGCACCCGTGCCACCCAGTCCGCGGGTTTGGCGATCTCCTGCTTGGTGGGCAGGGTGTTGGGGGAGGTCCAGATCCGGTTGAAGCCGTCCATCCCGGCCCCGTCCACCACGGAGCGCACGAAACGCTCGCCGTCACGGTACTGGCGCAGCTTGGCGTCCAGCCCCAGCAGCTTGCGCAGCGCCATGTCCATCCGTCCGGCACCGCTCTGCCGGCGGCGCTGGAACTTCTCCCGGATCTCCGCCACGGACGGCACGACGTCCGGGCCCACCCCGTCCATCACGTAGTCGGCGTGCCCCTCCAGCAGCGACATGACCGCGGTCAGCCGCCCCAGGATCTCCCGCTGGTTCGGGGTCTGCACCAGGTCGATCAGGCTGCGGCCCTCGTCGCCGTCCGCGTCGACCGACGCCTCCTCCGCGTCGGGCCGGTTGCCGGAGGAGAAGGCCTGGAACGCCTCGCGGAGCCGCTCGATCAGCGTCGACGGGTCGATCTCGGTCTCGCCGAGGAAGGCCTGGATCTCCTGCTCGATGTGGTCCCGCAGCCAGGGCACGGCCGTGAACTGGGTGCGGTGGGTCTCCTCGTGCAGGCACACCCACAGCCGGAAGTCGTGCGGGTCCACGTCGAGTTCGCGCTCCACGTGGACGATGTTGGGGGCCACCAGCAGGAGCCGCCCGGTGCGCGGCTCGCCCGGACCGGGCGCGGCAGGGCCGGCCGGCATGTCGCGGGTCGCGGGGGCGAAGGTCTCGTACTGGCCCAGCACGCGGGAGGCCAGGAAGCTCAGCAGCATCCCGACCTCGACGCCGGTCACCTTCCCGCCGACGGTGCCCAGCACGGCGCCGCCGGGGCCTCCCGGCTTGCGCGCCTGCATCTTGTCCAGCAGCGGCTTGAGCACTTCGCGGAAGCCGGCGACGTTGGCCCTGATCCACCCCGGGCGGTCCACGATCAGCACCGGGGTCCCGGTGTCGGCCGGGTCCTCCTGATCGCCGAACATCCTGGTGAAGGCCCGGACGTGCGCCTCCGACTCCTTTGCGTGCCGCCGCAGTTCCGCCACGACCGCGCGCGCCTCGTCCCGGCTCACGTCCGGTCCGGGCCGCACGAAGCGGGTCGCGGTCGCGACCGCGAGGTTCCAGTCGACCATCTCCGCACCACCGATGCTCGTCATCCCTTCACGGTACGTGCTTGTCCCCCTCCCCGGGAGCGTTCCTCGCGGGGGCGCGGGCGGCGAACGGGGTTGCGGGTCGGCCGCTCGCCGGAGGCTGGGGGCACCCCCAGCGGTAGCTGGGGGTGCCCCCATGCCTTGCGGAACGACGTCCCACAACCCCCTACGTGCGGCAGCCGCAGGTGGCGAGGCCGGCGGCGAGGCGGTCGAGGGCGGACTGCGCGGCCGTGGGGTTGGTCGTGCCGTTGGTCAGGAAGGCGAACGTGAGCAGGCGGCCGTCCGCGTCGACCACCGTCCCGGCGAGCGCGTTGACCCCGGTGAGCGTGCCCGTCTTCGCGCGGACGAGCCCCGCGCCCCCGCCCGCGGAGGTGAAGCGTTCCCGCAGGGACCCGGTGAAGCCCGCCACGGGCAGCCCGGTGAGGACGGGGCGGAGCTCCGGGTGGTCGGAGTCGGCCGCCAGCGCCAGCATCCGCGCCAGCTGCTCCGCCGTGAGGTGGCCGGCGCGGTTGAGCCCGCTGCCGTCCACGAAGCGGGCCCCCTCCAGCGGGAGCCCGAGTTCGCGGAGTGCGGAGCCGATGGCCTTGGCGCCGCCGGAGAAGGACCCCGGGCGGTCCGCGGCGAGGGCGGTGTGCCGGGCGAGGGCCTCGGCGATGTCGTTGTCGCTGTTGGTGAGCATGCGCTCGACGAGGTCGGCCAGGGGTGCGGACCGCGCCTCCGCCAGCCGGTCGGCCGCGTGCGTGCGCGTGGGCGCCTTGCCGGCCTTCACCGCGCCGTCGATCTCGACGCCGCGCTTGCGCAGCAGGTCCGCGAAGGCCGCCGCCGCGTCCGCCGCCGGGTCCCACCCGCGGGCGGCCGGGCCCTTGAAGCTCTTGCCGTCGGTGCGGCCCTCGTCGGCCATCAGGGCGGTGACGGGCGCGATGTTGTCGTTGTGCCCGATGGGGTGGACGGCGGGGCCGGTGAAGAGCGAGGTGTCGTACGTGAGCTTCACCGAGCGGACGCCCTTGGCGCGCAGCGCGCGGGCGGTGTCGGAGGCCAGGGTACCCAGGGAAGCCGCCGTCCATCCGCCGCCGGGCTTCGCGCGGGCGGTCAGGGTGGGGTCGCCGCCGCCGACCAGGACGACGCGGTCCTTGCCCGCGGCGACCACGGAGGTGGTGAGCCGGTGGTCGGCCCCGAGCAGCGACAGGGCCGCGACGGCCGTGGCGACTTTCGTGGTGGAGGCGGGGACGGCGGCCGTGGCGGTGCCCTGCCCCCACACGGTCCGGCCCGACACGGCGTCGACGACGGCGCCCGTCGTCAGCGCGCCGAGCGCGGGGTCGTGCAGCAACGGGCCGAGCCGGCCCGCCAGTCCGGCCTTGGTCGGCAGCGGCGCGCCCTGCGGCCCGGACACGGCGGTGAGCACCTCGGGGGCGGGCGGCACCGGGGCGACTGCCCCCTTGTGGCCGCCCCCGCCGCCCTTCTTGTGGGGACGCGCCTGCTTCCCCTGACCGTCCCGGGAGGCGGCGATCGCCCGTTCGGCCGTACGCTGGCCTGACTCCCACGGTCCTGCTGCGGCCACAGCCGTCAGCGCCACGGCAAGTCCTGCGGCAGCCGAACCTGCCACCACCTGCCAGTTCTTCGAGACGGGCACCCCGGACCAGCCCCTTTCGCGACCACACACAAGCGTGGGAGACACTTAATCACCAGAAGTATGTGCTGATCATGGAGGACAGGCTGTGCTCGAGTTCGACGTAACGATCGAGATCCCGAAGGGTTCCCGCAACAAGTACGAGGTGGACCACGAGACCGGTCGTATCCGCCTGGACCGGCACCTGTTCACCTCGACGGTCTACCCGGCCGACTACGGCTTCGTGGAGAACACCCTCGGCGAGGACGGCGACCCGCTGGACGCCCTGGTCCTGCTCGACGAGCCGACCTTCCCCGGTGTCCTCGTGCGCTGCCGCGCGATCGGCATGTTCCGCATGACGGACGAGGCCGGCGGCGACGACAAGCTCCTGTGCGTGCCCGCCGCGGACCCGCGGGTCGAGCACCTGCGTGACATTCACCACGTCTCCGAGTTCGACCGCCTGGAGATCCAGCACTTCTTCGAGGTCTACAAGGACCTGGAGCCCGGCAAGTCCGTCGAGGGCGCCAACTGGGTGGGCCGCGCCGAGGCCGAGGCCGAGATCGAGGCGTCCTACAAGCGCCTGAAGGAGCACGGCGGTCACTGACCCCGTACGCTCCCGCGGCCACGAGGGCGGCGCGCTCCCTGCCGGGGCGCGCCGCCCTCACACGTGTCCGGGGGCGTCACCCGCAGGCGTCGAGCAGCTCGGCCAGCGCGCCGTGCAGGGCCCCGGCGAGCGTCTCGGCGTCCGGCAGGGACTCCGCGTCCGCGAGCAGCCCGATGTGGACCCGGCGGCGGTACGTGGAGACGGCGACCGCCAGCGACTGCCCGCGGGCGAGCGGGGCGATCGGGTAGAGCTCCGTCATGCGGCAGCCGTCCAGGGTGAGCGGCACGTCGAGCATCGGCACGTTGGTGACCAGCACGTCGAACAGCAGTCGCGCGGAGGCGGCGAGCAGCGGCGCGGCGAAGCGGTGCGCGAGCGGCGGCACGCTGTCGGCCAGCAGCGCGACGGCACCGGGCCCCGAGTCGGGTCCGGCGTCCTTGTTGCGGTCCATGCCCGCGCGGACGTCGCGCAGCCGGGCGAGCGGGTCGGGCTCACCGACCGGCAGCCGCAGCAGGTAGCCGGAGATGCGGTTGCCCCGGCCGCCGCGCACGCCTCTGCGGCGGCGCCGCGCCACCGGGATCAGGGCGCGCGGGCCCGGACCCGCCGGGTCGTCGCCGCGGGCCTGCATCCAGCGCCGCAGCGCGCCGGCGACGACGGCCATGACGACGTCGTTGACGGTCCCGCCGCTGGTCTTGCGGATCCGGTGCAGGTCGTCGACGTCGAGGGAGGCGGTGGCGAAGCGGCGCTCCGCGCCGCCGGGCGTCCAGGCCGCGCCCAGCGCGGCGGGCCCGCCGGGGTCGAGGGAGGCGCGCAGCACGGCCGAGCCGATGCCCAGGGCGCGCCCGGCCTCGCGCACCCGGTCCGGCAGGGAGGCGACGACCTGCCGCGGATCGGGCAGCGGCAGCGCGGGCAGGTGGATGCCGGGCCCCCGTACCTGGGCCGGTACGGCCGCCTCGGCGCCGGGCCGCGGAGGCGGAGCCACCGGCGCCGGACCCGCCGGGGCGGGGGCGGCCGCCGTGGTGCGGGCCCCCTGGTCGAGCAGGGCGGCGCCGAACTCCACGGCGCGCAGGCCGTCGGCGAGGGCGTGGTGCAGCTTGACCAGGACGTAGAAGGGCACGTCGGGCGCGCCCTCGATGACGTAGACCTCCCACGGCGGCCGGTCGCGGTCCATGGGCCGGGACATCAGTTCGGCGACGGCGGCCCGGGCGTCGGCCCGGCGGACGGCGTGGACGTGGTGCCGGGCGTCGAAGTGCTCGTCGGCCGCCCAGGCGGCGCCGCCGACGCCGTACCAGACGTCCCTCACGCGCTGCCGCATCCGCGGTACGGCCTCGGCCCGGACGGTGAGCAGCGCGGCGAGTCCGTCGGCGTCGACCGGGTGCTCCGGGTCGCGGTCGAAGACGGCCACGGCGCCCAGGTGCATGGGGTGACCCGGCGAGTCCAGGTTCCAGAAGGCGAGGTCCAGCGGGCTCAGGTGCTCGTCTGCCAAGGCTCCATGCCTCCGAAAGGTCGGGTTTTGCCCCGGAACGGACTCCAGTTGGTGAAGTGAAACCCCTAAAACCGATTACAGTCAACTACGACCACGATACGGACAGTTAACATCAGGTTGCCCGTACGATCGCCGGGCGGCGAGGCGGCGGGGCCCGGAAGGCTCAGAAACCGCGGGTCCGCTTGGCCGCCGCGCGGCGTCGTGCCTGGTCAGCGCCGCCGGGCAGCTTGATGAACAGCCGCGCGATCTCTCCTCCCAGGTTCACCCCGATGGCCACGGCGAGCGCCAGCGCCGCCGCCTTCGTCAGCGAGGCGAATCCCTGGTCCAGGTGACCGCGGGTCAGCCCGAGGAGCCCGAAGTACGTCGCGGAACCCGGCAGCAGCGGGCCGATGGCCGCCGTGACGTACGGCAGCGCGGAGGCGTACCGGTAGCGGGAGAGCACCTGGCCGAAGAGACCCACCAGGCCGGCGGCCACGGCGGTGGCCGCGACCGGCGACATGCCGATGCCGATCTTCTCCTGGTGCAGCGCCGCGTAGACCGTCCAGGCGACACCGCCGTTGAGCGCGGCGACCACCAGCACGCCGCGCTCGCACTGCAGCAGCACGGCGAAGGCCAGGCTCAGCACCATCGCGGCGACCAGTTGCACCGGCGGGTTCTCGTAGGCCCGGAAGACCTGGTCCGGGTCGAGTCCGGCACCCAGGCTGACCCCGGCGTAGAGGATCAGCGTCACGCCGACGACGATGCCGGTGAAGAGGTACATCACCTCCAGCAGGCGCGCGGAGGCGGTGATGTAGAAGCCGGTCAGGCCGTCCTGGACGGCCGCGACCAGGGCCCTTCCCGGGATCAGCGCGAAGAGCCCACCGGTGATGACCGCCGAGGCCTGCAGGGTGCTCGTACCGGGCAGGTGCTGGCCGAACCGGGCGACCAGCACCCCCATCACGGCGGCGGGCATCGCCGCGGCGACGAACTGGTAGAACTCCGGCAGCCCGCGGCCCGCGCACAGCCAGGCCAGCCGGTCGCCCAGCATCGCGCCGAGCGCGGCGATCGCGAACACCAGCGGACCACCGCCGCCGACCAGCATGCTCGCCGCGCCGGCGAGGAGCCCGGCCGCCCCGGTCAGCAGCCAGCCCGGGTACGGGTGCCGGTTGCGGCGGATCTCGGCGAGCCGCCGGTAGGCGTCCTCCAGGCTGAGGTCGGCCGCGGTGACGTCGTTGATCAGCCGGAAGACGGCCGCGAGACGGGTGTAGTCGGTGGCCCGGCGGCGCACCGTGCGGTTGGCGGTGACCGGCGCGTCCACGAGCGAGGGCTGGTACGAGATGCCCAGCAGGGTGAACGTCACGGTCGGCTCGACCCGTCCGAGCCCGTAGGCGTGGGCGACGCCGAGCATCGCGGCCTCGACGTCCTCCGCGCCTTCGCCGCCGGCGAGCAGCAGCTCACCGATGCGCAGCGTGAGGTCGAGCACGCGCGGGACCGGTGGGCCGCCCTCCGCCTCCGGCCGCCGGGCGGGCTGCTCGGGAGCGGGGCGCTCGCCGACGGGCATGCGCAGCATCGTGCGCATCCGGTCGGGCCAGGGGGTCTCCTTGGAGAGGCTGACGACCGGGATGCCCTCGGGGGGCGTGAAGGCCGGGTGGGACAGCTGCGATGAGGTCCGCGTCCCGGGGCGGGCGAAGGCGGAACCCTGCGGTTCGGGCCTGGGCAGTTCCACGCCCAGCGGCGGGGTGAACTCCGAGCCGCCGACCGGCTGCTCGGGCTCGTCGGGCTCCTTGGGGTGCGCCACGGGATCCTCCTTTCGACGCGTGATCACTGGACGGTGCCGGGGTGCGCCAGAGGGGAGGGTGCGGTCACCCTCCCCTCTGGCACAGCGGGACGACTGCCCACTCCCTCCGTCCGCTAACGGCGGTTCGCGCGGTGCCGCCCGCCGGAGCCCCGCTGGAGCGGGGGCTGGCCGGCCTCGTCCTCGTCCGCGTACTCGGGTGCGCCGGGCAGCGGCCCGGGGCCGGCCTTGCGGGAGGCCGCGCGGGCGCGCAGGAACTCGATCGCGATCGGGACGACCGAGAGCAGCACGATGCCGACCAGGATCAGCTCGATGTGCTCGTGGACGAACGCGATCTGGCCCAGCCAGTAGCCGAGCAGGGTCACGCCGGCGCCCCACAGCAGGCCGCCGACGATGTTGTACGTCACGAAGACGCGGTAGTTCATGCGGCTGACGCCGGCGATGATCGGGGTGAAGGTGCGCACGATCGGCACGAAGCGGGCGAGCACGATCGACTTGGCGCCGTGCCGTTCGAAGAACTCGTGGGCCTTCTCGACGTTCTCCTGCTTGAAGAGCCTGGAGTCAGGGCGCCGGAAGAGCGAGGGCCCGACCTTGCGGCCGAAGAGGTAGCCCACCTGGTCGCCGGCGACCGCGGCGAGCACGACCAGCACGCAGACCAGCCAGATCGGATAGTCGAGCTTGCCGCCCGCGACCAGCAGGCCGCCGGTGAAGAGCAGGGAGTCACCTGGCAGGAAGAAGCCGATGAGCAGACCCGACTCGGCGAAGACGATCGCCAGCAGGCCGATCAGGCCCGCTGACGAGATGAGGTAATCGGGGTCGAGCCATTGCGGGCCCAGGGCGAGAGTCGTCACGCGCCAAAAGTATCAACGTGGTCGCGACCGAACCGTTCCCAGCCCGCGAACGCTCGGCTACGGTCCTCCCAAGCGTTTTACCGTGCAACACCGCAAGTCGCCCGTCACTCCTGAATCATCATGATCCGGCGGAACCCACATGACTCGCGCCATCTCCCTGCACGACGTCTCGAAGACCTACGGCCGCGGCGTGCGCGCCGTGGACCGCTTCTCCCTGGACATCGCCCCCGGCGAGTTCCTGGTGCTGCTCGGCCCCTCGGGCTGCGGCAAGTCCACGGTGCTGCGCATGATCGCCGGCCTGGAGGACATCACCTCCGGCGAGCTGCTGCTGGACGGCGAGTACGCCAACGACCTGGCACCGGGAGACCGGAGGATGGCCATGGTCTTCCAGAACTTCGCCCTCTACCCGAGCATGACCAGCCGGGAGAACATCGGCTTCCCGCTGCGCTTCGAGATGCCCGGGCAGGACACCGGGCCCCGGGTCGCGGAGACCGCGCGGACCCTGGGCATCGAGGACATCCTCGACCGCTACCCGGGCCAGCTGTCCGGCGGCGAGCGGCAGCGGGTCGCGATGGGCCGGGCCATCTCGCGGCGCCCGTCCGTCTTCCTGATGGACGAGCCGCTGTCCAACCTGGACGCCAAGCTCCGCTCGCACCTGCGCGCCGAGATCGCCCGGCTGACCCGCGGCATGGGCGTGACGACCGTGTACGTCACCCACGACCAGGCCGAGGCGATGTCCCTGGGCGACCGCGTGGCGATCATGCGCAACGGCGTGCTGCAGCAGGTGGGCACCCCGCGTGCGGCGTACCACCTGCCGCAGAACGTCTTCGTGGCCGCCTTCATCGGCACCCCGCGGATCAACCTCATGGAGGCGACCGTGGTGGCACCGCTGGACGGCGGGATGTGGATCGACCTCGGACGGCAGCGGCTCGTCCTCCCCCAGCCGCTGAGCCGGGACCACCAGATGCTCCGCATCCAGCAGGGCCGGCCGGTCATCGTCGGTCTGCGCTCGGAGGCCGTGCGCATCGACCGGCCGAGCAGCGCGCGGCCGGGCGAGGTGGTGCTGAGCGGTGTCGTGGAGCACGTGGAGTACCAGGGCCACGAATCGCTGGTACACCTCGGCACCGGCGCCCGCGCGGCCGTCGTGCCCGAACTGGAGTCCGCCCGTCCGGGCACCGGGCGGCAGCGCTCCCGGGCGGCGTCCCGGCAGGGCGGCGCGGCAGGCCTGGGCCGGCTGGTGCAGAAGGCCGCCGCTCGGGTCTCCGGCCAGGGCCAGACGGCCGTACTGGACCCGCCGGGGCAGCGGCCGGAGACCGAGCGGCCCGCCGGCGGGGGCGGCGACCTGGTCGTGCGCACCGGGCCCGACCTGCGGCTCCGTGCCGGCCAGCACGTGCCGCTGCTGGTCGACCTCGCGCACCTGTACGTCTTCGACCACGCGGGCCACCGGATCTGCCCGGCCCCGGACCGGGCACCGCACCTGGAGTACTGAGACTGCGCGGGACGGCGCACAGGGGCGACGATGCCCGTATGGGTATCGACGAGTACGGCGGCGGACAGTCGCCCCGGTCCGCCGTCCTGGTGGTCACCACGAACGACGTGCCGGGCTACCGGGTGGAACGGGTGATCGGTGAGGTGTTCGGCCTCACCGTGCGCTCCCGCCACCTGGGCAGCCAGATCGGCGCGGGCCTGAAGTCCCTGATCGGCGGCGAGCTGAAGGGACTCACCAGGACCCTGGCCCAGACCCGCACCGAGGCGATGGAGCGGCTGGTGGAACAGGCGCAGTCGCGCGGCGCCAACGCGGTGCTGGCGATGCGCTTCGACGTCGGCGAGGCCGCCGACGCCGGCACCGAGGTGTGCGCCTACGGCACGGCGGCGGTGATCAGCCCCGCGCCCGCCTAGCGTTGGCGACGATCGCGTCGTGGACGTACTGCGCGGTGCCCGGCGCGATCGCCTCGTAGAAGGCGTTGAAGCGCGGGTCCGCCAGGTACATCTCGGCGAGACCGGTGTGGATCTCGTACGTGCAGTCGTAGTAGTGGTCCACGATGAACTGCCGGTGCTCCTCGGCCAGGTCCATCGCCGCCTCGCCGTCCGCCGGGGCGCCGGACCCGCGCAGCGCGACCAGCCGGGCGCCCCAGTCCTCCTGTTCGGCCTTGATCCGCAGCCAGTCCTCCTTGGTGTAGGAGGCGGCGCGGCGCTGCGACTGCTCGTACGCCTCGGTGTCGCCCCAGCGCTCCCGGGTCTCCTCGGCGTGCCGGTCGGGGTCGTAGTCCCCGAAGACCTCGAACTTCTCCTCGGGCGTGAGGTTGATGCCCATCGTGCGTGCCTCCATGGCTCGTTGGACGGCGTCGGCCATCTCCGTCAGCTTCCCGATCCGCGCGGTCAGCAGCTCGTGCTGGCGCCGCAGGTGCTCCCGCGGGTCCGCGGCAGGGTCGTCGAGGAGGACCGCCACCTGGTCCAGGGGGAAGCCGAGCTCCCGGTAGAAGAGGATCTGCTGCAGCCGGTCGAGGTCGGCGTCGCTGTAGCGCCGGTGGCCCGCGTGGCTGCGGGCGCTGGGTGAGAGCAGTCCGATCTCGTCGTAGTGGTGCAGCGTGCGGACGGTCACGCCGGCGAAACCCGCCACCTGCCCGACCGGGTAGCCCGTGCTCGTGTTCATGACCACACCCTCCGGCCTCACGCCACGTGAGGTGCAAGTGCCATATTGGTGCGCATGCTGGGAATCACCGACCTGTCGACGTACGTGCTGGGCACCGTACTGATCGTGCTGCTGCCGGGGCCGAACTCGCTGTACACCCTGTCCGTCGCGGCGCGCCGCGGCGTCCGGACGGCGTACCGCGCGGCCCTGGGCGTCTTCCTCGGCGACACCGTGCTGATGACCGCGTCGGCGGCGGGCGTGGCCGGGCTGCTCCAGGCCAACGCCGTGCTGTTCGGCATCGTGAAGTACGCGGGCGCCGGCTACCTGGCGTGGATCGCCGTCGGCATGGCGCGGGCCGCCTGGGGCATGTGGCGCTCCCGGGGCACCGAGCCGGTGCCGGTGACGACCGCGGCCGAGGAGGTGGCGGACGCCGAGCGGCCGTTCCGGCGGGCGCTGGTGATCAGCCTGCTCAACCCCAAGGCGATCCTGTTCTTCATCTCCTTCTTCGTGCAGTTCGTGGACCCCGGCTACGCCCACCCCGCGCTGTCCTTCCTCGCGCTGGGCGCCATCGCGCAGGTCTTCAGCTTCTGCTACCTGACGCTGCTGATCTTCGGCGGCACCTACCTGGCCGCCCAGTTCCGCCGTCGCAGGCGCCTGGCGGCGGGACTGACCTCGGGCGCCGCGGCGCTCTTCCTGGGCTTCGCGGCGAAGCTGTCGATGTCCTCGGCGGGCTGAGCGGCCCCCGGCCGGGACCGGTCGCCGGTCGCCGCCGACCTGCCGGTGACCGTTTTCACACGTATCGTGACGGTATGTCGCTGCACAAAGGTGCCGAGGGCCTGCCGAAGCTCGCCGTGAACCCCTTCTACGCCGGGGCCGACCCGGTCGCCGGGATGCGTGCTGCGCCGCCCAAGCACCGGCTGCCCGACGGCCCGATGGCGCCCGGCACGGCGTACCAGCTCGTCCACGACGAGCTGATGCTCGACGGCAACGCCCGGCTCAACCTCGCCACCTTCGTCACCACGTGGATGGAGCCCGAGGCCGGAGTGCTGATGGGCGAGTGCCTCGACAAGAACATGATCGACAAGGACGAGTACCCGCGCACCGCCGAACTGGAGCGGCGCTGCGTGTCGATGCTCGCCGACCTGTGGCACGCCCCCGATCCGGAGAGCGCCGTCGGCTGCTCCACCACCGGCTCCTCCGAGGCCTGCATGCTCGCCGGGATGGCCCTCAAGCGCCGCTGGATGAGGCGTACCGGCGACGGCGCCCGCGCGTCCCTCGCACGCCGCCTGACCAGGCGCGGCGGCGACCGCCACCCGGGCACCGGCCGCCCGAACCTGGTCATGGGAGCCAACGTGCAGGTCTGCTGGGAGAAGTTCTGCAACTTCTGGGAGGTCGAGCCGCGCCTGATGCCGATGGAGGGCGACCGGCTGCACCTGGACGCGGACGCCGCCGTCGCGATGTGCGACGAGAACACCATCGGGGTGGTGGCCGTCCTCGGCTCGACCTTCGACGGCTCCTACGAGCCCGTGGCCGAGATCTGCGCCGCGCTCGACGCCTTCCAGGAGCGGACCGGGCTGGACGTCCCCGTCCACGTCGACGGCGCCTCCGGGGGCATGATCGCGCCCTTCCTCGACGAGGACCTGGTCTGGGACTTCCGGCTGCCCCGGGTGGCCTCGATCAACACCTCCGGCCACAAGTACGGGCTGGTCTACCCCGGCGTCGGCTGGGCGCTGTGGCGGGACAGCGACGCCCTGCCCGAGGAGCTGGTCTTCCGGGTCAACTACCTCGGCGGCGACATGCCGACCTTCGCCCTGAACTTCTCCCGGCCGGGCGCGCAGGTGGTCGCCCAGTACTACACCTTCCTGCGCCTGGGCCGGGACGGCTTCCGCACCGTCCAGCAGACCGCCCGCGACGTGGCCGTCTACCTCGCCTCGCGGATCGAGGAGTGCGGGGACTTCCGGCTGATCACCCGAGGCGACCAGTTGCCGGTCTTCGCCTTCACCACCGCCGACCACGTCACCGCCTACGACGTCTTCGACGTCTCCCGGCGGATGCGCGAGCGCGGCTGGCTGGTGCCCGCCTACACCTATCCGGCCGACCGCGAGGACCTGGCGGTGCTGCGCATCGTGGTCCGCAACGGCTTCTCCGAGGACCTCGCCGACCTCTTCCTCGCCGACCTCAAGCGCTACCTCCCCCAACTGCGCGAACAGGAGCGCCCGCTCCACCCGCCCGGCGAGGCACCCACCGCCTTCCACCACTGAGCGCCGCGTGGCGGGGCACACGCTCCCCATGGGGAAGGACGAACAGACCAAGGGCACCGTCTTCATCGCCCTCGCCGCGAACCTGGTGATCGCCGTGGCGAAGGCGGTCGGCGGGCTGCTCACCACCTCGCCTGCGCTGCTGTCGGAGGCCGCGCACTCGGTGGCCGACACCCTCAACGAGGTCTTCCTGCTGGCCGCGCTGCGCCGCAGCCGGCGCAGGCCCGACGCGCGGCACCCCTTCGGCTACGGGAAGGAGCGCTGGTTCTGGTCGCTGCTCGCCGCCGTGGGGATCTTCGTGATGGGCGGCTGCTTCTCCTTCTACCAGGGCGTGTCCGCGTTCCACGAGCGCGAGCCGCACACCACGCAGGCCTTCCTGACCGCCGTGGCCGTCCTGGTCGTCTCCCTGCTCGCCGAGGGATCCTCGCTGCTCAGGGCGCTGCTGCAGGTGCGCGGCGGGGCCCGCGAGCACGGCCGCCCCTTCCGCACCGAACTGCGCGAGGGTGACGACCCCACCCTGCGCACCGTGCTCGGCGAGGACAGCGCCGCGGTGCTCGGCGTGCTGCTGGCGCTCGCCGGCGTGGTGCTGCACTGGACCACCGGCGACCGCACCTGGGAGGCGTACGCGTCCCTGGCGATCGCCGCCCTGCTGATATACGTCGCCTACCGGCTCGGCAAGGACTGCCGGGACACCCTCATCGGCGAGGCCGCCGACCCCCGGCTGCGGCACCGGGCGCACGAACTGCTGACCCTGCAGCCGGAGATCGACACGGTCACCGCGCTGCTGACGATGCGCCTCGGGGTCGACTCGGTGCTGCTGGCCGCCCGGGTGGACCTGACCGAGGGCATCGACAGCGAGACCGTGGAGGAGGCCGCGGTCCGCATCAAGCGCACCCTGGCCGGGGAGTTCCCCGAACTGGACCAGATCTTCCTGGACGTCACGGACGCCTCCGACGAGGACCGCCGCGCGGCGCACCGGCTGAGGCGGTCCCTGCGCTCCGAGGCGGGCAAGGGCGAGGGCGGGGGCTGACCGGTCGCCCGGCCGGCCCCCGCCCTCGTGTGGGTGGTGCCGCGTGCGTCAGCGCACGTCGACGTAGACGGCGGTGCCGTCGCTGTCGAAGTGCTTGGAGTCACCGAAGTACTGGATCAGCCACTTGCCGTCGGAGGACGGCTTGCCCTTCACGGTGGCCTTGCCCGTCGAGCTCGTGGTGCCCGACGCGACGTACGTCCACTTCGTCGAGCCCTTCTTCTGGAAGAACAGCTCGACGTGCCGGCCCTTGTACGGCCGCCAGGAACCGGAGACGTACTCCTTCAACGTGCCGGTGAAGGTGACGGTGGCGCCCTTCTTCACCTTCGTCGCGGACGCCTTGATCGAGTACATCCGGGTGTTGGTGCGGGTCAGCCGGACCGGCTTGGTGGTGCTCTCGGCGAGCTGGTCGGAGACGTAGTGGTGCAGTCGGTAGTAGCCGTCGAGGTGGCCCCACTTGGTGATCGTCACCACGCTGCCGTTGTTGTCGGCGTGCGCGGTGCCGAGGTCCTGCCAGCCGGTCTTGCCGTCCTTGGAGTACTCCAGGTGGACGACCTGGGGCTGGTAGACGGACGTCACCCGGTCGTACGCGGCGTACAGCCGGGCGGACAGGGTGACCTTGGTGTCCGCGGCGATCTTGGCGCTCGCCTCGGTGAAGACAGAGTCCGCCGGGAGGACGATCGAGCCGCCGGCGGAGACGGAGGCGGACAGGTAGGGGTCCGCCTCGCCGGCCGACCAGGACCCGTACGTGGCGGGAGCCGCGATCACCTTGCCGGTGAAGGCGCCCGAGGCGTCGGTGGTGACCGTGACCTGACCCGTGCCGCTGAGCGCCAGCGCCACCGGCACCCCGGCGACCGGCGCGCCCGTGGTGTCCTTGACGTGGCCGCTGATCGTCACCGCCTGGCCGGGCACCGCGCGGGTGCGGTCGGCCGTGGCGGTGACGATCACGTCGGTCTGCCGGATCTCCGGGCTCCCGGCCTCCGCGGTGACGGACCCGTGCACCCGCCCGTCGTCCACGGAGAGCGCCGCCCTCAGCCCGGACCACGTGACGACCGGGAACTCCTGGGAGGTGAAGGACCCGTCCGCCCCGGTCACGGCCTGCCCGGTGCTGTCGGGCCGCCCGTCGACGGAGTAGTAGGTGCGGGTCACGTCGACCGTGGCGCCCTCGACGGGCACCTGGTCGCCGCTGCCCGGCTGGACGCCGAGGAGCGTGCCGGTGACGGCCGTCGTGCGGTGGTCCTTGTCCAGCACCGTCCGCGTCAGGACGGTGCCGGTGAGGACCGGCCGGAGGGTGAAGTCCAGGGTGCCGGCGCCCGTGCGGGTGACGGTGTGGCCCTGGTCGTCGGTGGCGGTGACGTCGATGGTGTACCGGCCCAGGTGCGGCATGGCGCCGCCGTCCTCGGTCAGCTTCAGCGGGGCGCCGGACGGCACCGACCACCGCTCCCCGGAGCCGGCGAGCGACAGCGCGTCCACGACGACCGCGTCGCCGTCGCGCACCGTCGCCGTGACCGAGGTGACCGCGGCGCCGGGGACGTCCGTCCACACCGGCACCGTGAAGGAGCCGCGCTCGGCGTCGGCCGTACGGGCCACACCGATGCCGACCGGGCCCGCGTCGTCGGCGAGGGCGGGGGTGACGGCGAGACCGCCGGAGAGCGCGGCCACCGAGGCGATCAGCGCGAGGGCGCGCCGGGACTCAACGGGCATTGACGTACTCCGTCTTCGACTCGCTGTAGAAGTGCGTGGAGTCGGCCTCCAGGTAGGCGCCCCACGTGCCGTCGCCGTAGGCCTTGGTGTTGAGGCTGAAACGGCCCGAGGAGTCTGTCCTCCCCTTCACGGTCCAGTACCAGGTGCTCTCGCCCTTGGGCCGGAAGACGATGACGACCTTCCCGCCCTTGTACGCCTTCCACTTGCCGCCCGACTGGTACTGCAGCGTGCCGCGGGCCTTCAGCGCACCGCCCACGCGCGGGCTGTTGGGCGTCATGTCGAAGGAGACGATCCGGGTCACCGTGCGGTGCAGGCGCTTCTTGGCCGAGGCCACCGCGAGCATCCCGTCCGACTCGGCGTGGTACAGGCGGTAGTAGCCGTCCGTGTAGCCGTAGGCGCTCACCGAGAAGGAGCACTTGCCGCCGGAGGAGTCCCCCGCGGAGCCCGACTTGAGGGTCTTCCAGCCGGTGCTGCCGTTCTTGGAGTACTGCAGGGAGACCTGCGCGTTCCAGCAGGAACCCGCCAGCTTGCCCTTGGCCGTGACCTTCTTGTAGGCGTCCAGCGACATCGTGACGCCCGAGTAGGAGCCGGCCGTGGGCACGTTGACCAGGTGCTCGGCGTAGGCGAAGCCGGACACGTACTCCGACGGCTTGACGTAGGTGTAGTGGTACGTCGTCCTCGTCGCCGTCGCCGCGAGCGAGAAGTTCCCCGAGGCGTCCGCGGTGCCCGTGCCCATCAGGCCGGGCGTGGTGTACCGGTACACGTCCGGGGGCTGCGGGGTGGTGACCAGGGGCGCGCCGGCAAACGGCTTCCAGCCCTCGTCGGTCAGCCGCTGGACGGTGCCCCGCATGGTGAAGGTCTTGCCCTGGTGGACCCGCTTGGCCGACGGATCGGCGCTGATCCGGTACTGCACCGCCTTGGCCGGCAGCTCCGGGAGGGCGGCCGGGGCCACCGGGTCGGTGTCGGCCCCGCCGCTGACGACGGCGGTGCCCGCGGTGAGCGCGCCGCCGGGCGTCACGCCGACCGAGAAGGTGCCGTCGGCTCCGGACGTCGCCGTCGCCGAGCCGTGCTTGGTGTCGACCCCGACGCGGGCGGTCCAGTTGACCCGCACCGGAGTGCCGGGCGCGGCCGGGCCGGTCGTGCCCGTCGCGGGGTCAAAGGTCGTGACGGCGCCGGTGAGCACCGCCGACTGGTGGTCGAAGTCGGTGTGGTCGCGGTCGTAGGCGAGCGTGCCGACCCCGGTGTGCAGCCGGTAGCCGAAGAGCCCCGCCCCGCCGTGTGCGGCGCCGCTCCAGTGCTGGACGGTGCCGCCGGGCAGGCGGTAGTCGACGTCCACCGGGTAGTCGCCGAACGCCGTGCCCGCGGGCAGGCCGACGGGCCGGTCGGTGTACCAGCCGCGCTGCCACGAGAAGGACAGGTCGTCGGTCGAGGCCAGTACGGGCGCGTCCGCGGCCGCGGAGGCCCGGACGCTCACCTTGACCCACAGCGCCTGGCCGTCGGCCAGGCCCACGGCCAGGGTGCCGTCGTCGCCGGTGGTCAGACCGCTGACCGTCACGTCGTCGGCGAAGGCGGGCCAGACGGTCAGCGGTCCGGCCGCGAGGCCGGTGGTGAGAAGGAGAACGGATGCACTTCGGAGGACGGCAGCCCGATGTGCGCGCGGTATGCGCATGCAGGACCCCCCACAGGTCAGAAAGCGGCGCCGAAACGGTCAGCGCCGGAGGCCGAACAATAGCGAACCTGTGAGGGAGTTGTGGGGGGCGGGGCTCCCGTGCCGGTCGGCGGCCGTCAGCCGCCGATCCGCACGCCGTGCCGGGCCAGCCAGGGCAGCGGGGCGACCGACGAACCCATCTGCGGCGTGACACGGACCTCGAAGTGCAGGTGCGGACCGGTGGAGTTGCCGGAGTTGCCGGACCGGCCGATCCGTTCGCCGGCGCGGACCCGCTGTCCGGGGACGACCTCCAGCACGGACAGATGGGCGTAGTGCGTGCAGTAGCCGTCGTCGTGCCGGACCACGACCTGGTTGCCGAAGCCGTCACCGCACGCGGCCACCACCACCGTGCCGTCGCCCACCGCGCGGACCGGGGTGCCCGGCGGCACCGCGAAGTCCTGGCCGGTGTGGCGGTGCGCCCAGTGCGCCCCGGAGGCGTCGTAGCCGGCGGTGAGCGTGTAGTGCGCCACCGGGCGCACCCAGTGCGGGGCGCCCGCCCGGTGGGCGGCGGCGGACGACCGGGGCGGGGTCCGGGGGAGGTCGCGCGGGCAGTCCGCCGAGAGTCCCTCGTGGGCCATGAGCGCCAGGTCCCGGGCGGACAGCCCGGCCCGGGCGCGCAGCAGCCGCGCCTCGATGCGCCGGCGGAGCGCGTCCTTGCGACGGGCCTCGCGGGCCAGCACCGCCAGCGTCCGGTGGACGGCCTCGGTGTCCGCCGCCAGCCGGCGCTCGGCCAGCATCCGCTCGGCCAGCAGCGCCGCCTGCGCGTGGTCGCCCTGCCGGGCCAGCGTCGCGCCCTCCAGCAGCCGGTCGGGCCGCCCGGACAGCAACAGCCGCGCCGAGGGTCCCAGCCCCCCGTTGCGGTACTCGCTGCGCGCCATCGCCCCGATCCGGTCCCGCAGCACGTCCAGCCGCCGCCGTTCCACCGCCGCTGCCCGGTGCAGCAGGCGCAGGTCGGCCCGCTTGCGGCGGACCGCCCGCTCCGCGTCCTCGTACGCCTGCACCGCACGGGCCGCCTGCGCGTACAGCCGCTCCACCCGGGCCGGGGGGCCCGGGCGCGGCCCGGGGTGCTCGCCGGCCACCGCCGGCGAGGCGGTCAGCAGCAGGCAGAGGGCCACGGCCGCCGTCCTCCATCGCATCGCCCGATCCTTTCGGGCCGGTCACCGCGGGGCCCGGACGACACGCCCCGCCGCCCGGCGGCCACCCGGCGGGGTGACCGCATCCGGGCGTGCGCCCGGCGGGGGACCGCCCGATCATGGGAACGGGCGCACTCGGCGGACAGGAGGGTGACCGGGTGAGCGGTGACGGTGAGCCCGGCGGCTGGTCACCGCCGGACGACGGGGTCCTGCGGCAGGTGCTGGACGGCACCCCCGCGGGCGTGGGCATCTACGACCCGCAACTGCGCTACGTCTACGTCAACCCCGCCCTGGCCCGGATGAACGGCCTGCCCGCCGAGGCGCACCTCGGTCGCCGGATCACCGAGGTGCTGCCGGACCTGGACGACGCGGGCGAGGAGGCGCTGCGCCAGGTCCTGTCCGACGGCAAGTCGCGCGAGGTGCCCTCCAGCGGCCGCACGCACGCCGAGTCCGGGACGGGCCGGCGCTACTGGCAGGGCGCGTACCACCGGCTGGACGCGGCGGACGGCACGGTGCTCGGCCTCGTCGGGATCATGCTGGAGGTCAGCGCGTCGCGCCAGCACCAGCAGGAGCTGGAACGGGCCCGGGAGCGGCTGGCGATCCTGGACCGCGCCGCCACCTTCATCGGCACCACCCTGGAGATGGACGAGACCTGCGCCGAGCTCGCCGGGTTCCTCGTGCCGCTGCTCGCCGACATCGCCACCGTCGAGGTCTTCCCCACCGAGCGCTCCACCCCCTACAACCGCGGTCTGCTGCGGCTGCGCCGGGCGGCGATGGCCGCGCTGCCGAACCTGCGCGAGCAGGTCAAGATCTTCGGCGAGCCCGGGGAGTACGTGGAGTACCCGTCGGGCACGACCATCCCGCGCTGCCTGCAGTCGGGCAGCCCGGTGGTGCAGAGCCTCTTCGAGGACGACGCCCTGGGCCACGGCGGGTCGGCCCGCGAGCGGATGGCCGCCTTCCGCTCGGTGGGCATCCACTCGGCGCTCGTCGTGCCGCTCGCGGCGCGCGGCGAACCCATCGGCACGGTGACCCTGGTCCGCTGCGGCGAGTCCCCGGGGTTCACCGAGCGGGACACCGAGACCGTCCAGGACATCGTCCGGCGGGCCGCGATCTACCTCGACAACGCCCGCCGCTACACCCACGAGCACGGCATCGCCCTCGAGTTGCAGCGTGCCCTGATGTCGGAGCCGGGCTCCCCGCACCCCTCGGTGGAGGCCGCGTTCCGCTACCAGCCGGCCGGCAGCACCGCGCTGGTGGGCGGCGACTGGTACGACGCCGTACGGCTGTCCTACGGGCGCACCCTGCTGGCCATGGGCGACGTCATGGGGCACGGGGTGGAGGCCTCGGTCGACATGAGCCAGTACCGCTCGATGCTGCGCTTCGTGGCCGCGGCCGACCTGCCGCCGCACCGCATCCTGCGCCGGCTGGACACCCTCATCTCGGAGACCGAGTCGGGCCGTCCGGCGAGCTGCCTGCTGGCCCTCGTCGACCCGGTGCGCAACACGTGCACCTTCTCCAGCGCCGGTCACCTGCCGCCCGCCGTCATCCGGCCGGACGGCACGGTCGACATCGTCGACGTGCCGGTCGGGCCGCCGCTGGGCACCGGCCACGGAGGCTACGAGCCCGTCGCGGCCTCCTGCCGGGCCGGCGACGTCCTGCTGCTGTACACGGACGGTCTGGTGGAGCGGCGCGGGGAGGACATCGACGCCTCGCTCGACCGCCTCGCCGGGTTGCGCCTGCACTCCGACGGTGATCTGGGCGGACTCGTCGACCGGGTGCTGTCCCTGCTGGTCGTGGAGCCGGCCGACGACGACATCGCGGTCCTCGCGGCACGGATCATGCGATAGGCGGATCAACCGCTCGGAGTACCACAACAGGCGCACCTCGACTTGCGCCCGCACGATGATCAGACGGGCCGCCGCAGGGGCGGGCCCGGGAACCGGCCCCTCGGGGAGGATCTGCCGTGACCGTCAGTCTGGCGCATCTGCGTCGTTGCTCCGTTGCCGTCGACCTCGGGGCGTCGCGCACCCGTGTCTACCTCAAGCACCAGGGACTCGTCGTGGACGAGCCCAGCGTGGCCGCCGTCAACGCGCACAGCGGTGCCCTCATCGCGGTCGGCTCGCTCGCCGAGAAGATGACAGGGCGCACGCCCGAGCACATCCGCGTGGTCCGCCCCATCCAGGCCGGCATGGTCGTCGACATCGAGATGGCCCAGCGCATGCTCCGTCACCTGCTGGGCGGTCAGCTCCGCAAGGCCTGGCGGCGCAAGCCGATGCTCCGGGCGGCCGTCTGCACCCCCAACGGCAGCGGGCCGCTGGCCCAGCGGGCCGCCGTCGAGACGATGTACGGCCTCGGTTCGCGGCGGGTCGAACTCGTCGACTCCGTCATCGCGGCCGCCATCGGGTGCGGACTGCCGGTCGAGCAGCCCGAGGCGACGATGATCATGCTGGCCGGGGCGAGCACCACGCAGATCGCGGTCATGTCGATGGGCGCGATCGTCGCGGCGGAGACCATCGCGGTGGGCGGCGAGGCGATCGACCACGCCGTCGTCCAGCACCTGCGCAACACCCACGAACTGGTGCTGCCCAGCCAGTCGGTACGGCCCCTGCACGAGATCCTCTCGGCGCCCGGCCCCACCGCGCCCAGCGCCGAGGTCCAGGGGCGCGACGTCGCCAGCGGCATCGCCCGTACGGTCCGCGTCGACACCGAGGCGGTGCGGCAGGCGATCCGGATGCCCATGGCGACGCTGGTCGACGGGATCGGCCAGACGCTCAGGCGGTGCCCGCCGGACCTGGTCGCCGACCTCACCGACCGCGGCATCATGCTCGCGGGCGGCAGCGCGCTGCTTCCCGGCCTGGACATGATGCTCCGTCAGGCCACCGGGATGCCGGTCACGATCGCGGACCGGCCCGACGTCTGCGCGGTGCGCGGGCTGGGCGCGATGATGGAGGGCCACCCCGTCCCGATGCCGCTCGACCCGCTGTCCGTGTAGGCCCCGGGCCGGGTTCAGACGTCCAGGACGAGACGGGAGCCGGCGGCTCCCCGCGAGACGCAGACGAGCATCGCGTCGTCCGTACGGCGGGCGGTCGCACTGCCGCCGTGGCGGACCGCGTCCGCGCCCGCCAGGACCCGGACCCGGCACGTGCCGCAGAAGCCCTGGCGGCAGGAGTACGACGTCGCGGGCCGCGCCCCCGTCAGGACGGAGAGCGCGGTGCGGTCGGCCGGGACGGGGAGCACCTCCCCGTCCCGGCCGAGCTGCATCTCGAAGGCGGTGCCGTCCGTGACCGGCGGCGGCGAGAAGCGCTCCACGTGCAGCACCGGGGCCGGGCGCAACGCCGGGATCAGCGCGGGCGGACCGCAGAAGTAGACCGCCGTACCCGCGTCCGCGCCCGCCAGCAGTTCCGCCCCCGTCGGGGGACCACCGGCCTCCTCGTCGGTGCGGACCCGCACCCGCCACGGCTCGTGCCCCGCGAACTCGGCCAGCTCCGCCAGGAACGGCAGCGTCGCCCGGCTGCGCCCCGCGTACACCAGGCGCCAGTCCGCCCCGGCAGCGGCCGCGGCGCGCACCATCGGCAGGATCGGCGTGATCCCGATGCCGCCCGCGAGGAAGAGCAGCGACCCGGAGCCGGTCAGGGCCAGGGGGAAGGCGTTGCGCGGGCCGAGGGTGCGCAGGACCGCGCCCGGGGCGAGGGCGTGCATCTCGCGGGACCCGCCCTCCCCGTCCGGGACTAGCCGCACCGCCACCCGATAGGCGTCCCGTTCGGCCGGGTCGCCGCACAGGCTGTACTGGCGGCGCCGCCCGGACGGCAGGTCGAGGTCGAGGTGGGCACCGGGGTGCCAGGCGGGCAGCGCGGCGGTGCCGCCGTCCGCCCGCACCAGCCGCAGCCCCACGACGCCCTCGGCCGCCGCGGTGACCTCGGCGACGCGCAGGGCCAGCGAGCGGTCCACGGCGGCCGGTTCGCGTACCGGCCGCCGCCCGCTGCCGCGCACCAGCAGCGGGGTGATCCGGGCGAGCAGCGCCAGCAGCGGCTCCGGGCGGGAGCCGCCGGCCCGGCGGGGCGGCGGGGTCGCCCATGCCGGAGGCGGGGGCAGGGTGCTCGGGTCGGGCAGGGACACGTGCGGGGACCCCCTAGTGGAGCGCCGCGCGCGCGGCGGGCGAGGACGCGAGGTAGGCGACGGCCTGCGTGGTGGACCCGTACTGCGACGGGTGGTAGCCGGGCCGCAGGTAGGAGAAGAAGAGCCGGACGACCGCGTGCGGCGGCGGCAGCAGCCCCCGCCGGGCACCGCGGTACCAGTCGCGCCAGCGCGGCTTCCCGGCGCCCACCGGGTCCTCGGCCATGAGGCAGCGCAGCCCGCGCACCCACCAGTAGAGCAGCACGGGGAAGGCGACCAGGTGCGCCCGCACCCGGTGCCGGTAGCGGCCGTCGAGATGGGTGAACAGGTCGTACGCGACGGCGCGGTGCTCGACCTCCTCCGCCCCGTGCCAGCGGTAGAGGTCGAGGACGGCCCCGGCCTTCTCGTGCTTGTCGAGGGCGTCCAGCGCGTGCGCGTTCAGGATCCAGTCGCCGAGGAAGGACGTCACGTGCTCGATGGCGGCGATGATCGCGACCCGCTCGACGAGCCAGCCGTGCGCGGCCCTGCCGGTCAGACCGCGGTCGCCGAGCATCTCCTGGAAGAACCAGCGCAGTTGGGCGACGAACCGCTCGGTGTCCAGACCCGCGTCGTTGAAGTGGCCCAGCAGCGACTGGTGGGCCCGGGAGTGCATGGCCTCCTGGCCGATGAAGCCGATGACGTCCTCGCGCAGCCGGTCGTCCCCGATCATCGGCACGGTCTGCTGGAAGACGGTGAGGAACCAGTCCTCGCCCTCGGGGAGCAGGATGTTGAGGACGTTGGCGAAGTGGGTGAGGAACGCGTCGTCGTCCAGGTAGCGGACGGGCAGGCCGTCCCAGTCCCAGTGCACGTCGCGGGGCTTGAGGACGAGGTGCTCGGGCTCGGCGGTCATGCCGCGGTCCTCTCCTTCTCCGCACGTTCGACCAGGCGGGCGGCGTGCTCGGCGACGAGGTCCGGGAGGTGGGACGGCAGCCAGTGGCCGCCGTCCACGTGGTGGACCTCGGCCCCGGGCGCCCAGTCGGTGATCTCGGTTTGCCAGGGCGGCAGGACGAACACGTCCTTGGACGGGGCCAGCACGACCGCGGGGAGCGCGGCGTGCCGGACCCGGGGGCGGAACATGCGGGGCAGCACATTGGCGCGGTAGAGCTTGAGCCCGGCACGGTTGCGGGCGGCGAGCCCCGGGCTGTAGCCGGAGGGGCCCTCGCCGGTCTCCAGGCGGCGCAGGGCCGTGACGACTCCGTCCAGGAGGCCGCTGCGGCAGGCGAGTTCGGCGACCCCCACCAGGTGGAAGAAGCCGACGTACTGCGAGGCCAGCGACTGCTTGGCGAGCTTCAGCAGGCGGGCGGGCGTCGGCCGGCGCAGCTGGGCGCGGTACCAGCGGCCGGTGTGGTCCAGGTCGGGGCCGGAGATCGAGGTGATCGAGGCGTAGCGGTGGGCGAGCTCCGGAGTGCTGACGGTGTGCCAGCTCTGCACCGACCCCCAGTCGTGGGTCAGCAGGTGGACCGGGGCCCGCGGGCTGACCGCGTCGGCGACGGCGGTGGTGTCGGCGGCGAGCTGCGGCAACCGGTAGGCGCGGGTGCGGCGTGGGACGTCCGAGGCGCCCGAGCCGCGCACGTCGTACGTCACGACGTGGAAGCCGCGGGCGGCGAGGCGCCCTGCGACGCCGTCCCACACACCGTGGTCGTCGGGGAAGCCGTGCACACACAGCACCGTGGTCCCGGCCGGGTCCCCCTGCTCGTACACCGCCAGCCGCACCCCGTCGGAGGCCGTGACCCAGCGCTGCGCCATGTCCGCCGCCCTTCGTCTTCGCCTTCGCGTCACCGCGTCGTCGGTCGGTCGTCGGTTCGCCGTTCCCGGCGGCCACGATGGCAGCTTGTTGACGCCGTGTCTAGCAGTGGGACGGTATAGCTTTGCCGCCGTGACCGGTGAGAACGCGATACTGCGACGACGGCTCGGCGTCTTCGACGCCACCGTCGTCGGGCTCGGCTCGATGATCGGCGCCGGGGTCTTCGCGGCCTTCGCCCCGGCCGCCCGCGCGGCAGGGTCCGGGCTGCTGCTCGGGCTCGCGGCGGCCGCCGTCGTCGCCTACTGCAACGCCATGTCCTCGGCCCGGCTCGCCGCGCTCCACCCCGCCTCGGGCGGGACCTACGTCTACGGGCGCGAACGGCTCGGGCCGTTCTGGGGCTACCTGGCGGGCTGGTCCTTCGTCGTCGGCAAGACCGCCTCCTGCGGGGCGATGGCGCTGACGATCGGCGCGTACGCCTGGCCGGAGCAGCAACGGGCGGTCGGCGTCGCCGCGGTCGTGGCGCTCACCGCCGTCAACTACGCGGGCGTGCAGAAGGCGGCCTGGCTCACCCGGGGCATCGTCGCGGTCGTCCTCGCGGTGCTCGCGGCCTTCGTGGTCGCCGCGACCACCGGCGGCGACGCGGACGCCGCCCGGCTGGACATCGGGGCCGACGCGACCGCGGGCGGGGTGCTGCAGGCGGCCGGCCTGCTGTTCTTCGCCTTCGCCGGGTACGCCAGGATCGCCACGCTCGGCGAGGAGGTCAAGGACCCGGCGCGCACCATCCCCCGGGCCATCCCGCTCGCCCTCGGCATCACCCTGGCCGTCTACGCCGCCGTCGCCGTCGCCCTCCTCGTGGTGCTGGGCCCGCAGGGGCTCGCCCGTTCCGCGGCGCCCCTGGCCGACGCCGCGGGCGGCCTCGCGCCGCTGATGCGGGTGGGCGCGGCGGTCGCCGCCACCGGATCCCTGCTCGCGCTGATCCTCGGGGTCTCCCGCACCACCCTGGCCATGGCCCGCGACGGGCACCTGCCGCGGACCCTGGCCGCGGTGCACCCCCGGTCCGGGGTGCCGCACCACGCCGAACTCGCCGTCGGCGCGGTCGTCGCCGTGCTCGCCGCCACCGCCGACCTGCGCGGGGCGATCGGCTTCTCCTCCTTCGGCGTCCTCGCCTACTACGCCGTCGCCAACGTCTCCGCCTGGACCCTGGGCCCCGGCGCCCGGCGCGCCGTCCCCGCCCTCGGCCTGCTCGGCTGCCTCGCCCTGGCCTTCGCCCTCCCCTGGACCTCCGTCGCCGCGGGCGCGGCCGTCCTCGCCACCGGGGCGGCGCTGTACGCCGCACGCGCCCGCCACACCCGGCCCGCCTGACGCCCACCCCACTCCGCGGGCCAACTCCCCACCCGCCGGCCGCGCCCGCCAAGCGGCCCCGGGCGAAGCGGCGTTGCCCGACTGAGATCCATCCGCAACGGCCCCGATGCCACCCGCCCGCCCCCTCCTGCGTCACAGTCGCAGAAGGCGCAGGGGGCGCCCCCGGGGGGAAGCAGGTGACGGTGATGCGGCGGATCACGGCGGCGGTGCTGACGGCGGTGGCGGCGGGAGCGGTCCTGACGGGTTGCGGCGCGAACACCGACCGGGGCCACGCCGGTGACACGCGGCGGCCCGGACCGGTACGGGGCGCGGACGGCGCCCCCAAGGACGGCGGCTCCGAGTGGAACGGGCAGGGCACGGAGGAGGACCGGGGCCCGGAGCGGGCGCCCGACGCGTCACAGCTGTCGACCTTCGCGCTGGACGTCGACACCGCCTCGTACGGCTACGCCAAGCGGCGGCTCGACGAGGGTTCGCTGCCCTCCCCCGCGGACGTGCGCCACGAGGAGTTCGTCAACAGCTTCCGCCAGGACTACCCCGCCCCCGAGGGCGACGGCTTCTCCGTCACCGTCGACGGCGCCCGCATCGGCGACGAGGAGGGCTGGTCCCTCCTGCGGGTCGGCCTCGCCACCCGCCCCGCCGACGAGGGGAACCGGCCGCCGGCCGTGCTCACCTTCGTCGTGGACGTCTCCGGCTCCATGGGCGATCCGGGCCGGCTGGACCTCGTCCAGAAGGCGCTCCGCGCCGCGGTCGGCGAGCTGCGGGACGACGACTCCCTCGCCGTCGTGACCTTCAGCGACCGCGCGCGGGTCGCCCTGCCGGCGACCCGGCTCGGCGCCGGCGGCGCCCGGCAGCGCGCCCTGTCCGTCGTCGACCGCCTCGCGCCGGAGGACTCCACCAACCTGGAGGCGGGCCTGCGCACCGGCTACGACGTGGCCCTGGAGAGCGCCCGGCGCGGGGCCACCAACCGGGTCGTCCTGCTCTCCGACGCCCTCGCCAACACCGGGCAGACCGACCCCGACGCCCTCCTGGAACGGATCGACCGGGCCCGCTCACAGCACGGCGTCGCCCTGTTCGGGGTCGGCGTCGGCAGCGAGTACGGCGACGAACTGATGGAGCGGCTGGTCGACAGGGGCGACGGCCACACCTCGTACGTCTCCACCCCGGCCGAGGCCCGCGCCCTGTTCGTGGACCAGCTGCCCGTCAACATCGGCCTGCGCGCCCGCGACGCCAAGGCCCAGGTCTCCTTCAACCCGAACACCGTCGAGCGCTACCGCCTGATCGGCTTCGAGGACCGCGCCGTCGCCGACGAGGACTTCCGCGACGACCGCGTCGACGGCGGCGAGGTCGGCCCCGGCCACACCGTCACCGCGCTCTACGCCGTACGCCTGAAGGCGGGCGCCCGCGGCCACGTCGCCACCGCGACCGTGCGCTGGCTCGACCCGCACGACCGCACCCCGCACGAGGCGTCGGGCGCCGTCGAGGCGGACCGGCTGGCCGGCCGGCTGTGGGACTCCGGCACCTCGCCGCGGCTCCGGGTGGACGCGGTGGCCGCCTACTTCGCCGACGCGCTGCGCACCTACGACACCGGCGACGAGCAGCTGCCCGGCGCCCCCGGCCTCGCCCGGCTCGGCGACCGCGCGCACGCCCTGGCGGCGACCACCGAGGACCCGGCGGTACGCGACCTGGCGGAAGCCGTGGACAGCGCGTACGCGCTGCGCGCGGGCTGATGGAGTATCAGTGAACCCATGACAGAAGAGAAGGAACCCGAGCCCCGGCTCGACGCCCGCTTCAGCAGCGCCGGCGCGGCCCCCACCACCTGGCACGACGCCCGCGGGCACCTGGCCGGAGCCGAGATCTACTGGCTGACCACCGTCCGTCCCGACGGCCGCCCCCACGTCACCCCGCTCATCGGGGTCTGGCTGGACGACGCCCTGCACTTCTGCACCGGCGCCGACGAGCGCAAGGCCAAGAACCTCGCCCGCAACGGCCGGGTCGTCCTCACCACCGGCAACAACGCGCTCGGCGAGGGCCTGGACGTGGTGCTCGAGGGCAAGGCGGCCCGCGTGCGCAGCGAGAACCAGCTGCACCGGATCGCCGCGGCGTACGAGACCAAGTACGGCTCCGGATGGCACTTCGACGTGGGCGACCAGGTCCTCGTCGGCGACGGCCACGAGGCCCTGGTGTACGAGGTGGAGCCCACCACCGCCTTCGCGTACGCCCGCGGCACCACCTACAGCCAGACCCGGTGGCTGTTCTAGGCGTACGCGGCCGGGACGTGGCGCGGGCCGTGCCGGAGGTCCGGTCGCCGGAGCGGGCGGGTGCCCCGGGGCGCAGGCCGTTCCCTCACCCCCGGGAACCCGGGGACGGACCCGGGCCCCGGCCGCGCTCCCGTCCCGGTCCGGCGCCGGCCGGGCCGTGGAAGGCGGCGCGGTCGGCGGCGGCGGTACCGCGTTCCCAGCCCTCGCGGTCACGGCCCCTGAGCCGCTGCGTGCGGGTCTCGGGGAACATCGCGTCCGCGGCGCGGCCGACGGCGACCTCGCGCGCCGCCAGCACGGGGAGCACCTCCCTGGACCCGCCCGCCTCCGCGGCTTCCTCCGTCGCGTCACGGGCGGCGGCGGCCAGGCGCTCGCCGATCCGGCCCGCGTAGGCGATGAGGAAGGACTCGCGGAAGTCCCGCGACAGGTCCCCGCCCCTGGCGCCGCCCCTGCCGCCCCTGCGTCCCGGGCGACGCGTGGCCGGCCCCGGGGCGCCGCCGCCGCGCATGGCCGCCTCGGCCTGCACCAGCAGCGAGGTGTACAGCACCTCCACGGCCTCCAGGTCGGCCTCCCAGCCCACGACGGTCGAGAAGCCGAACTCCGCCGACCACACGGCACGGCAGCGGTTCGCCGCCGCGACCGCGTCCAGCAGCAGCGCCTTCGGCGCCTCGTACGGACGCTCCACGCCGATCCGCCGCGCGCCGGGACCGCCGCCGCCCGGCGCCTTGCCCGCGACCAGCGCCTCGTCCACGCTGTGCCGTGCCATCAGGTGTTGGGCCTTCGCGCTCAGCGCCTCCGCCTCCTCGGGGAAGGCCGTGGACTCCGCCTTCGCCAGCAGCGCCCTGATCCGCCGCAGCATCGGATGCCCCGCACCGCCCGCAGCGGGCGCGGCCGGTGCCGGCGGCGTGATCCCGGGCAGCCGCCCCAGCAGGCGGACGAGCTCCAGCACGGCCGTCGCCACCGTGAAGCGGTCCAGCCGCTCGGCCGCCCCGTACGCCGTCAGGAGGCCCGCCGGGTCAGCGCCCCCGTCGGCGGTCAGACGCCCGGCGAGCCGCACGTGCTCCGGGCGCAGTTCGCGGCGCACCATCCGCAGCAGGTCGGCGTCCTCCCAGCCGCGCGCCCGGCAGCCCCGCAGCAGCCCGCCCACCGCGGTCGCCACCGCCCGGCCGACCTCGTCCCACCCGGCCTCCGCCGCCGCCATCGCCGACGCCCCGGCGTCCAGCGCCGTCTCGACGTCCCCCTCCGGCGCCCCCAGGACACCGGCGAACGCCGCCTCGACCACCGTCATCGCATCTCGCACGCGGTTCAGGATCGCACCGACACGCCGCGCACGGAGCACGGTGCCCGCCCGCCCCGACGGGCCGGGCCGGGGTACGGAGCCGAGAACGCCGACGGTGGGCGTGCGGGCCGGGACGTCCGCACGACCGGGTTCCACGCCGACGTCATGGCCGAGCCCGCACCTGCGGTCGCCGGATTCGGCCCGGTAGCCATCGCCCTGCCCGGCCACGGCCGCGTCCCGGCTCCCGGGGACCTGCCGATCAGGAACCGCGCCCGCCTCGTGGAACGGCTCGCCGCCGACACGGGCTGCGACGTCGTCGTCGTCCGCAGCCTGCCGGCTCGCCCGGCTGCGCGCCGTCGGCGTCCGCGCGGTCGTCGTCGGCGGGACCGCCGACGACATCGGCCTCACCGACCGGGAACGGCTCGACCTCGGCACCTGCACCGCGCCGGGTACGGCTTCCTCTTCGAACGACCCGGCCGCGCCGCGGAGATCATCGCGGCACCGCCGCCGGGATCAGCCGGCCGCGCCGCCCCGCTCCACCAGGACCGGCCACAGGCGCTCCGCCAGCACCGGGTCGGTGCGGGCCACTTCACGCCCCAGGGCGGACGCGGCCGCGGCGAGCGCGCGGCGCAGTTCCGCCGGCTCCGCCGAGCGCACCAGCGTGGCGTGCAGCGGCCCCGTGACCTCGTCCGGCAGCAGGTGGGCGCCCTTGGCGTAGGCCGCGGGGTGCCCAAGGCGCAGGCAGGCGAGGGCGATGACCTGGGTGCGCACCGCGCCGATCCAGTGCTCGGCCTGCCACAGCCGGCCCCGCTCGATGCTCGCCGCAGCGTGCAGGACGTGGTGCCAGCCGAGTCCCGCCGGCGTCCCCGGGTCGGCCGGCGCCGCCTCCGGCGCCCGGCCCGCGGAGCCGAACACCGTCCGCCACTGCGGCCCCCGGGGTCCGAACTGCTCCTCCGGCGTGAACGCCAGGTCCGCCTCCAGCGCCCCCGGCAGCAGGAACACCCGGTAGACGGTCGCGCCCCCCGGCAGGTCCCAGTGGTGCAGCGCCCCGAACCCGGGCCCGTACAGCCACGCCGTCCAGCGGGCCAGCGCCGCGCCCACCTCGCCCCGCACCCCGAGCACCAGGTCGACGTCGGACCACCGGTCGCCGCCGCCCGGGACCGCGAGCGAACCGGTGAGCGCGGCCCCGGTGACGTCCGGGTCGTCCGCGGCGAGACCGAGCAACCGGGCCCGTACGCGGTCGCGTTCCCCGGGTGTGAACATGCCCTCACCGTAGCGAAGCGGGCGCCGCGCGTCCGGGCCGGTCATCCGCCGGTCGCCCGCCGGTCGTCCGGCGGACATCCGGTGATGGGAACGTGCGGGCGTGACTCGCACGATGGCTCTCGGGCTGGCCGGTACCGCCGCGCTGGCGATCGGCGGCATGGCCGCGGGGGCGCTGCCGGTACGGGACGGGATCGCGCTGCCGCAGGGGCAGGCGGCGGCCGGACTGCTGGTGGCGTACTTCGGCCTCGGGCTGCTCGTCGCGGCGTGGTGGCAGCTCGGCCGGCTGGTGCGCGGGCCCCGGCCCCCGTCGATACGCGCGCTGCTGACGACGTTCGCCGTGTGGGCGGCACCGCTGCTGCTGGCCCCGCCGCTGTTCAGCAGGGACGTCTACAGCTACCTGGCGCAGGGCACGATGGTGAACGCGGGCATCGACGCCTACACGCACGGGCCGGGCGTGCTGGGAGGTACGGCGGCGGCCGAGGTGCCGGCGATCTGGCGGAACAGCCCCGCGCCGTACGGGCCGGCGTTCCTGGCGCTGGCGCGCTTCGGGGCGCACGCCGGGGTCGCCGGGATGCGGGCGCTGGCCTTGCTGGGGGTGGCCCTGCTGGCCACGCTGCTGCCGCGGCTCGCCCGGCGCTGCGGCGCGGACCCGGCCGCGGCCGTGTGGCTGGGGGCGCTCAACCCGCTGGTGCTGCTGCACCTGGTGGCGGGGGCGCACAACGACGCCGTGATGCTCGGCCTGCTCGGCGCGGGCCTGGGCGCGGCACTCGCCCGGCGCCCGGTCGTGGCCGCCGCGCTGGTCACCCTGGCCGCCCTGGTCAAGGCGCCCGCGGCGCTCGGACTGCTGGTCGTGGCCAGCCTGTGGGCCGAACACCTGGAGGGCCGCCGGCGCCTGGCGCGCGCCGGAGCGGCCACGGCGGCGGTCGCCGGCGCGGCCACCGTGGCGGTCACCGCCGTCACCGGCGTCGGCTACGGCTGGATCGGCGCGCTGACCACGCCCGCCTCCGCCTCCAACTGGTCCCTGGTCAACGTCCTGGGGCGGTTCGCCGGCACCCCGGACGTCTGGCGGCTGCTCGGCATGGCCGCGGCCGCGCTCGTCATCGCCGCCGTGTGGCTGTACCGCGAGCGGCTCGGGCCGGTGTACGCCCTGGGGATCAGCCTGCTCGCGGTGGCACTGCTGGGCCCGGCGATCCGCCCCTGGTACCTGCTGTGGGGGCTCGTGCCGCTCGCCGTGGCCGCACCCGACGGCCGGGTGCGGCGGATCGCCGCGCTCGCCAGCGCGGTGCTGGCGCTCGTGGTGCTGCCCAGCGGGCTCGCCGCGACGCCCCGTCAGATCGCCCTGGCGGCCGCGGGTGCGGCCCTCGCGCTGCTCCCGCTCGCCGCGCTGCGGCTGGTCCGGCTCGTACGTCCTGCGCTCGCCTCATGAGGCGGATCGTGACGGCGGCCGCCGCCGTGGTCGCGACCGCGCTCTTCCTGGCCACCGTGCCGCTGCACCGGCACTGGTTCGACCTCGGCGTGTACTGGGGCACCGTCAACGCCTGGACGCACGAGGGCGTCGGCGTCTACGACTACCTCAGTCCCGGGACGACGTACGGCTTCACCTACCCGCCGTTCGCCGCGCTGTGCATGCTGCCGCTGGCCCTGGTGAGCTGGCCCGCGGCCGTCGTCTGCGCGGCCGCGATCAACATCTGCGCCGCGGCGGCCGTCCTGTGGTGGACGGTGTGGCCGATCGTGCGCCGCGAGGGCTGGACCCCCTGGTACGCGATGGTGCTGGCCGTGTGCCTGATGGCGCTCCTGGAGCCGGTCCACGACACCTTCACCTTCGGGCAGGTCAACCTGGTCCTGCTCGCCCTGGTGCTCGCCGACACCGAACTGCTGCGCCGCGGCAGCCGCTGGGCCGGGTGCGCGATCGGCCTCGCCGCCGCCGTGAAGCTGACGCCCGCGCTGTTCGTCGGGTGGCTGCTGCTCGCCGGGCACCGCCGCGCCGGCCTCACCGCGGCCGCCACCGCGACCGGGGCGACCCTGCTGGCGGCGCTGGCCGCGCCCGGCGCGTCCCGCGACTTCTGGACCCGGGCGATGTGGGACACCGACCGCGTCGGCTCGCTGTCGTACGCCTCGAACCAGTCGCTGCGCGGCACCTTCGCCCGGCTCGACGCACCCACGTGGGTGTGGGCGGTGGCCGTGGTCGCGGTGCTGGCGGTGTGGGCGTACAAGGTGCGCCGGACCGGCGTCACGACGGGCGTCGCCCTCACGGGGGTGACGGCCTGCCTGGTCAGCCCGGTGACCTGGGTGCACCACCTGGTGTGGCTGGTCCCGGCGTTGGCGGCGCTGGCCGGCGAGGCGCTGCGGGTACGGACCCGGGGCCCGACGGTCGCGGCGGTCGGCAGCTACGTCCTGCTCTGCAGCAGTGTCGTGTGGCTGTGGCGGGGCGACCCCGGCACGGGCGGCCTGGGCACCCTCGTGGGCGGCAGCGCCTACGTGTGGATCGGCCTGGGGCTGCTCGTCGCGCCCCGGCCCGGATGGCGTAGCAGGGCGCGCCCGCGTCCGATCCTGGCTGACAGGGTGGGGGAGAGGGCCGGCTGACGGCCCGTCGGCCGAGCTGTCCGCCGAGTCCCGAGGAGATCGACACATGCGTGTGTCCCTGCGCCGGACGTTCGCCGCGCTGCTGATGACCGTCGTCCCCGCGCTGGCCGCCCTCCCCGCGCCGGTGCCCGCACAGGCGCGCTCCTCCGTCGCCCTGGCACCCCTGCTCGGCGTCGGGGCGCCGAACTCCATCCCCGGCCGCTACATCGTCACCCTGGCCCCGGACAGCGACCCCTCCGCCGTGGCGAGCGCGGCCGGGATCACCCCGGCCCACGTGTACGACAGCGTGATGCGGGGCTTCGCCGCCCCGCTCACCGGCAGGCAACTGGCCCGCGTACGGGCCCTGCCCTCGGTGCGCGGCGTCGAGCAGGACACCACGGTCACCCTGCCCGCGGAGGACCGGACCCCGGTGTCGACCAGCCGCCGGATGCCGGGCAGCCCGCCCCCCACCGACGGCACCGGCCGGTTCTGGGGCCTGGAGCGCGTGAGCAACCGCGCCCCGGCCACGCACGGCTTCACCGTCCGCGCGACCGGCGCGAAGGTCACCGCGTACATCATCGACAGCGGGATCGACTTCGCCCACCCGGAGTTCGGCGGCCGCGCCAAGCCCGGCATCGACGAGATGGACGACGGCCGGAACGCCGCGGACTGCGCGGGCCACGGCACGCACGTCGCCGGCACGGTCGGCGGTGAGCACACCGGGGTCGCCCGGGCGGTCTCGCTGGTCTCCGTACGCGTGCTGGACTGCGAGGCGCGCGGCCCCAACTCCGGCATCATCGCCGGGATCAACTGGGTCGCCCGGCACGCGGTGAAGCCCGCCGTGGCCAACATCTCGCTGGGCGGCCTCTACTCCCCGACGATGAACGAGACCCTGGACGCGCTGGCCCGGGCCGGGGTCTTCCCGGTCGTCGCGGCCGGCAACGACGACGTCAGCTCCTGCGTCATCTCCCCGGCGAGCGCCACGGAGTCCTTCACCGTCGCCGCGACCGACCGGGCCGACCACCGGGCGGCGTTCAGCAACTTCGGCAGCTGCGTCAACCTGAACGCGCCCGGTGTCGACATCGCCTCCGCCTTCCCCGGCGGGCTCTACGCGATCATGAGCGGCACGTCGATGGCGGCCCCCCACGTCACCGGCATCGCCGCGCTCTACAAGGACACCTACGGGGACGCCGGCTTCGAGGTGCTGAAGAAGTGGCTCCTCGACCACGCCACCCGGACCGCGGTCCCCGAACCGTGGGGCACCCCGCAGCTGGTGGCCTTCACCGGGGACCTCTGAACGGCCCCGCCGTCCCGCGCCGCGCCCGTCAGGTGAGTTCGCGCGCGAGGTGCAGCGCCGTGATCGCCATACGGCGGGCGTGGAAGAAGCGGTGCGCCCCGTGGTTGGCCACGCCCGCGTCCAGCTCCAGCCGCTCGCAGCCCGCCGCCCGGGCCCTGGCCTCCACCTCCGCCAGCAACCGCGTGCCCACCCCCGCGCCACGCGCGTCCAGCACCGTGACCAGGTCGTCGACCAGCAGCAACCGCCCCCTGCTGGTGGTCAGCACCCGGTGCGTCGCCACCCCCAGGTAACGCTCCCGCTCGTCCAGGGCCGCCGTGAAGACCACCCCCTGGTCATGCGCCTCGGCGGCGAAGGCCGCGAAACCGTCGGCGGTCAGAGCCGGTCGCAACGCCCTGATCAGCGGCCCGACTTCAGCGGTCATGGCCGGTTCACCAGACTTCACGTCCACGAACGTCAGTTCCATGGCGTGATCCTAGGAGGCGCCGGCGCCCGCCGCGCTCCCGTACGGATCAAGTCGCCTTGGCGTTCATCGGAGTTGTGGTCCGGGCCGGCCGGAGAACGAGGCACGGTAGCCGGTTGAGCCACCCGTGACGCGGGAATCCTCAACGCCACGGTGGCGAATGTCCCGGTCTGGTAAGAAACGACCGTGGATCATCGCGTCTCGAGCGATGGTCCCGGGCTCACACGCTGGGAGAGATCGACATGTTGAAGCCCACTTGTTCCTGCGACAAGCACCCGGCCGACGGGGAGCCCCCGGCCGGCACGACCCCCGGCCCCCGCTCCGCCGACGGCCCCGGCGCCGACGGCCCGGCCTCCTCCCCCGCCGACGACGCCTTCGTGCCCGGGAACGGCGGCGCCCTCGTGGCGTCCCGCTGACGGACGGCACGAGGGCGCCGAGGGTGCGGACGGTCCCGCGGGGGCCGTCCGTCAGTCCTCCAGTTGCCTCCACCACCAGGAGATCGCCGGGAGGTCCACCGGGGCATCGCTGCCGGGCATCGGCGCCGGCGCCCAGGTCGTCGGCAGGTAGGCGGGATCCTCGGGGTTGAGGTAGCGCTCGCAGGTCGTGCCCCACTCGAGGTTCGCCCGGATCCAGTGCCCGAGCGAGGTCACGTACCGCTGCAGCTCGGATGATGCCGTGCGGTGCACCTGCGCGCTCAGCGCCGTGAACAGGACCATGATCTGGTCACGCAGGAACATCGCCTCGGAGACCATGCCGGGGACGGGCTTGCCCGCGGCGTGCGCGAGGACGTCGAGCAGGTTCTGGTCGTCACCGTCGCGCAGGTGCTCCTTGCGGTAGGACAGGATGTCGTTGTCCCAGCCGACCAGCAGACAGGTCGCCTCGGTGAGGGCACGGACGTCCGGCCGCTCCAGCTCGGCCGGGGGCACCTCGTACCCGTCCGCGACGTCGAGCAGCATGACACTGACCTTCATCGCGCCGTTGTGGATGCGCAGCAGTGCGTAGTCGTCGAGGCCGGGTGCCGCACCGTCGACCCGGTTGGCCGCCTCCCACACCTGGCACAGGAAGTACATGCGCATCGCGTCCGTCCAACGGCCGATCTGCGCGGCGGTGGCGACCCGGCCCACGCGCAGCCGCAGGTCCCGGAAGGCCGCCTCGAAGCAGAAGTACGTGCCGTTCGGGGACAACGGTGTCTCGGGAGCCTCGAGTATGCGCAGCAGCCTGGTCAGCACGCGACTCAGCTCGCCGGGGCGCCGGCCCAGGCGGCCTTCGTCGCAGTGGGCGTCGTCGAAGGCGAACAGCCACATCAGGGAGTCCGCCGATATCTGCGCCCCCTCCTCGGTCCCGTACGGCGAGGTGAGCGCGGCAAGGCGGCCGGCTCCGACGTGCTCCAGGCGCAGCCGCTGGGACTCGTCCTCGTACAGGCCGAAGCGGCGGACCCACTCGATGGTGGCCCGGTCCAGGTCGTCGGCCAGGGGGTGGGCAGCCGGTGCTATCGGGCAGTAGAAGGGCGCCAGTTGAAGGGCGGGCACAGTGGTCACGGACATGCTCCTTCGAGCTTGGGGGAGGGCGGGCCAGCGCCTGCTACCTTCCGCACAACCTTGCCATGAACGCGCCAAACGTAGACCGACAGGAACAGGCGCGGGCCGCGCGCCCGGAGCGCGCGGAGCGGCCCGCGGGAGGGCGGCCCAGTGGAACAACGGACCCGGGCTCCACTGACGTCCACCTCTCAGCTGTCACAACCGTTCCACCTGTGACGCACCGCACGCGTGGCGGAAATCGAACACAAGTGGATCATTCAAATGACAATTACTCCGGCATATGGCGGAGCAGTCAAGAGGCCAAAATGCGTCACGGGAAGGACAGTTGACGCGCATTCCGGTTGTGTTCATGGGCGAGGTGTGTGCGCCCGATGCTCGACCTTGGCCGAACCAGCCACGATGGCCCTACGGCATGGAGGGCGCACGAACGGGCGCACGGGCGCATTTGCCCGTGCGCCCGTCTTGAACCGGTCACACAGTGAGACACCACGTGCCAACGGCTACCGCCGTCGTACGCCCAGGCGCGAAACGAGCGCACGCCACCAGGAACGGCGCTGCAGGGGAACGGCCGCCGCCGGCCGCGGCGCGAAGGCCGGTTCCGGCTGCGCCGGGGGCAGTTCGGCCGTCGTCGACGGAGCGGCCTCGGACACCTGCCCCCTCGGGGGCGTCTGCGGGACGCGGACCTCCCGGGGCGCCGGTTCGGCCGCTGCCAGCCCCTGGTCACCGAGCGGCTTGGCCGGGCTGAACTCCGCGGGCAGGGCCACCAGGTGCCGGGAGATCCACGCGGCCTGCGAGGTCAGTTCCTCCTCCGGCACGGCAACCCGCAGGTCCGGCAGCCGCATCAGCAGCGTGTCGATGGCGGTGTCGACGATGGCCCGGGCGATGTCCTTGCCGGGACACTCGTGCGGGCCGCTGCTGAAGGCCAGGTGCGAACGGTTGCCGTGCACGGGGGTGGAGAGGTCCGGCCGCACGCGCGGGTCGACGTTGCCCGCGGCGATGCCGAACATCACCATGTCCCCCTCCTCGATCTGCTGACCACCCAGCTCGGTGGCCCCCGTGGCCCAGCGGCCGGGCACCACGGCGATCGACGGCTCGTCCCACAGCACCTGCTCCAGGGCATCGGGGAGGGTCATGTGACCGCCCGAGAGGTGGGCCCGGAAACGGGGGTCGGTCAGCACCATCTTGAGCGCGCCGACGATGAAGTTGACGGTGGGCTCGTTGGCCGCGATCAGGATCAGCCGCAGGTGTTCGGCGACCTCGTCGTCGGTGAGGTTCGCCTCATGGCGCAGCAGCCAGGAGGTCAGGTCGCCGCCGGGGTCGGCCCGCTTGCGCTGCACGAGCTGCTTGCAGGCGGACAGCACGTACTCGTTGCTGGCCACCGCCGTCTCGGTGCCGCGCATCAGGTCGCGGCCGGCCTCCACCAGCTTCGGCCCGTACTCCTCGGGCATGCCCAGCAGCTGGGTCATGACGAGCACCGGAAGCTGCTCGGCGAACTGGGTGACCAGTTCGACCTCCCCGGACTGGCAGAACTCGTCGACCAACTGGTTGGAGAAGCGGATGATGTGCTGACGGATACCCCGTCGGTTGAGGCGGCCCATGCTGGTGGTGACCGCTCCGCGCAGCCGCTCGTGCTCGGCGCCGTCGGCGAAGACGCACAGCGGCTGCCAGGCGACCATCGGCAGCAGCGGCGAGTCCATGGCGACGTTGCCCTCGCGGAAGTGCCGCCAGATGCGGGAGTCCCGGGAGAACCGCGAGGGGTTCCGCATGGCCTCGAGGTTCTCGTGGTGTCCCAGGACGATCCAGGCGTTCAGGTCACCGTGCACGAGCACGGGGGCCACCGTTCCGTGCTCGGCGCGCAGCTTCTCGTACAGGGCCATGGGGTCTGCGGCGGCCTCGGGGCCGTAGAGCCTGCGCAGGCCGCCCGGGCCGAGGTCGTGGGCGGGGCATTCGGGGGGTGGGGTGGTCACGGGACGCTCCTGATCACGGGCGGGGAAGGATCACAGGGCCGATGCGGCGGCGAGGGAGTGGAGATGGCGCATGAGCGTCATCAGCACGTCACGGACGGAGCTGCGGGACCGGGCGTCGCACTCCACCAGGGGAACGTGATCCGGCAGGTCCAGGGCGGACCGCAGCTCGTCGAGCGGGTAACTGGGCGACTCCGGGAAGGAGTTGACGGCCACGACGAACGGTGTTCCGCGCTCCTCCAGCCGCCCTATCACGTCGAAACTGACCTCGAGGCGCCGCGTGTCGACCAGCACCACCGCGCCGAGCGCGCCCTCGAAGAGCCCGTTCCACAGGAACCAGAAGCGCTGCTGGCCCGGTGTCCCGAAGAGGTAGAGGACCAGTTCGTCGTTGATGCTGATGCGGCCGAAGTCCATGGCCACCGTGGTGGCCGTCTTGCGTTCCACCCCCACGATGTCGTCCACGCCCACACCGGCCTGGGTCATCGTCTCCTCGGTGGACAGCGGCCGGATCTCACTGACCGATCCGACCAGGGTCGTCTTGCCGACCCCGAAGCCCCCCACGATCACTATCTTGACCGCGGCGGCTGCCGATTCCGGCAGAGCGTCCTCACTCCGCGGCCCCCTGACGCCGAGCGCGTCAGAGCCTTTCAAGTCCATGCATCACCGCCTCAATCAGTGCAGCGTCGGGAAGAAGTGCGGGCGCGATCGGCGGTCGTGCCTCCACCCGCTTGTCGGCCAGCAGATCCGCGAGAAGTACGGTCACCACGCTGACCGGGAGGTTCAGGTACGCGGAGATCTCGGCGACGGACAGGGGAGAGGTGCACAGCCGCAGGATCGCGGCCTGTTCGGGCGCCATGCCCGGGGGCGGCCCCGAGCGGGCCCGTACCAGGGTGACCAGGTCGATGGCGGTCTCTTCCGAGGATCCGCTGCGCCCTCCCGTCACCACGTAGAGCCGCTCGGGGTTTCCGTTGTCCCACTCCTCCGCAGGACCGTCGCTCATACGGCCTGCCCGTCCCGGCGCGGAGGACTGGTCAGATGCGCGCCGATCCGTGCGACCAGGTCCCGCATCCGATTGCCCATGAGCCCGGCGTCGACGCCCTCGTCGGCGAGGACCGCGAGGTACGCACCCGCGCCCGCCGCCATGAGGTAGAAGAAGCCGCCGTCCACCTCGATGACGACCAGCCGCATCCGCCCGTCGCCGTGCGGGAACTCACCGGCGATGGCCGCCGCCAGGCTCTGCAGGCCCGCGCAGGCCGCGGCCAGGCGGTCGGCCGCGTCCGTGTCGCCGCCGTACTGGGCCATGCGCAGGCCGTCCGAGGACAGCACCACGACGTGCCGGGTCTCGGGGACGCCCGTCGCCAGGTCCTTGAGCATCCAGTCCATGTTGGCCCGCTGCTGAATCACGGCTACTCACCCTTATCTAACGTTTCGTCACTGTTGCTGTCAGAGGAGGTGGCAGTGCTCTCACCGGACACGGCGCTGGTGAAGGCCGCCAGCCACATGCCCGGTTGCACGGGCTCCTTGCCCGGCTTCGGGTCCGACGCGGCAGTGACCGAGCCGTCGGCGGGCACGGTGCCCATCCGCGCACCGGGGGCGGGAATCGGGGCCGCAGCGCGACGCCGCCGCTGGGGAAGTCCGTTCGCGGTCCTCTCGTGCACGACCGGCACGTCGTCCTCCGCCCAGGCGTGGGCGGCGGGCGGGGAGGGCCGGGGACCCGTGGCGGGGGCCGGGGCGGGCACGGGTGCCGTCCCGGAGTCGGACGCGCGCTGGTCCGGCACCACGGGCCGGGGGCCCGAGACGGAGCCGATGCCGTGCGCCAGACCGGTGGCGTTCGCCACCGTGGTGATGACGTCCTGCGGGACGATCACCACGGCGCGCACCCCGCCGTAGGCGGAGGAGCGCAGGGACACCTGGAAGTTCCACGTCGCCGCGAGGCGCCCGACGACGGCGAGGCCGAGGCGGGGGGTCTCGCCCAGGTCACCCAGGTCGAAGCCGGCCTGGGCCTCCGCCAGGGCGCGCTCGGCGCGGGTCCGGGACTCCTCGCTGAGGCCGACGCCGCCGTCCTCGATCTCGATGGCGATGCCGGACTGCACCTCGACGGCGGTGAGGTGGACCCTCGTGTGCGGCGGGGAGTAGCGGGTGGCGTTGTCCAGCAGCTCGGCGACCGCGTGGATCAGCGGCTCGACCGCGGGTCCGACGACGGCCACCTCCGTCACGGAGTGCAGTTCCACGCGGGTGTAGTCGGTGATGCGCGACATGGCGCCACGGAGCACGCTGAACAGGGGGACGGCCCGGCGCCACTGGCGTCCGGGGCGGGCGCCGCCGAGGACGGCGATGCTGTCCGCGAGCCGGCCGATGAGGGCGGTGCCGTGGTCGAGCTTGAGCAGGTCCCCGAAGACGTCGGGGGTGCGGCCGTGCCGGTCCTCCATCTCCCGCAGGTCACTGGCCTGCTGGTGGACGATGGCCTGCACGCGCCGGGCGATGTTGACGAAGGCACGCTGCGAGGACTCGCGGACGTCCTCCTCCGCGGACACGGCTTCCAGCACCGAGCGCAGCATCCGCTGATGGGCCCGCTGGAATCCGGGGGTGACGCCCTCGGCGTCCTCTTCGATGTCCTTGAGCACGTCGGCGACGAACTCGCCGCGCTGCAACCGCGCCACCGCGTTCGGCAGCTGCTCCCGTGCCAGCCGTTCGGTCTCCGCCTCCTGGCGGGAGAGCCGGAACTGCAGTTCTTCCTCGCGCCGTACGAGCTGCTCGCGCAGCGCCCGTACGGCAGTGCCCCGGCGGGCGGTCTCGGCGCCGAGGACGGCCACGGCCACCGTGGCGGTCACCCCGCACCACAGCACCGCCTCCCGGGCGGCCGACGGGACGGTCCATACGGCGACGGCGGTCACCGCCGCGACTATGCCGACCGGCAATAACCACGCGGACGTGGCGGTAGGCCGGCGGTCTCCGGGGGACGATCCAGCACGAACCATCAGCATCCTCAGGTGATCGCTAGTCATGGAACGAACACGACACGAGCAGGCGGAGTCCGGCCGCAGCGACCTGGGCAATCGGCACTCGGTCGGCATATCCGCCTGACCTGGCGTAATTGCTACAACACGCTGAGCCGCAAGTAGCATAGCCGCTTCCATTCCCTGGCTGATGCCGCCTCACGATGCCTTTGGCACATGCCGTTTGACGTATGGTTATCGGTTCTTCACCGTCGGCGCAAACCCCTCCCGGGCGCTCCCTCACCATCTGTGCGCCCACGATTCGATCATGAGCAATGACCGATATAAACTGTTTGACCACGGATGGCTCGATCGACGGCGACGCCGGTCCCCGCGCCCCGGGAGGCCCTCATGGGCGAGCAGGAACACGCCGGGCCGAACCCCCCAGCGAGCACCCCGGAACGCCGCTTCCCCACGTCACGCGCCCCCCGCGGGCTGCGCACCGGGCCGGGCCGCGGACGCTGGCGGGCGGTACGCGCGGGCGCCGCGGAGGGCGGCGGGGCCGAACCGGAGCGACCGGCTCCACGGCATGCGCCCGGGCGGTACGGCGGACCCCCAGGCGGCACGGCGGGAAAGCCCCGGCGTGCGCCGTCCGGCCGCGCGCGGTGCGCCCGCGCCGCGGGACCCCGGAGGGGCGCGAAAATTGGCTTCACTCTTAAGAGTGATGGGTACTTGCGCCCGGCCCGTTCGGGGAGCAATGTCACGCGCGCGGAGACCGGGGCCGGCCGATGACCGCCGGGGAACTGCAGGGGCTCGCCGCGATCGTCACCGGCGGCGCCACCGGGATCGGGCTCGCCACGGCGGAGACCCTGGCGGCGCGCGGCGCACGGGTGGCCGTACTGGACCAGGCCCCCGGCCGGGCACCGGCACACCTGCACGCGCTCGCCGCCGACATGGCCGACGACGCCTCCGTGCGGTGGGCGGTCGGCCGTGCCGTGGAGGACCTGGGCGGGCTGGACATCCTGGTCAACAACGCGGGCACCGGGGCCGTCGGAACCGTGGAGGAGAACCCGGACGGCGAGTGGCGCCGGGTGCTGGAGGTCAACCTCCTCGGCGTGGTCCGGGCGAGCCGGGCGGCGCTGCCGTACCTGCGCCGCTCCCGCTACGCGTCGATCGTCAACATCTCCTCGGTCACGGCCACGGCCGGACTCCCGCGCCAGGCGCTGTACGCGGCGAGCGAGGGCGCCGTCCTCGCGCTCACCCTGGCCATGGCCGCCGACCACCTGCCCGAGGGCGTCCGGGTCAACTGCGTCACCCCCGGCACCGTCGACACGCCCTGGGTGGAGCGGCTGATCGCGGCCGCCCCCGATCCGACGGCCGAGCGGGCCGCGCTCCAGGCCCGCCAGCCCAGCGGGCGCCTGGTCACCGCCCAGCAGGTCGCCGACGCCGTCGCCTACCTCGCCGGACCCTCGGCCGCGGCGGTCACCGGCACCGCGCTCCCCGTGGACGGCGGCCTGCACGCACTGCGCCCCACGCCTCCGCCCCTTCCCCCGGGGCCACCGCCCTGAGCGGTGCCGGACCGGGCCGGGACCGGTCCGGGGCCCGTCCGAAGCCGGTCCGCGCGAGGAGCCCCCGCGGACGGGACGTCCTAGCATGAAAGACACGGATCAGCGGAAATGGGACGCCCCTGATGGTCATGCCGGAGGGAAGCGCGGCGGCGCCGGCGAAGGCGCCGTTCGACCTTGCCTACGCCGCGTCGGCGCTGATCGACGGCGAGGGGACGATCATCGGCTGGACGGCCGCCGCGGAGCACCTGCTGGGCTACCCGGCCGCGGAGGCGCTGCACCGCCCCGCCGCGCAGCTGCTCGCCTCCCCCGGCCAGGCCGCCAGGGCCGCGGAGGTCGCCGCCCAGTGGCACGACCAGGACATCTGGGGCGGCCTGGTGGCCGCCCGGCACCGCGACGGACGCCGGATCGAGCTGGGCCTTCGGGTGTCCGCGCTGGCGTCGCCCGACGGGCACGAGCGCTGGCTGGTGTCCGCGATCGACCTGGCCAGGACCCCGTCGTGGGCGGTGAGCAGCGCCATCCTGGAGGGCTTCCTCAGCCGGTCCCCGATCGGCATGGCCGTGCTCACCCCCGACCTGCGGTACGTGTGGGTCAACGACACCCTGGAGCGTTTGGCCGGCGTGCCGCGCGAGCACCGCATCGGGATGCGCATGAGCGACTCCCTGCCCGGTCTGGACACCGAGGCGCTGGAGAACATCATGCGCGAGGTGCTGCTGACCGGTGAGCCGGTGATCGACCACGAATACCAGGGCTGGACGCTGGCCGCCCCCTACCGGGAGCGGTCCTTCTCCACCTCCTTCTACCGCCTGGACGACGCCGAGGGCCGGGTGATGGGCGTCTGCTACATGGGCATGGACGTCACCGACCGCTGGCGCGCACGGGGCCGGCTCGCGCTGCTCAACGAGGCCGGGGCCTGCATCGGCAGCACCCTGGACGTCACCCGCACCGCCCAGGAACTGGCGGACGTGTCGGTCCCGCGGCTCGCCGACTTCGTCACCGTCGACCTGCTGGAGCCGGTGCTGCGCGGCGACGAGCCGCCGGCCGGCGGCGGGCTGGGCCGCGTGCCGCTGCGCCGCGCCGGGATGCGCTCGGTGCACCCGGGCACCCCGGAGTCGATCGTCGCGCTCGGTGAGCGGATCAACGCCGGCGAGACCTCGCCGCACGTGCGCTGCATGACCTCCGGCCGGCCCGAGATCGAGGCCGACATCGCCATCGACCGCGCGTCGTGGCTCACCGACGACCCGGCCCGCGCGGCCAAGATCCGCGAGTTCGGGATGCGGTCGGTGATGTGGGTGCCGCTGCGGGCCCGGGGCACGGTCCTCGGCGTGGTGACCTTCATCCGGCACCGCAGGCCCGGCGCCTTCGAGCCGGACGACCTGCTGCTCGCCGAGGAGCTCGTGGCCCGCGCCGCGGTGTGCGTGGACAACGCCCGGCGCTGGACCCGCGAGCACGAGGCGGCGCTCACCCTGCAGCGCAGCCTGCTGCCGCAGACCCTGACCGGTGGCACGGCGCTGGAGGTCGCCTCCCGCTACCTGCCCACCGACATCCAGGACGGCGTGGGCGGCGACTGGTTCGACGTCATCCCGCTGTCCGGGGCGCGGATCGCGCTGGTGGTCGGGGACGTCGTCGGGCACGGGCTCACCGCGGCGGCGACGATGGGACGGCTGCGGACGGCCGTCCACACCCTCGCCGACATGGACCTCCCGCCCGACGAACTGCTGGCGCACCTGGACGACCTCATCATGCGGCTCACCGAGGAGGAGAGCGCCGACGCGTCGGTGGCCACCACCGTCACCGGCGCCACCTGCCTCTACGCCGTCTACGACCCGGTGACCCGGCGGCTGACGATGGCCCGCGCCGGGCACCCGCCGCCCGCGGTCGTCGACCCCTCCGGCCGCGTCACCTTCGCCGAACTGCCCGCCGGCCCGCCGCTCGGCCTGGGCGCCATGCCCTTCGAGTCCGCCGAGCTCGAACTGGCCGAGGGCAGCATCATCGCCCTCTACACCGACGGCCTGATCGACACCTTCGGCGAGGACGTCGACGTGGGCCTGGAGCGGCTCGCGCACGCCCTGGCCCACCCCGAACTGCCGCTGCAGGACCTGTGCTCGGCCGTGCTGGAGCGTCTGCTGCCCGGTCCGCCCGCCGACGACGTCGCCCTGCTCGTGGCCCGTACGCACGCGCTCACCACGGACCGGTTCGTCGCCTGGGACCTGCCGGTCGACCCGGCGGTCGTCAGCCGGGCCCGGGCGCTGGCCGCGCGCCAACTCGCCGAGTGGGGGCTGGAGGAGCTGCGGACGACCACCGAACTGGTCGTCAGCGAGCTGGTCACCAACGCCATCCGGCACGCCTCGGGCCCGATCCGGCTGCGGCTGATCCGGCAGTCGGTCTTCATCTGCGAGGTCTACGACGGCAGCAACACCGTGCCGCGGCTGCGGCACGCCCGGACCACCGACGAGGGCGGCCGCGGGCTCTTCCTCGTCGCCCAGCTGACCCGCCGGTGGGGCACCCGCTACACCGCGGACGGCAAGCTGATCTGGGCGGAGCAGGAGATCCCGGACGTCCACCCGGGCTGAGCGCGCGGCGCGTCAGTCCTGGAGGGCGGCCGGGTCCATGTGCACGACCTCCCACAGGTGGCCGTCCGGGTCCTGGAAGCTGCGGCCGTACATCGGCCCCTGGTCCATGGGCTCGTTCGAGGGCGACCCGCCCGAGGCCAGGGCCGCGTCGGCCAGCTCGTCCACGCGCTCCCGCGACTCGACGCCCAGGCAGAGGATGGACTCGGTGGTCTTCGTGGCGTCCGCGACCTCCTTCTTGGTGAACTGCCGGAAGAAGGGCTCGACGAGCAGCATCGCGAAGATGCCCTCGCCGATCACCATGCACGCGGCGTTGTCGTCGGTGAACCGGGGGTCGAAGGAGAAGCCGAGGCCGCCGAAGAAGGCCTTCGACCTGGGCAGGTCCTGCACGGGGAGGTTGACGAAGATCTGGGTCGGCATGGTCCGCCTCGTTCCGTTCCGGGGTTTGTGTCAGTGGTCTGTGCTGAAGTAGACCCGTGGACGCTCCGGAACTCATCGGAAGGCGGAGGAGAACCATGAGCGATCTCGCTGCACCCCCGGACGTGGCGCAGGAGCTGGAGCGCTACCGCGCGGAGCTGACCGGCTACTGCTACCGGATGCTGGGCTCGGCCTTCGAGGCGGAGGACGCCGTCCAGGAGACGATGGTGCGGGCCTGGCGGGCGTACGACCGCTTCGAGGGCCGCTCCAGCCTGCGTTCCTGGCTGTACCGCATCGCCACCAACGCGTGCCTGGACATCCTGGGCGGCACGGGGCGCCGGGCCCGCCCGATGGACCTGGCCTCCCCCGGCAGCGCCGACGGCCCGCTGCCCGGCACCCTGCCGGAGAGCACCTGGATCTCCCCCGCCCCCGACGGCCGCGTCCTGCCCGAGACGGGCGACCCCGCCGACCTCGCCGACCAGCGCGAGAGCGTGCGCCTGGCGTTCGTCGCCGCCCTGCAGCACCTCGCGCCGCGCCAGCGGGCCGTGCTCATCCTGCGGGAGGTGCTGGCCTGGAAGGCGGCCGAGGTCGCCGAATTGCTCGACACCACCGTCGCCTCGGTCAACAGCGCGCTGCAGCGGGCCCGCGCCGCCCTCGCCGCGGCCGGCCCCGCCACGACCGACCCGGCCCGTCCGCTCGACGAGGAGCAGCGCGCCCTGCTCGGCCGCTACGTCGCCGCCTTCGAGTCCTACGACCTCGACGCCCTCACCTCACTGCTCCACGAGGACGCCACGCTGTCCATGCCGCCCTTCGGCCTGTGGCTGCGCGGATCCGCGGACATCAAGGCCTGGATGCTCGGGCTCGGCTCCGGCTGCCGCGGTTCGCGGCTCGTCCCGGTCACGGCCAACGGCACACCGGGCTTCGGGCAGTACCGGCCCAGCCCCGACGGGGGTCACGAGCCGTGGGCGCTGCAGGTCATCGAGATATCAGAGGGCCGGATCACCGGGCTCAACTCCTTCCTCGACACCGAGCGGCTCTTCCCGCTGTTCGGCCTCCCCGCGCGCCTCGCACCCGAGGCCCGCTAGCCCGCCCAGCCCGGTGAGCACCAGCAGTTCCCGCAGCGCGCCCCCGGCGCCCCGCAGCCTGATCCGGCCGCCGTGGCGCCGGGCGGTCAGCTGCAACCGCGCTATGGCGTCGACCAGCACGACGTCCGGAGCGCCGTCGAGCCCGCCCACGTCGCACAGCACCGTCCCGCCGCCCCGCTCGGCCAGCAGCGCGCGCAGCCGCTCGACCAGCGGCGGGATCCCCGCGCGGTCGAGCCTGCCGGTCAAGATGAGCACGGCGGGCCCACCGCCCGGTCGGGACGCGGGCGGGGGCGGCGCGGGCCGGGCCATGGGCGACCTCCTGGGGCGGATGCGGGGATGCGTACCGCGTATGTCCCTAGGACCGGCGGCGGCGCCGTAATCCATCGGCGCCGCGCGTCACCGTCCGAGCAGCGCCGTGATCTCCTGCGGGTCCCAGGCCCCGTCGGCGCACTCCGCGAGGTAGGCCGCGATGCCGGGCAGGTCCCAGGCGCCCGTCTCGGCCAGGCCCTCGGCGATGTGCCGCAGGTAGGTCCCGGACGGCCTGACGTGCTCGGCCCCGCCGGAGCCCCAGGGGGCGGTGAAGGTGAGCACCGGGTGCCCGTCCACGTCCCCGGGGTACAGCAGCGTCTCGTACCGCCCGTCGCCCAGCCGGGCCCTGCCGCAGCGGAGCACCTCGGCGAGGTCGAGGTCGGAGCCCGGCGACCGGTACATCTCCTGGGCGGCGATGTCCGAGAACTGACCGACCGTCAGCAGGTGGGCCCTGGCGCGCACCCCGCCGCCCGGCACGTCGCCGTCGTAGAAGGCCCGGCCGCCCGACCAGACCGGCGACCGCGTCGCGAAGTACATCCGCCCCGGCAGTTCCAGCGGCACCGACCGCAGCGGCGGGCGCGCGTCCCGGCAGCCCGGGTACTCCCGGCAGCCGCCGGGGGGCACCCCGCCGGCGAGGTAGCTGTTGAGGCGCACGAGGTGGGTGTTGGAGCCGTAGGCCGCGTACCAGACGAAACCGGGCGGCCGGTCCGGCCGCACGGCACCCCGGGGCCCCACGCGCTGCGGTGTGGTCACCGCTCCATGATGCGGGCGCCGCGGGATCAGGCGGCCGGCACCGTGCCGCGGATCTGCCGCAGGAAGGCCGCGTTGTCCGGGGTCGCCCGCATCCGCTCCAGCAGCGTCTCGAAACTCCCCGCGCCACGCAGCACCCGCCGCAGACCGCGCGCGGCCGCCAGCTCCACAGGGCTGAGGAGCAGTTCCTCACGCCGGGTCCCCGACGGGCCGACGTCCACCGCCGGGAAGACCCGCCGGTCGGCCAGCCCCCGGTCCAGCCGCAACTCCATGTTGCCGGTGCTCTTCATCTCCTCGAAGAAGTAGTCGTCGGCGCGCGATCCGGTGTCGACCAGCGCGGTGGCGAGGATGGTCAGCGAACCGCCCTCCTCCGCGAGGCGCGCCGAGCCGAACAGCCGCTTCGGGCCGAGCAGCGCCGCCGCGTCGACACCGCCGGACAGCGTCCGTCCGCCCGAGGACGCCGCGTTGTTGTGCGCCCGGCACAGCCGGGTGAGGGAGTCCAGCAGCACGACCACGTCCCGGCCGGTCTCGACCAGGCGCTTGGCCCGCTCGACGGCCAGTTCGGCGACGGCGATGTGCTGCTTGGGCGTGCGGTCGAAGGTCGAGGCGACGACCTCGCCCCGCACCGCCCGCCGCATGTCGGTGACCTCCTCCGGTCGTTCGTCCAGGAGCACCACCATCAGGTGGCACTCGGGGTGGTTGTCCGCGACGGCGTCGGCCAGCCGCCGCAGCAGCATCGTCTTGCCGGCCTTCGGCGGCGCCACGATCAGCCCGCGCTGACCCTTGCCGACGGGGGCCAGCAGGTCCACGACACGGGTGGTCAGGCCGCCCTGCGGGCACTCCAGGCGCAGCCGCTCGGACGGGTGGAGCGGGGTCAGGTCCGCGAAGTGCCGCCGCCCGCGGGCCAGGCCGGCGGGCAGCCCGCCGACCTGGTCGGCCCGTACGAGGGCGCGGGAGCGACCGGCCGTGGCCACGCCTTCGACGGCGTCGCCCTTGCGCAACCCGTGCCGCCTGATGACCTCCGGCGGCACCGGGACGTCGTGCGGGCCCTGCGCGTAACCGGCGGTGCGCAGGAAGCCGCGCCCGCCCTCGACGTCGAGGACCCCGGCGACGGCGACGAGCCGTTCGCCCGAGGGGGAGGAAGCAGGAGCGGGGGTGGGGGTGGTGGTGGGAGCTGTGGACATACGTGGTCCTCGGGGGAAGGGCGCGTACGGCGGCGGAATCGGCCGGCCGCCGGGACACGCGGCACAAGAGGCGGAGCCTCGGGGAGATCGCCGACGCGGGGCGCGGGCGAGGGGGAACACCGCAGTGACTGCGGGAGCGGACCGCCGGGCGGTCACGCGGGGAGCACCGGCGCCGAAGAGGGGCGCACAGCCGTGCTCCTCGCACTGTAGCACCACGACCCCGGGCGGGGGACCGCCGCGATGTCGCGAACCTGTCACACCCCGGTCCGGATACGGCACGGCCAACCGCCCCGGCCCCGGGGGCGGTTACGGTCGCCGGGTGAAGTCCGTGCCGATCGCCGCCGTCGCCGTGGCCGCGCTGCTGGCCGTCCCCGCGTGCACGGCGCCCTCCGGCGGACGACCCTCCCCCGCGACCGCCTCCGCCGACGGACAGGAGGTCAGGGCGGTCATGCCCACCTGGATCCACGGGCTGCGGGTCATCGGCGCCCGGGGCACCGGCGGCGCCTGCCGCTGGTCGACGAGCTACCCGTCCGTGCCGGGCGCACGGCCGCTGACCCGGACGCTCGACCGCGAGGTGCGGCGCGGGCTGCGGGACTTCCTGGCCGCGCACGGCCACGGTGCCGGCTGCGCGGGCGAGTTCACCATCTCGTACACGTTCCTGGCCGCCTCCGGGGACGTGCTCGGCGTCCAGCTGACGACGGCCGAGGGCACCGCCGCCGGGGACGGCACCACCTCCGGGAGCGGCACCACGACGGCCACGTACTGGTACGACGGCCGCTCCGGCGAGGTGCTGCCCGCCCTCGCCATGGTCGCCCCGGACGCGGCCGGCGACCTCGCCGGGCACCTGGTCCGGGTGCTCGCCGCCCGCGCCGGCCACGACCCGCGCGGGCTCCGCGCGCTGCAGGACCCGGCGGCCCGCCGCGCCGTCCTGGACGACCTGGCCTTCACCGGCTGCGGGAACCTGGTCGTGACGTTCGACCGGGGCGAGGTGGCGGCCCCGCCCACGGGCCGGCAGAAGGTCGTGCTCCCGCGCGCCGCCGTGGAGCCGCTGCTGTCCGCGTTCGGGCGGCGCGTCCAGCGGCAGGCGATGCGTCCCCGCCACGAGCAGGACGGCTGACACCGATACTGGAGGCGTGCGCCGGACCTTCGCCCACGACGCGGTCGTGACCCTCGCCCCCGGCGGCGACGAGCGCGCCCCAGGTGCCGCGGTCACCGTCGCCCTGTGCGGTCACTGGGAGCACGATCCGCCGTGCCCCCTCGCGCCCCACCACACCGCCGTCACGGCCGGGCCCGGCGGCGCACTGCGGCTGCGCGTGCTGTTCGCGTCCGCGCCCGGCGACGAGGCCGAGGTCCGCCGCCGGATCGACGCCGCCCTGGCGGCGGGCGGACTCGGCGCCACCCACTGGGAGTTCGGCGGCTCCCGGCCGGGCGAGCCACGGCCCGACGAGGCCGCGCACGCGGCACGTCTCAGCGCGTGAGCGAGGCCGCGTCCCCCATCACGACGACCGGGTTGCAGGGCCGGGTCCAGCGTCCGCAGCAACTGCCGCATGTGGGCCTCGGACAACGCGACGCACCCCTGCGTGGGCCCCTCGTGGACGACGTGGAACCAGATGCCACCGCCCATGTCCGCCCATCGGCCGGGTCCGGTCCTGCGGCGACGTGCCGGGCTCGCGGCTGTAGTTGATGGACACGCCGTAGTCGAACGAACCCGTCAGAGGTTCCCCTCCAGGCCGGTGCCCCTGATGAAGACCCACCGGAGTGGTCGTACGGGAGCCGGGTGCCCGGGTCGGCCATCAGGCCCCGGCGTCGGTGAGGCCGAACACCCCGATCGGCGAGCGCTCGTCGCCGCTGCGGTGGTCGTCGGTCCACCCGCGCTGCCCGTTGCGCGCGGGCCATCTCGCGCCGCCGCGCCAGCCGTCGGGGGTCCCCTCGTAGACCACGACCCGCGACCGGGACGCGTTCCGGCCACGCCGGTCACCACGACGACCTGGCGCGCGTCGTCCGGGGGTGACCACGGCGGACGAATTCGGGCATGAAGGCGCCTTTCGTCTCGTCCACGGGAGAGCGCGATCAAGGAGAAGCGCCAGGCCGGAGGGACTCCGTGGAGCGGACGGCCCGGTCCCCGGCCGGTCAGCCCAGTGGGTCAGCCCGTGCCCGTACCGGTCGGACGGTCCGGACCGGTCGGCCCGCCGGGGGACGCCGAGGTGTAGCTCGCGGCCTTGAGGCCGGCCGTGACCGCGGCGATGGTGTCCTTCGCCGTACGGTTGAAACAGGCGCTGACCACGAGCCCGACGGAGGACGCGGGGTCCGGGTCCTCCCCCCAGGCCGTGAGCTCCCACTGGCCGCCGAGCGCGCGGCAGCCCTCGCCCGCGGAAGCCACGCCCTTCACCACGAACCGGCCGGACCCCGTGCCGTCGCCCACGGGCGCCCCCACCTGTTCGAAGGCGATCAGCACCCCGCCCTCGGCGACCTTGTCCACGGGCGGGCAGACCGGGTAGCGGATCATCTCCTGCTTCGTGCACCCGCTGCGCTCGTGGAGCGGTCCGGAGCCGACGAACCCGACCACCAGGCCCCGCGGGTCGGTGGTCACGAGGGACCGCCAGCCCTCGCCGGGCAGTTTCAGCGTCAGCCCGGACAGCGCGTCCAGGCTGACCAGCGCGTAGCCGGGGTGCGTGCTCCCCGTCGACGTCGGCAGGGGGGACCCCGGGGCGGGCACCGCGCGGGACGGGGACGCGGCGGGGAGGACCTGCTGCCCCCGGGGCGTCACGGGACCCGCGGGCTGCAGCAACGCGGCGGCCACCACCGCCGCCGTGACACCGCCGACCGCGGCCAGCGCCCCGGCGGCCACCCGGCGTCGCCTGCGCCGCCGTACCCGCCGCCTGATCTGCGCCATCCGGTCGTGGGGCGCGGTCGGCTGCGGCACGGCGCGCTCCAGCAGCACGCTCAGCTCCCACTCCTCCTCCGGCTCTGGCTCCTCATCCACACCGCTCACCACCCTTCGCCAGGCTCGGCACCGCCGCGACCTGCCCCCGCAGCATGGCCAGCGCCTTGGCGGCCTGGCTCTTCACCGTGCCCGGCCGGCAGCCCAGCACCTCGGCGGTCTCCTCGACGCTCAGGTCCTCGAAGTAGCGCAGCACGACCACCGCCCGCTGCCGCGCGGGCAGCCGGCGTATCAGCACCGCGAGCGACTGCTCCAGGTCGACCGAGGCGAAGGGGTCCGCCACCGCCGTCACCGTGTCCGGCACCTCGCCGTGCGGCACCTCGCCCCGCCAGCGGCGCTGCCACCACGACGAGGCCGTGTTCACCAGGGCCCTGCGCACGTACGCTTCCGGGTTCTCCGCGGCTATGCCCCGCCACTTCGGCCACACCTTGGCCAGGACCGTCTGCAGCAGGTCCTCCGCCAGGTGCGTGTCCCCGGTCAGCAGCCAGGCGACCCGCAGCAACCGCGGCCCGCGCGCGGCGACGAACTCCTCGAAGTCCGTCTCCGCATCCCTCACCGTGGTGTCCTTGCCATCGTGTTCCTGTCCGTGCTCCCAGCAGCCTCACACCCGCATGAACCGTCTGGGACCCCGGACCGGTTGCCAGGAATCCGGGATCGCCCTCGTTCGTTGCCGCCTCGGACGGACGCGCGGCACGCGCTCGTCCCCCAACTGACGGCAGATGAAAGGGCGTTCCCTGTGACAGCCGCCTCCGCACCCGACCAGCCGGAAGCAAGGAGAGCCAGCCAGTGAGCAATGTCACCAAAGGCCTCGGCAAGGTCGAGGTCCGGCTCAAGTGGGACCCCAGCCCGCTCGGCGCACCCGCCAGCGACCTGGACATCGTCGCGGCCACCTACAGCGCCGCCGACCCGCACGGCGTCCCGGCGTACCTCGTCCACTTCGACAGCCGCTCCCCGGACGGCACCATCACGCTCAACCGCGACAGCAAAACCGGCAAGGGGCTGGGCTTCGACGAGATCATGACCCTCGAACTCGACCGGCTCGGTGCCGCCTACCACCGGGTCGTCGTCGGTGTCGTCGTGCAGCAGCGCGACGGCCGGATGACCTTCGGCGACGTCGCGGGCACCGGCGTGCACGTGGTCGAGGGCCACACCGACCTCGCCGCCTCCGACCTCGGCGAGGTCGCGGCCGCCACGGCCGCCACCGTCGGCGAATTCCGCCGGGGCGACTCCGGCGAGTGGCGCTTCCGCTCCGGCGTCCGCGGGTACGACGCCGATCCGGTGGCCTTCGCCCGTGTGATGGGCGGCGACGCCTCCTGATCGCCGCCGGGAACGCCCGTGCCCTCCCGCGCGCGTCGCGGGAGGGCACGGGCACCACTGGGGGCGGGCTCTAGACGACGCCCTGCGCCGTCATGGCCTCGGCCACGCGCAGGAAGCCCGTGACGTTGGCGCCGAGGACGTAGTCGTCCGGCGTGCCGCCGTACGCCGCGGCGGTGGCCCGGCAGTGGGTGTGGACGTCGCGCATCACCTGCGCGAGCCGGGCCTCGGTCCGCTCGAAGGTCCACAGCTCGCGGGAGGCGTTCTGCTGCATCTCCAGCGCCGAGGTCGCCACACCGCCCGCGTTGGCCGCCTTGCCCGGGCCGAAGAGCACGTCCGCCTCCCGGAACACCTCGATCGCCTCCGGGGTGCACGGCATGTTCGCGCCCTCGGCGACCGCCAGCACGCCGTTCTTCACCAGCGTCCCGGCGTCCTGACCGTCCAGCTCGTTCTGCGTGGCGCAGGGCAGCACGACGTCGCACGGCACGTCGTAGACCGAGCCGCGCTCGGAGTACCGCGCCGAGGGCTTGGCCTCCGCGTACGCCGACAGCCGCGCCCTGCGCACCTCCTTGATCTCCTTCAGCAGCTCCAGGTCGATGCCGGCCTCGTCGACGACGTAGCCGCCGGAGTCCGAGCAGGCCACCACCGAGCCGCCCAGCGCGCGCACCTTCTCGATCGCGTAGACGGCGACGTTGCCCGCCCCGGAGACCACCGCCCTGCGCCCCTCGAAGCCCTGCCCGCGCGTGGCCAGCATCTCGGCCGCGAAGTACACCGCCCCGTACCCCGTCGCCTCGGTCCGCGCGTGCGAGCCGCCCCAGGCGACGCCCTTGCCGGTCAGCACGCCCGCCTCGAAGCGGTTGGTGATCCGCTTGTACTGCCCGAAGAGGTAGCCGATCTCCCGGCCGCCCACGCCGATGTCCCCGGCCGGCACATCGGTGTGCTCGCCCAGGTGCCGGTGGAGCTCGGTCATGAACGACTGGCAGAAGCGCATGACCTCGCCGTCGGAACGGCCCTTGGGGTCGAAGTCGGAGCCGCCCTTGCCGCCGCCGATCGCCAGCCCGGTCAGCGCGTTCTTGAAGATCTGCTCGAAGCCGAGGAACTTCACGATGCCGAGGTCCACGCTCGGGTGGAAGCGCAGACCTCCCTTGTACGGGCCGAGCGCGCTGCTGAACTCCACCCGGAAGCCCCGGTTGACCTGCACCCGTCCCTGATCGTCCACCCACGGCACCCGGAAGATCACCTGCCGCTCCGGCTCGCACATCCGCTCCGCGATCCGGGTCCCCAGGTACTCGGGGTGCCGTTCCAGCGCCGGCGCCAGCGAGCGCAGCACCTCCCCCACCGCCTGGTGGAACTCCGTCTCGCCGGCATTGCGCCGGCAGACGTCCGCGTAGACGGCCTCGATGTGAGCACTGACGTTCATGCGCGCCTTCCCTCGTCCGATGTCCCGGACGCGCTCGCCGTGGCGCCGCGTCCGGCCGTTGCCGTGTCAACGAGTACGGATGGAAGAAAGCAAGGTGTCACCCGGAGCAACTCCGCACACCGAAAGTCACCGGGTCACCCGTACGGGCCGCGCCCTTTTGGTATGGGCGCGGCCCCGCGACGCGGACGGGCTACCCGACGGGAATCGGCCGGGCCCCGATGCGGGCGCAGGCCTGGTCCTGGTCGAGGCCGTCGGCGGGCCAGACGACCTTGCCGGCGGCGCCGGGGTGGTAGCAGGCCGCGAAGGACGTGGGGACGGGCTCGGACGGGCCCCACATCTGCTCCCAGCGCCCGGCGCAGGCCTTGCCCGGGTCCCTGGGGTCGAAGGCCTTGATCGCGTCGGACGGCAGACCCGAGAGGTCCGCGTCGCGCGACAGCGTCCGGGCGCACATCACCTGCGCCCCGGCGTCCTTCCCCCACGGCAGTCCCCCGGCGACGGCGACCACCCCGCCGCCGGCCAGCGCGGCGACGACCGCGCCGCCGGCCACAGCGACCCGCAGCGACCGCCGCCGCGTGCTCCGCGGCGTCGCCCGGTCCAGCACGGACCGCAGCGTCTCCCGCCCGTCCGCCGACCGCGCCCAGCCGTCGGCACCCTGCGGGCGCAGCTCCCGGACGGCGTCCAGGACAGGGTCGTTCGTCATGCGTGTACCTCCGAATCGAGCGGGGTGAAGGATGCGGGTCGCGGCTCCAGGGCCGCGCGGAACCTCTTGCGGGCCCGGTGCAGCCGCAGCGCGTAGGCCGCCCTGCTGCAACCCAGGGCCTTGGCCGCCTGCTGCGCGCTCAGGTCGTACCAGCCCGTGAGCAGCAGCACTTCGCGGTCGCTCTCGGACAGCGACATCAGCACCCGGAACACGCGCTCACGGTCGCCTATGCGGTCCTCGAACACCTCCTGCGGCGCGCGGTCCATCACCGCGGCCATCCGTGCCGCGAGCGCCTGTCTCCGCAGGTCCGACCGCACGCGGTTGGCGAGCAGCCGGCGCGCCGCCGCCAGCAGCCAGGGCAACGCGTCCTCCGGTACGGACCGCTGCTTCCGCCAGGCCAGCAGGAAGGTCTCCGAGAGCACGTCCTGCGCGGTCTCGCGATCCGTACGGTGCATCAGGTAGCCATCACCCCAGAGAGCTTCCGTCACAACAGGCCAGTCTCGCTGGTGCTCTTGCTAGCATGAAGCGTGACGCACATCACTGACGCAGACGGTGCCCCTGATTCGACAGACACGTTGCAAGATCAGGCGATACGACTTCTGAAGGACCAGTTAGGCATCGGTGCCGAGGTCCGGGTTCTGCAAGAGTTGTCGGATGGCTACACGGATGCCGTCGTCGCCAAGTGTGATGTGTCCGATGCTGCTGAATCGACCCTCGACGGCCAGTACATCGTCAAGGCCGCTCCTGTCACAGGCCGTCGACAGAGTGCCGCGCACCAGCACTTCTACACGAGCCTGCCGCCGGACTTCGCAGATGAACATATCGCGGGGCTGGCGCTCACCGCCGACAGCCCGACCATTTCCGTCGATGTCTATGAGATCGCCGGCGGCAGCCTCCGCGGGGTACATGCGGTGGAACGGGCCAACAGCCAGCGATTCCTGAACGCCTGTTCGGTCGTCAGCGGCGAGCTAATCGAAGCGCAACTTGCCACTGTCACTGGCAAAATCGACATGAGCACAACAGAGATCATCGAGTCCTGGCTCGGAAGGGGCTTCCTCACCGGTCGGCGTGGCCAAGCCCTGCAGGAGGTCCGCGCACTCGCAGGCGTCACCCAAGCTGTCTTCCCACTCTCCGGCGAAATGCTGCCCGACCCGCTGACCGTCCTGGGACGAAGCAGCGCGTTCACCGAGCACCGGGAACTGGTGTTGCAGGGCGCCTGCCACGGTGACCTGCATTTGAGAAACATCCTGCTCGACGCCACCCGTTCGTTCCGGACGGCGTACTGGCTGATCGACGTCGGCTGGGACGAGCCCGCGCCACTTCTGTACGACCAGGCCTATCTCGAAACTGCGGCGCTGCTCGGGCTCCAGGCGCGGTCCGGCCGGGCCATCTCGTTGAGCGTACTCGGTGAGTGCGACGACGTCACCGTCCACGGAGAACAACTGGACATCCTCGACCAGTCGTTTGTCGACGTCGTCAACGCCATCCGCCGCCCGACCCTTCAAGCACTGGACCGGAGACAGCCGCGACGCAAGGACTCACTGGACTACCAGTACGTCCTGGCACGCCTGACCGCAGCACTGAACTACGCCGCCAAAAGGGGCATGCGGGCCGAGGAGCGCGTGACCGCGTTTCACACCGCGGCCTGGGTCACCAGGGAGATCCTCAAGAAATACCACGTGGACGAGTGGCACGATCTCCTTAAGCAGGCGAGTATTCCCGGTGCCCAACGGTCCACCGCGGTCACGGCGACGCCCTCTTCGCCCCGTCCCACAACGCGCACCGACAACGAGCTGTCCGCGCTGGTAAAGAACTTTCAGGGTGGACCGCACACCGGCTACGACCTGTTTCTGCTCGTGGAGGACGGTATCAGCGTTCCAGCGATGGCCGGCCTGATCGCTCATCGGTGGGCGGCCATCCTGGACTTCGACCCGCAGAGCGACAGCACGGGACTGGCCAGCATTCCACGGCCCCCAGCTGCCACGCACCACCAGATTCTTCAGTTCGGCCTCAATGACGGCGCGCTGTCATCCAGTCGCGGAGTCATCCCGTGGGCCATGGCCGACGGCTGGCAAAGCCACGGTGAACTCCAGCAGCCGACGTTCGCCAACTGGCGCAAGCACAACCGTCCGGTGCTGCTGCGACTCCTCGAACGCATCAGTAGGCAGACGACCAATCGCGCAGCCGCGGTGTTGTGCCTGACCCTCGGCGACGACCCCCACGAACGGGTGTCGCGAGTCCTGGAGGACATCGAGGACCTCTACGAGCTGGTCGAGGTCCACCAGGTTTCCGCGGCCACCCAGGACATGGCGGTGCTCCTGGAGAAGTTCAACGAGTCGCAGATCGCTCCGCGATCCGGCAGGCCAGCGACAATGCCGGGCAAGAATGGTCCGGTTGTCTTCGAACGGGACCAACTCACGCGGCTTGCCGTCGATCTGGATGTTCTCCACTCCGCCTGCCTCACCGATCAGTTGCAGGACCAGCCGACCGACGAGTTCTGGCGGGGCCGCCCGGCCACCTGGATGGATCTGGATGCCGGACTCGACGTTCCCCGCGACGCCCAGCAGGCCCTAGAGCAGGACCTCCGCAAGGTTCTCGGGAGCCGCGCGGCCGAGACTCTGGAGCTGTTTCACACCCCCGGAGCGGGGGGAACGACCCTGGCACGACGCATCGCGTGGGATCTTCACCGTCAATACCCGGTGGTTCTGCTGCGGAACTACAGTCAGGACACGGTCGAGCGGGTCGACGAGATCTACCGCCGCACCTCCCAACCAGTATTGGTCGTCGCCGAGTCAGCCGATGTGTCCCAGGCCGAACGAGACAACCTGTACCAACGCCTGCGCCAGTGGAACACACCCGCCGTCCTCCTCTGGGTCACCCGCACCAACAAGCCTGGACGCGGCAGTGTCTACCGCTTGACCGACCCCATGTCGCCGGGCGAACTGTCCGAATTCTCGAAGAACTACTCCCTACGAGCCGGAAACGAGCGGGCGAAGGCGGCGGTGGAGAGCCTCCGCCGCGGACAGGCTCCTCCGCAGCAACTCTCCCCGTTCTTTTTCGGGCTCGCGGCGTTCGAGGAAAACTTCATCGGGACGCAGGGATATGTCGAGAGTCATCTGGCCAACCTCGACGAGAAGCGGCGGCGCGCCGTCAAATATCTAGCATTGGTCACCCGCTTCGCCCAGAACGGCCTCCCTTACCCACTTGTCCGGCGATGGCTCACCGGAAAGTGGGGCGACATGAGCGCCTCCGAGCGCGATTACCAGGCCGATCTGCTGCAGGTACTGGGCGAGGACCTGCGTCATCTCGTGGTCGACGACGGAGGCGAACTCCGGCTACTCCATCCCTTTGTAGCCGAGCACGTACTGGTCGCGCTGCTGGAATCTGAGGACGGGCGGTCCTGGGAAGACCGGCTGGCAGACACCGCGGTCGAGTTCATCACACAGGTCTGCATTCATCAGGGCTCCGAGAACGCACAGACGAGAAAAATCCTTCAGGATCTATTCATACGGCGGGACAAATGGTCGACAGATCAGCCTGCAGGCGTGCGGTTCGCCGAGCTGATCACGAGGATTCCCGTTCGCGACGCTGCCTATCGGGTATTCCTGGAGCTAACCCGCAAGTGCCCATCTGAGCCTCATTTCTGGAATCACCTGGGTCGATATCACATCCACGAAATGAAACTGGACTTCGAAAAGGCGGAGGGATACCTCGAGAAGGCCATCAAACTTTCACTGGAAAAGGATTCCATTCATTTCCACACGCTTGGCATGGTCCGCCGCGTGTGGGTGCGCGATCTCCTGCAGGAAATGCGGCCGGGCGCCATCAGCGTCGAAGAAGCCCTCGCGCAGGTCTTGCCGATCTACGACGCGGCGCTCGAGGCGTTCACCAGGGGCCGAACTCTAAACCTCGAGGACGAGCACGGATATGTGACTCCCGTCCAGATGATCGCTCAGGTCCTGAACCAGTTGGTCAAGATATCTCAGCGGGAAAACTTCCTCGGTCTCGTGCGGGACGGCGGCGATGTCGGCCGTTGGGCGGACGAGCAGCTGCATCTCGCGGAATCCCTGCTCGACCAGCTGGACATGGCCCGCCCCGGCCACCGCAAGAGCACCTACTACAACAAGTGCGAGGGCGACCTAGGGGCCCTCTACGGCAGCGTCCGGACACTGGTGCGAGAGTGGCGATCGCTCATCGCTGAATCCGAGAGCCACTCCGGGATTGCACTTGTCCTCGCCCGCGCCTTCTTCAAGGAGGAGCAACGAGAAGGAGACGGTTCGAGTCACGAATCTCTCAGAGCCATAGTTGAGCTCTACGACAACGTCTTCCACGTTGATGGCCGTCTGAATGACAGCGACGTTCGAACGTGGTTCCGCTGCTACCGACAACTCGACGAGTACGAGGAGCTGCGCGCACTCGAACGCTTCGCGATCCTGAATCACGAAAAGCAGAGTCTCGAATGCAACTACTACCTCTACGTCCTGCGCTTTCTCCGTTGGTTTAGGGGCGACGAGCAGTCCCAGCTAGAAGCACAGCGATATCTGGAGGAGTCCAAGCGGCTCGCCAGGGACAGCCGACGGCAGTACAGCTACGAATGGATGGCGGTCGCAGCGGACGGCGGCGCGTCCGCCATTCCGGAACTCGTGCACTTCACGGAGTTGGGGGAGCGCAGGGACGAGCCCGTTCTGTGGGAACGGCCTGAGCGGCTACTCAAGGTCTCCGGAGTCATCCAGGAGATAGAGGGGCCGCAATTGGGCTGGATTTCCGTGGCACACGGCCACATGCGGGCGTTCTTCGCACCCAAGGATAAATTCCTGCGCAGCCGTGACATTAACGCACCAGTGGAGTTCTACCTGGGGTTCAGCTACGAAGGGCTCAGGGCGTGGTCCGTGGAGTTCGTCACATCCTCTTCCGCTGCCTCCCCAACAGCACGCTTCCTCAACGGGCTGGAGCAGCGCCGCAACTCCAGCCCCATCGAAGCGTCGGCTGACATTGGCCGACACGCACCCCCCTCCCGTTACCCTGACCCCCCGCAGGCGCCGGCCCCTAGGGCTGGCCAGGCGACTCCCCAACCCATCGTGTCCAGTGCCATGCGTCTCGCCGCCACGAGGAAGGCAGAGGTGGACGTGGAGGAGGCATACCGGATCCTGATTCGCCAGCTTCTGGCCGCACGGTCGCCTGAGCAGGCCGGCATCAGCGGACTGGAGGTGGGCAAAGCACTACAGGACACGTTCGGACCCCTGAGCTACACCCGCGTTCTCGGACAGGGGAAACTCCGGGCCTGCGTGGAAAGGCTCGGCTTCCGAACGCAAGCCAGCCCGCGCGGTGGTTTCGAAGTGCTGGATCCGTCTTCGCAACCGGAATGACATCCGCACCGTCGGCAGGAGGACAGGGCCCGTTGGCTGCGGGCAGATCCCGACAACAAAGGAGCCCAGGTCACGGATGTGCCTGGGCTCCGCGGTAATCCGCCGCATCGGCCTGCGTTCAGCAATCTGGAAACTCCACGAACCAGTTCCTCCAGACATGACGTGAGTTCGGGACAGGCGCGGCCTACAAAGTGATGGACACCGCGCCCGAGCGGGCCGCGCGGGGCACTGTTGGCCGTTGAGGCCAGCGGGCCACTGCGATGGCAGAACTGCGCCACGTCATGCCTGCTCACCATGACCGAAGACGGCCTCAAACCAGCCGCCGCCAAATTGCCCCCGCGACCGGATCTCGGCCAGGTGGCGGCCATCGCGGACCCGGTACGCGACATCGGCGTCCCTGTCGAGCCGGCCGACACCGGCACCGCTTTCCGCTGGCGCCGACTTGGCCGCGCACCGGGGAGTGCAGGAGGCACTGGCCAACGTCGTCAAGCACGCCGCCGGCGCCCGCGTCCGACTCACCCTCGACTACACCCCCGATCCGGTGCAGTCGAGGTGGCCGAGACCGGCGACATCCAGCGACGGCCACAGACTGCTCGGCCCGCGCGAACACCTCGCCCATCCCCCGAGACACACCCCAGTAATACGCGCCCCCACGGGATTCTCGGGTCCGCGCCGTCATACCCGCCGAGGAACTGCAATCAAACCAAAGGGCCCAGCTCACCGAGGTGACCTGGGCCCTTCTTCGTGGAGCCGCCTAAGGGAATCGAACCCTTGACCTACGCATTACGAGTGCGTCGCTCTGGCCGACTGAGCTAAGGCGGCAGGCTGCCGAGACAGCTTCGCATCGGCAGCGGGCACAAGTCTACACAGTTCTTGAGGGGCCCCTGACCAGGGTGCCGTCGGGTCGGGGCGGGGCGACGGGGCCCCTCACGGGGTCAGCAGGTCTTGCCGTCCGCCGGGGGCGTGCCCTCGAGGAGGTAGCGGTTGACGGCGGAGTCGATGCAGCTGCTGCCGCGGGCGTACGCCGTGTGGCCGTCGCCGTTGTAGGTGAGCAGGACGCCGGAGTCGAGCTGGCCGGCGAGGGACTTGGCCCAGGCGTACGGCGTGGCGGGGTCGCGGGTGGTGCCGACGACCAGGATGGGGTCGGCGCCGGTGGCCTCGATGCGGTGCGGCTTGCCGGTCGGCGCGACGGGCCAGTAGGCGCAGATCAGGCTGGACCACGCGAGGTTCTTGCCGAAGTGCGGGGACTCGGCGGTGAACGCGGAGACGGACTGCTCGGCGGCCGGCGGGCCGGACAGGGCCGGCGGCAGGTCGAGGCAGTTCACGGCGGCGTTGGCGTACATGAGGTTGTCGTAGCGGCCGCGGTCGTCGCGCTCGTAGTACGTGTCGGACAGCGCGAGCAGACCGCTTCCGTCGCCCTTGTTCGCCTTGGTGAGGGCGGTGCGCAGGGTGGGCCACATCGACTCGTCGTACATCGCGGCGATCACGCCGGTGGTGCCGAGCGCCTCGGTCAGCTTGCGGTCGCTGCCGGTGTTCAGGGGCTTGGCGTCCAGCTGCTTGAAGAAGGCGTCGAGGCGGTGCCCGGCGTCGGCGGAGCTCTTGGTGCCGAGCGGGCAGTCGCGGTGGCCGACGCAGTCCCGGGCGAAGGCGTCGAAGGCGGTCTCGAAGCCGGAGGCCTGGCCGCGGCTCGCGTCGAGGGCCGAGATCGACGGGTCGACGGCGCCGTCGAGGACGAGCCGGCCGGCCTTGTCGGGGAACAGTTCGGCGTAGGTGGCGCCCAGGAAGGTGCCGTAGGACTTGCCGACGTAGTTGAGCTTGCGGTCGCCGACCAGGGCGCGGAAGACGTCCATGTCGCGGGCGGAGTCCACCGTGCTGATGTGCTTGAGCAGTTTGGCGGAGCGCTGCTCGCAGCCGCCGGCGAACTCCTTGTCGGCGGCGACGAGGGCGTTGACCTCGGCGCCGTCGTCCGGGGTGACGTCGGTCGCCGTGAAGGCGTCCATCTGGCGGTCGCTGAGGCACTCGACGGGCTCGCTGCGGGCCACACCGCGCGGGTCGATGGCGGCCATGTCGTAGCGGGAGGTGACCGCCGACGGGTAGCCGAAGGCCGCGTACTGCAGATAGTCGATCGCGGAGCCGCCGGGGCCGCCCGGGTTGACCAGCAGGGTGCCGAGCCGCTTGCCGCCGTCCTCGGCCCGCTTCCGGGTGACGGCGAGCTTGAGGTCGCTCGCGGCGGACGGGTGGGCGTAGTCGAGGGGGACCCGCATGGTGGCGCACTGCATGCCCGGCATGTCCTTGCACTCGCGCCAGGACAGACGCTGCTCGTAGTACGGCCGGAGGTTGCCGTAGGCGTCCGCGGCAGCGCCCGAGGGCGGCGGCCCGCCGAGCGAGCCCGCCGGGGACGAGGCGGCGGCACTGTGCGTGCTGCCACCCGTCGTGCACGCGGACAGCATCAGCCCGGCGACCGCGAGGACGGTGCCGGAGGTACGGAGCAGGCGCGGGGTGTGCATCGGAGCCTCGGTTCCTCGTGGTGGTCATCTGGAGCGTATCCGGAGGGCCGGTGGCGAACCGTCCTCCACAGTCCTCATACGGGTGATTCGGGCCCGCGCCGTCAGGGACGGTCCGGACCGTCGAGCTTCTCGGTCGCGTACCCGGCGACGAGGGCGAAGAGCCGCCGCCGCGGGGCGATGCCGTCCAGCACCCGGACCCCGGCGGACACGCCACGCACCCGTTCCCGCAGGGCGAGGGCAGAGCGCCGCGCGTCCTCCTCTCCGGAGGGTACGGCGAGCAGCAGCGCGGGGCGCGGCATGTCACCCCCGGGGTATCCGCGGTCGGTGGAGGAGTAGTACGGCGGCGGGCCGGACCGGTCGATCCCGTCGTAGCCGCCCGAGACGCCGATCGCCGCGGTGTACCCCTCGGGGTCGGTCAGCTGCTGCCGTACGACGCAGGCCGCGTTCCCGTCGGCGCCCAGCAACGCCCGCGCGGGGCGGCCGGGCAGGACACGGTAGAGCCGGGCGACCGCGACCGGGACGGCCGCGGGACGGGCGCCCGGGCCGGTGTCGCAGTGGGCGGGCAGCACGACCACGAAGGGGTCCGCGATGCCCCGCAGCGACTGGGCGGCGAAGCCGGCGAACAGATCCGGGTCGGCGGGGTCGATGTGGGCCACGACCAGGGGGAAGTACACCCCGACGGAGTCCGGGTAGTCGTACTGCGGGGGCAGCCAGACCCGCGTGCCGTCGGACAATTCCTGGAGCGTGCCCCCGGCCGGGTGACCGAGGGTGCGCGGCGGCTCCAGCCCGGCGTCCACGGGGTCGGACGGCACCGGCCGCGGGGGTGGCGCGGACGGCGGCCGGGACAGCGGGGGCGCGGCGGCGGTGACCGGGCGGGGCGGCGGGAGCGACGGATCCGCCGGGCCGGACGGCGACCAGACGGCCAGCGTGACCGCCCCCGCGGCGGCCAGCACGGACCCTGCGCCGCGCAGCACCGTGCCGGTGCGCTCGACGGGCAGTTCGTACGCGCGGCCCGCGCGCTGCTCCCACCAGTGCCGCAGCGCCGAGCGGGCGAGCGCCACCGCCACGGCCCCGGCCGCGGTCAGCAGCGCGTACAGAACGACGACCTCGGCCACCTCGGGCACGTGCGGCACCACCTCGGCAGGTCCCCCACGGCGCTTCGGGCACGGGCGCGGCACCCGCGCCGGAGGCAGGGGGGAGCGCACCCCGTGCGCTGGGATCACCCCCGCGGGGACAGCGGCCGGGGGCACCGCACAGCAGCCTGCGGCAAGGCCGGGCGCACCGGGGAGCGGCGACGCGCGAGCGCCGCAAACGATCACCCGTCCGCCGGATGATCAAGGCGCGGGGGCGGTCCGCGCGGCCCGTCCCGCGCGCCGGCGGTCAGCCCGCGCGCAGGGCCAGCGTCATCGCCTCGACAGCCAGCAACGGCGCGACGTTCCTGTCCAGGGCCCCACGGCAGGCGAGCACGGCCTCGATGCGGCGCAGCGTGTTCTCCGGCCGCGAAGCCGCCGCGATCCGCTCGACGGCGTCCCGCGCCTCGACGTTCGCGATGGCGACGGACGTGCCGACCTGCACCGCCAGCACGTCCCGGTAGAAGCCCGCCAGGTCGGTGAGGGCCAGGTCGAGGGTGTCGCGCTGGGTACGGGTGGACCGGCGCTTCTGCCGGTCGGCGAGCTCCTTCATCACGCCCGCCGTGCCGCGCGGCATCCGGCTGCCCGCCCCCGCGGCCGCGCCGAGCGCCGTGCGCAGCTCCTCGGTCTCCTTGGCGTCCATCTCCTCGGAGACCTGCTTGGCGTCCTCGGTCGCCGCGTCCACCAGCTCCTGCGCGGCCTTGAGGCAGCCCCCCACGTCGTCCACGCGCAGCGGCAGCCTCAGCACGGCCGCGCGGCGGGTGCGCGCCCCCTCGTCGGTGGCGAGCCGGCGGGCGCGGTCGATGTGCCCCTGCGTGGCACGGGCGGCGGCCTCGGCGGTCACGGGGTCGATGCCGTCGCGCCGGACCAGCACATCGGCGACGGCGTCCACGGGCGGGGTGCGCAGCACCAGGTGCCGGCAGCGCGAGCGGATCGTCGGCAGCACGTCCTCGATGGAGGGCGCGCACAGCAGCCACACCGTCCGGGGCGCAGGCTCCTCCACCGCCTTGAGCAGCACGTTGCCGGCGCCCTCGGTGAGGCGGTCGGCGTCCTCCAGCACGATCACCTGCCAGCGGCCGGAGGCGGGCGACAGCGTGGAGCGGCGGACGAGGTCGCGGGTGTCCTTGACGCCGATGGAGAGCAGGTCGGTGCGGACCACCTCGACGTCGGCGTGCGTACCGACCAGGGTCGTGTGGCAGCCGTCGCAGAAGCCGCAGCCCGGCGCCCCGCCCAGCGCCCGGTCCGGGCTCACGCACTGCAGCGCGGCGGCGAAGGCGCGGGCGGCCGTGTCACGGCCCGCGCCGGGCGGGCCGGTGAACAGCCAGGCGTGCGTCATCTTCGACGCCGTCGGCAGCGCGCTGCGCGCGGCAGCCGCCGTCACGAAGGCGTCGGCGTCCCGTGCGGCGGCGGCCAACTGCTCCGTCACCCGGTCCTGGCCGACCAGGTCGTCCCATACCGCCATCTGCCCGCCCGTCCTGTGGTGCCGCTGCCCTTGCGTTGTCCGGCCCCACCATTGTCGGGTACGCCACGGACACCCTGCGGGGCGGGCGGGGGGTGCGTGCCCCTTGCGGCCCGTTGTTGTGTGCGGGCCGCCGACAGGTCAGCCGGAGGCGCGCCGGTGGCGGCGGGGCGCGGCAGGGGCCCGGACGGGCTTGCGGCGGAGCATCACAAGTGCCGCCACCGAGGCGATGCCCAGGGCAACCAGTACGGAGGCCACGCCCGCGGTGACGTCGGAGGGGCCGGTGGAGGTCGACGCGGAGGTGAGCCCCGCGGCGGGCAGGCCCGTGCCCGGGCCGGTGGACGCCGCCGCCGTCACCCCGGGCACGGCACCCGCGGGGACGGAGGGGGCGGTCGCGGCGGTGCCCGGCGACGGGGTCGCCGTCCCGGCCGGGCAAGCCACCGTGAAGCGCTGCGGGTCCGCGTCGGAACCGGCCCACCGGAACCGGTAGTCGCCGTCGGCGAGGACGACGCGGCCGGTGCTCCCGGTGCCCCGGGCGCCGGTGACCAGGGTGCCGACGACCGCGTCCTCGCCCCGGGCGTACGAGACCGTCCAGTTGACCGGCTGGTCGGGGCCGAAGCCCTCGGCCTTGAAGTAGAAGGTGCACACCGTGGCGCCGTCTTCGCGCGTCCTGCCCAGTGCCTCGTCGTAGAGGCGGACCCCGGACCGGTCTGCGGGCGCGCCGGAGGCGTGCGCGGCCAGGCCCAGGAGGGCCGCGGCGGCGGCAGCGGCGGCGAGGGCCGCCGCCGTGGTACGGATGCGCATGTTCAGAGTGTCCCGGAGACTCGCGCGGAGGGCTGCGCCGGGGTCCTTTTCCGGCCAGTGACATATGTGGAGCAACGGCGTCCATATCCCCCCGGGCGGCGCATCCGTGGGGCGCACGTCCCGTCAGATGACCGCCGGCGCCGGCCTACAGCGACAGCCGCTGCACCCCGCTGGCGACCGCGCGCTGTTCCGGCACCTCCGTGCCCGTCCAGCAGGAGCCGCGCCGGGCCAGCAGCCGGCGCAGCCACACCTCCGTGGCGACCAGGTCGGTGAGGCCGTCGACGGGCACCGATTCGCCGTCCGCCGCGGCACGCAGGGCGGCCCGTACGACGCGGGCCTCGACGAGCCCGGCGTCCGCGAGCAGCGGGGCCTCGAAGAGGTCGAGCAGGTCGTCGACGGCGGCCCGCAGGCCTGCGCGGACGGCGACGGCCGTGGAGACGTGGGAGTTGGCGCCCCAGCCGGGCGGCAGTTCGCGGATGCCCGCGCCCGCCAGGACGGAGCGCAGGATCGTGGTGCGGGCGCCCGGCTGGACGCGCAGCGTCTCGGGCAGCGCCCGGCAGGCCCGCACCACCTGGTTGTCCAGGAAGGGCGCGTGGAGCCGCTGGCTGCGCACCTCGGCGGCCTGCTCGAAGACCCGGTGGTCGGCGGCGTGCCGGGCGAGCGCGGCGCGCGCCCGGCGCTCTCCGGGGCGCTCCACCGTCGTGCCCGGCCGGGAAGCCGCCTCCTGCAGGCGAACCGATACTTCGGCGAGCGCCTCGCCGGTCAGCCAGCGCGCCGCGGGGCCCGGCCGGCACCAGGCGAGGGCCGCGAGCGACGCGGCCAGGGCGTCCCCGTGCTCCTCGAAGCGCCGGGCCAGCAGGCGTGCCGCGGCGTCCTCCACGCCCTGCCGGTAACTGGTGCGGGCCAGCCGCCGCGCCGCCCGGTACACCGTGAACGGCACGAACACCGAGCGCCCCGAGGGCCCGTCCGCCCGCGCCAGGGCCGTGACGGGACGCAGCAGGCCGCGCCGCCGACGGTCCATCAGCAGGTCCGCCAGGCGGGCCGGATGGGCGTCCAGCACCTGCCGGGCGCCGTGCCCCACGAAGTGGTCGGCGCCGCCGGCCGCCAGGCGCCGCCGGTGCCGTTCCGCGGTGACCAGCGAGGGGCCCGGCTCGTCGGTGAGCGGCCCGCTGTCCAGGAGGTCGGCGTACGGGAGGGATTCCGGCCCGCCCGGTACGACGACGTGGTGCAGCCGCGGGTCGGCGGCCATGCTGCGGGCGCGCTCCAGCTCGGCCTCGCGCCCGTGGACCCCGCCCGTGGCCAGGTCGTTGAAGGTCACCGCCAGCAGGCGCTGCCCCGCGGCGGCGCCGTGCCCGAGCGGTGTGCCCGGCATCCCCGGCAGGCCCGCGGCGAGCAGGGCGAGCGTGGAGGAGGCGCTGCCCCCGGACAGGTCGGCGCCGATGCCCGGCGCGGGGGCCTCGCCGGCGTCCGGTACGAAGCGGGGCTGTGCGAGCCGCGTCCGGACGGCGTCGACCAGGGCGTCCCGTATGCCGGCGAGCGCCCGGTCCGGGTCGGCGGAGGCCGCGGGGGTGCCGGCGACGGCGAGCGAGGCGGTGGGCTCGTAGCCGCTGACCTCGGGCACCCCGTCGCGCATGATGAGCGCGTGCCCGGGCGGCACCCGGCGCACCCCGGCGTACGGGGTGCCCTCGCCGAGCGCCTCGGGCGAGTCCGGGCAGGCCAGCAGCGCCGCCAGGTAGGTCACGTCCAGGGCGGCCTCGGTGAGGTCGGCCAGCGGCAGCGCGGCCGTGCCGTACGCCGTGCCCCGCGCCCACTGGGTGTGGAACACCGGCCGGGCGCCCGCGAGGTCGCCCAGCACCGTGACGCGGCGGCCGATCTGCAGGACGCAGGTGTAGCTGCCGGCCCAGGCCGTCAGATGGCGCAGCGCCCCGCCGCGCGCCGCGAACAGCCCCACCCGCAGGTCGGCGTCGGAGGCGGCGCAGCGGCCCAGCACGGCCAGCCGCGCCACGGAACCGTTCTCGGCGTGGACGATCCGCACCTCGTCGGGGCGCCAGTCACCCACCATCCACAGCGGATCGGGGTCGCCCCACAGGAGTTGTGCGCCGACGGGCTGCAGGGTGCGGCCGGCGCGCGTGCCGGGAACCTGTCCCACGGCAGCGCTGCTCCACCCCACCAACCACCGCATCGCCGCCTCCACAGGTCGTGGATTACGTGGGCCACCGTGGCCAACCGGCCCCGCGGCAGGCCGAACTGCCGCCCCGTCCGAGGAACATGCTGCCACGGAGCGGCGCACAAAGAGGCGCATGAGGACATGGTTGAGCGCCGGACCGCGCGTCACGCGCGGTCCGGCGCGGGCCGGTTCGGCCCAACTCCCCCTTGATCATGGTCACTTGGAACGGGCCACCGGATTTCAAACGTCATCTTCCGGTCAATGTCCGGGCAGCCCGCATTCGTCCGTTCTGCGACGCGTGGGGGTCGCGGTCCGGGAGGCGTGGCGCACCTCCCGGACCGGTCCGCCACCCGCGGGGATTGTGGTGGCGGAGCCCCCTGACCCGCCACAACCCCCCATAGCCGCACATGAGAGCCGCGGGCCAACCCACCCCACCATGGAACCCCTACCGCCCGAACCGGCACAGAGCGCGCGGATGGGCGCACAGCCGCATACGCCGGTAGCACGCGCCACCAGCAGGAGTCGCCAGGCCGCATTCAGGGCAGGAATCTCGCCATCCGGGACAACAGCTCTTAACGGGCGGGATACGGCGAACTACGCTGGGTTCACCCGAGAAGCGATGGTCCCGGCAGCTCGGGGTCCGGCGCATGCCCGGTGGCGGGCTGCGGCGGACCCGGCACGCCTCCACAAGAGGCGCCGGGCCAGCCGTTGTTGTGCGTCGAGAGGGTGTGACAGGCGTGGCAGGCGTACGCGGCCCTCGCGCTTACGGCGAGAGGTGGTAGTGGTCATGACCAAAGAACCCCGAGGGCCCAACGAGAAACTCGGCACCCTTCTCGCCCTGGCCGGCATCAGCAACGCGGGACTCGCCCGCAGGGTCAACGACCTCGGCGCCCAGCGCGGTCTGACCCTGCGGTACGACAAGACCTCCGTCGCCCGCTGGGTCACCAAGGGCATGGTGCCGCAGGGCGCCGCCCCGCACCTCATCGCGGCGGCCATCGGCAGCAAGCTCGGCCGTCCCGTGCCGCTGCACGAGATCGGCCTCGCCGACGCCGACCCCGCGCCCGAGGTGGGCCTCGCCTTCCCCCGCGACGTCGGGGAGGCCGTCAAGTCCGCCACCGACCTGTGGAAGCTCGACCCCGGCCGGCGCGGCCCGGGCGGCGGCGGCATCTGGCAGAGCCTCGCCGGCTCCTTCGCGGTCAGCGCGTACGTCACGCCGGCCTCCCGCTGGCTGATAACCCCGGCCGACGCCCGCGTCGCCCGCGAGGACCCCGCCCCGGGCACGCACCACGTCGGCCACTCCGACGTCGCCAAGCTCCGCGAGGCCGCGGAGGACGCCCGGCGCTGGGACTCCAAGTACGGCGGCGGCGACTGGCGTTCCGGCATGGTCCCCGAGTGCCTGCGGGTCGAGGCGGCCCCGCTGCTGCTCGGCTCGTACAGCGACGAGGTCGGCCGCTCCCTCTTCGGCGCCACCGCCGAACTCACCCGGCTCGCCGGGTGGATGGCCTTCGACACCGGTCAGCAGGAGGCCGCCCAGCGCTACTACATCCAGGCCCTGCGGCTCGCGCGCGCCGCCGCCGACGTCCCCCTCGGGGGCTACGTGCTGGCGTCGATGTCGCTCCAGGCCACGTACCGCGGCTTCGCCGACGAGGGCGTGGACCTGGCCCAGGCCGCCCTCGAACGCAACCGCGGCCTCGCCACGGCGCGCACGATGTCCTTCTTCCACCTCGTCGAGGCCCGCGCCCACGCCAAGGCCGGCGAGAGCGCCGCGTGCGCCACGGCCCTGGCCGCCGCCGAGTCCTGGCTCGACCGCGCCCGCGACGGGGACGCCGACCCGCCCTGGCTCGGCTTCTACTCCTACGACCGCCTCGCCGCGGACGCCGCCGAGTGCTACCGCGACCTGCGCGTGCCCGGGCAGGTGCGCCGCTTCACGGAGACGGCCCTCGCCCGGCCCACGGAGGAGTTCGTGCGCTCGCACGGGCTGCGGCTCGTCGTCTCGGCGGTCGCGGAGCTGGAGTCCGGCAACCTGGACGCGGCCTGCGCGGCCGGGGTCAAGGCGGTGGAGGTGGCCGGGCGGATCTCGTCGGCCCGGACCACGGAGTACGTGCGGGACCTCCTGCACCGGCTGGAGCCGTACGGGAACGAGCCCCGCGTCGCGGAGCTGCGCGAGCGGGCCCGCCCCCTGCTGGCGGCCCCCGCGTAGCCCTCCGGGGTGCGGGGGGTGCCCGCTTGCGGCCGGTTGTTGTGTGCGGGTTGTTTGCGCCTGCGGCGGGCATCCCCCGCCCTCCCGCCCGGATTGCCCGGCGCGAGCAGCGCGGGCCTGCGCAACGTATGCCTGGGGGTCGGGGCCGCGTCGGCGCACGTCCTCAGCGCTCGCGGTTTACGTCCGCATCATTCGGCGCCCGGGTCCGCCGCTCGTCGCTTCCGGGCGCACCCCGCCACACCCCCTCCGGTTGTCAGGGCGCATGACGGCCGGTGGGGGTTCAGAAAGGCACTTGCGGCAACCCCGGACCGCCTCCTCACCCCATCCGGCCGTTAGTCGCCCAAGCCGGCAGAAGGGGGGTGTGGCGGGGTGCGCCCATGGGGGTCCCCCCGGCCGAAGGCTGGGGGAGGCGGAGGGCGGGAGAACCGCCCGCCGCAGGCGCAACGCACCCGCACGCAGTCACCGGGCAGCCCGGCGCAGCCGCCCGCAGGCGCAAACGACCCGCACGCAACGACCTGGCGCGAACGACACGCCCCGCCGACAGGTTTGCACGCGGCGCGGACGGGCCAAGCCTTACGGGGGAGGTGACCGCGCGCATGGACACCACGGACGTCGTCGTCATCGGCGCCGGAATCGTCGGCCTCGCGACCGCGTACGCGCTCACGCGCACCGCCCCCGGCACGTCCGTCCTGGTCCTGGACAAGGAGGACGGCCCCGCCCGCCACCAGACCGGCCACAACAGCGGCGTGATCCACAGCGGCATCTACTACCGCCCCGGCTCCCTCAAGGCGCGGTACGCGACGCAGGGCGCCGCCGAGATGGTGAAGTTCTGCGCCGGCAACGACATCCCGCACGACGTGACGGGCAAGCTGATCGTCGCCACGGAGCGGGACGAGCTCCCCCGGCTGCACGCCCTCGTCCAGCGGGGGCGGCAGAACGACATCCCGGTGCAGGAGCTGGGCCCGGCCCGGATCGCGGAGCGGGAGCCGCACGTACGCGGCCTGGCGGCGATCCACGTCGGCACGACGGGGGTCTGCGACTTCACCGCGGTCGCCGCGGCCATGGCCCGCCTCACGACCGAGGGCGGCCGCGCCGACGCGCGCATCGCGTACGGCACGGAGGTCCGCGCGATCCACCGCGACGGGCCGAGCGTGATCGTCGAGCCCCACGACGGCCCGCCCGTCCGGGCCAGGGCGCTGGTGAACTGCGCCGGCCTGCACTGCGACCGCATCGCGCGCATGGCCGGGGAGGACACCTCCGGCGTCCGCATCGTGCCGTTCCGCGGCGAGTACTACGAGCTGCGCCCGGACCGCGCCGACCTCGTCCGCGGACTGGTCTACCCCGTCCCCGACCCCGCGTTCCCGTTCCTCGGCGTGCATCTGACCCGCGGCTTCGACGGCTCGGTGCACGTCGGCCCGAACGCCGTCCCCGCCCTGGCCCGCGAGGGCTACCGGCGGCGCACCGTGCGCCCGCGCGACCTCGTCGAGACGGCCACGTTCCCCGGCACCTGGCGGATCGCCCGCCGCCATTGGCGCTACGAGGCCGGCGAGATCCGCCGGTCGCTGTCGAAGCGGGCCTTCGTGGAGTCCGTGCGGCGGCTGCTGCCCGCGGTGACCGCCGACGACATGGTGCCGGCCGAGGCCGGGGTGCGGGCGCAGGCCGTGCTGCGCGACGGGACGCTCGTCGACGACTTCCTCATCACGGGCGACGGGCCCTTCGTCCACGTGCTGAACGCCCCCTCGCCCGCCGCGACGGCCTCGCTGCCGATCGGCCGGGAGATCGCCCGCAGGGCACTGGCGGTGCTGGGGCGTACGTAAAATCGACGCATCATGTCGAAGCCCCGCACCCCCCACTTCCCGGGCGGCCCCGCCTCCCACCCGCATCCGGACGCGCACACCGAGCAGCGCATCCGCACCTTCCACCCGCGCCGCGGCCGGGTCACCCACGGCCAGCGGGCGGCGCTCGAGCGGCGCTGGGCGGACTGGGGCGTCGACCTCGACGGCACGCCGCTGGACCTGGACAAGCTCTTCGCCGACGCGGACCTCGCCCCGGACCGCCCGGTGGTCCTGGAGATCGGCTTCGGCATGGGCGACGCCACCGCCGCGATGGCCGCCGCCGACCCGGGCACCGGCATCCTCGCCGCGGACGTGCACACCCCCGGCCAGGGCAACCTCGTCCACCTCGCCGAGCGCGAGGGCCTGCGCAACGTCCGGGTCGCCAACGGCGACGCCGTCGTCCTGCTGCGCGACATGCTCGCCCCGGGTTCGCTGGCCGGCCTGCGGGTCTACTTCCCCGACCCCTGGCCCAAGGCCCGGCACCACAAGCGCCGCATGATCCAGCCGGAGTTCGTGGCGCTCGCCGTGTCACGGCTGCGGCCCGGCGCGACCGTGCACTGCGCGACCGACTGGGAGCCGTACGCCGAGCAGATGCTCGAGGTGCTGACGGCGGAGCCCGGCCTGGCGAACGCCTACCCCACCGGCAGCGGCTACGCCGAGCCGCGTCCGGCCTTCCGCCCGATGACCAAGTTCGAGCGCCAGGGGATCGCCAAGGGCCACGTCGTCCACGACCTGCTCTTCGAGCGCCGCTGAACGTCCGGCCGGGCGGTACGCAGGGCGGTTATCCGTAACACCATCGCGCCACGCGGCCACCGCCCCGTAAGGTCATTGGGTGTCCTCGTACTCGCATTCGCCAGACTCGCCCCTCCCGAGCCCGGCGGCCCGGCCGGCCGTACCCGAGTATCCGGATCACCAGCAGCAACCGCAGTTCGCACTGCCCGCGCCCGGGCAGTGGCACTACAAGCCGCGCCGGCACTTCTGGGAGAACCGGACGTTCCGGCTCGTGGTGCTCTTCTCCGTCCTGGCGCTGTGCGGGGTGATCATCCTCGCGCTGGTGCGCCGGCAGACCGGCACGGAGGGCCTCCTGGTCGGCCTCCTCCTGGCGGTCCTGCCGGTCCCGCTCCTCGGCGGGGCCTTCCTGTGGCTGGACCGGGTGGAGCCGACCCCGCTGCGCGACGCGGTCTTCGCCTTCGCCTGGGGCGCGTGCGCCGCCACGCTGGTCGCCATCCTCGCCAACGAGTACGCGACCGAGCTGCTCGCCACGACCTTCACGGCCAGCGACTCGCAGAGCGACATCTGGGGCGCCACCTTCGTCGCCCCCGTCGTGGAGGAGAGCGCCAAGGGCGCCGCCGTCCTGCTGCTCTTCCTCTTCCGCCGCCGTGACTTCACCGGGATCGTCGACGGCGTCGTCATAGCCGGACTCACCGCCACCGGCTTCGCGTTCACCGAGAACATCCTCTACCTGGGCTCCGGCTTCGCCGAGGACCAGGCGTACGGGACCGACGGCGGGCTGGGCACGACCGCGGCGATGTTCGTCGTCCGGATCGTCATGACGCCCTTCGCGCACCCGCTGTTCACCTCGCTCACCGGTATCGGCTTCGCCATCGCCGCCACCTCACGCCCCGGCCAGGCCCGCCGCTGGCTCGCCCCGCTGGGCGGCTGGCTGCTCGCGATGGTCCTGCACGGCACCTGGAACGGCTCCGCCTCGCTCAGCCCGCTCGGCTTCCTCGCCGTCTACGCGACGCTGATGATCCCGCTCTTCGGCCTGCTGGTCTGGCTCGCGATCTGGTCCCGCTCGAACGAGCTGAAGACCATCCGCACCCAGCTGCCGCTGTACGCGGTGGCCGGCTGGCTCAGCCTGCCCGAGCCCGCCGCCATCGGCTCCATGAAGGGCCGCAGCCTCGCCCGCTCCGCCGCCCGCGGCGCACAGGGCAAGGACGCCGCCCGCACCGTCCGCGAGTACGTGTCCTTCGCGACCTCGCTCGCCTTCCTGCGCGCCCGCGCCAACCGCGGGGCCGCCGGCGCCGACTTCCAGGCCCGGGAGCAGGAACTGCTCCACCACCTGTGGGAGCGCAAGGCCGTCGCCCAGCCCGCGCTCACCCACGCGGCCCACGCCATCCGCCCCGCGTTCCCGCCCCTGTACCCCTGGGCGGCGCTCCCGCCCGGAGCGCCGTACGGGCCGTACCCGCAGGTGCAGCCGTACACGCAGCCGTACACGCAGCCCTACGGGCCGCAGCCGTACGGCCGGCCCTGGCCGCAGCAGCCCCAGGGCCCCCACGCGTGGCCGCAGCAGCCCGCGCAGCCGGGGGCGCACCCGCAGCGGTGGGGCCCGCGCCAACCGCAGGTGCCGCCGCAGCAGGGGTGGCACCCGCAGGCCGCGGCCCCCTACCAGGACCCCCGGGGCGGACAGCACCGCTGACTCCGGTTGCCGGGCCCCGTGGCCGGGGTTGCAATGACCGTGTGAGCCCGCTGATACGACGCACGAGCCGCATCGGCCGTCCGTCCGGCCGCACCAGCTGGACGCGGACGGCCGTCGTCCTGATACCGACCCTCGCCGTCTCCACCGCCGTGGCCGTCGGCGCGGGCGCCGGGGTGGTACCCGTCTCCCTCGCGATCTCACCGACCACGACCGCCCTGTCCGGCCAGAACATCCAGATCGCCGCCGACCGCCTGACCGGCACCGGCTTCACGCAGTACGTGACCGTCGACCCCACCGCCGAGGGCGACTTCCCCCAGGCGGTCTCCGCCATCAGCTCCGCCGAACCGCACAACATGTGCCAGTCCGTGGTCGGCACCGTCCCCGGCTTCGGCCAGGTCACCCTGCTGATCACCGCGGGCGGCGGCGACCAGCCCGTCCACGCGGACCAGCTGATCGTCGACACCGACGACCTGGCGGGCGACGCCGAGTTCCACGACATCCAGATCGGTGTGGACGCCTCCACGACGGACACCGAGGGCAGGGCCAAGGGCCCAGCCGGCGCCCTGGGGCAGCAGGCCGAGAGCGTCACCATCGACCACCTGCGGCAGACCACGAAGTCCGTGAGCGCGGCGACCTTCCGGCTGAACGGCCTGCACATGACGGTCAAGAAGGGCGCCGACCCCTGCTTCTGACCCGAATGGGCGAGTGCGTACGACCATCGGGGTGATTACGTACCGCCCCCGAGCGACCGATCAGACTGTCCCACGGTTGACGGGACGTGCTGACCACCGAGCCCACCGGGTACCGGCCCGCCACGTCCCAGGCCGCCGTCGCCGTCTCCGGCCGCACCAGCTGGAAGCGGCTCGCCCTCGTCATGGTGCCGACCGTCGCGGCCGCGGGCGCCGTCGTCGCGAGCCTGGCCACCGGCGCGCTCGCCGCCTCCTTCGGGGTCTCGGCCAACTCCTTCACCGTCGCCGGAGAGAGCTTCCAGATCTCCTCCTCCCTCCTGGAGGGCGACGGCTTCGTCCAGTTCGGCGTCCTCGACCGGGGGCGTGACGCGGTCTACCCGGAGGCGCTGTCCGCCATCCGCCGGGCCACCCTGCACGACCTGTGCCAGTCCGTCGTCCAGCAGGTGCCGGTCATCGGCCCGGTCACGCTGCGGCTGACCGCGGACCCGGCGAGCGCCGACCGGCTGATCGCCGACGCCCACGACATCAAGGGCGACGCCGTCTTCGAGAACATCCACATCGGACAGGACGCCTCGACGGTGGACCAGGTCCCCGGCGTGCGGGGCCCGGCCGGGGCCTTCGCCCAGCAGGCGACCTCCATCCGCGTCCGCGACCTGCGGCAGACGAACCGGTCGGTCAGCGCGGCCACGTTCAGACTGCCGGACCTGCACGTGCAGGTGCTGCGCGGCGACCACTCCTGCTTCTAGGAAAGGCCGCCGTGACCCGCATGCTGAGCCGTGCCGGAGCCCTCCGGTCCCGCTTCCGCGCCTGGCGCCGCAGCCGTCCCTTCTGGGCCGGCGTGTGGACCCTGCTCGCCGGTGTGGAGATCCTCTCCATCCCGCTCGCCCCGCTCGCGCTCATGATCCACGAGGGCATCGCCGGTGTCTCCGGCCTGCTCATGGGCGTCTTCCTGGTCATCCTGGGCCTCACCTTGTGGCTCGCCCCGCACTACCGCGCCTTCGCCGGCATCGCGACCCTGATCTTCTCCGTCGCCTCGCTCGTGCTGTCCAACTTCGGCGGCTTCCTGATCGGTTTCCTGCTGGGCGTCATCGGCGGGGCCATGGCCGTCAGCTGGGTGCCGGACGGGGACGACGACGGAGGCCGCGGCAGGCGCGCCCGGCCGGTGCCCGACTGGGGCGGCGGGCACGGCGGCACCACGGGGCCCGGCGCGGGCGCACCGCAGGGCGGCACCCCGGACGTCGCCCCGCCCCCGGCGGCCCCGCCCGCCGCCCCCGCGGGGGGTACGGAGCCGGCGCCGCCCACGGCCACGGGCCCCGCCTCAGGTCAGGACGCCCCAGGTCAGGACGGTGCGGGCACCCCGGCGGTCCGCTCGGCCGTCCGCAACCGGGCCGTACGGCTGCGGGCCATCGGCGCCCTCCCGGTCGGCGGGGCGCTGCTCGCCGGCGGACTGCAGCCGATGGCACCCATGGCCATGGCCCACGACGCCGGCGCCCCCAAGCGCGACGGCACCGCGAAGTCCGCCGAGGGCTACCGCAGCGCGGGCGAGGCCGTGTGCGACGTACTGGACGGCCTCTACCAGGCCCGCAACCCCACCGTGCACGGCACCGGCACCGCGACCGGCAAGGCCAGGAACCGCGCCCGGGGCGGCCTCCACGCCGGCGTCGAGACGCAAGGCCCGCTCCCGGTCCGCGGCTCGCTCGATCTCTCGCCCGGCGGCACCCCGAAGGGCGCCGGCCCGAGCCCCGTACCGTCCCAGCGCGCGGCCCCGCAGCAGCCGTCGGGCGGACTGCTCGGCGCGGTGGGCGACCTGCTGGGCCTGCGCGGCAAGCAGCCGTCGACGCGGGCACCGGCGCCGCGGCGGCCGGGCGCCACCCCGTACGCGCCGCCCGCACCCCGCGCGGGCGGGTCCGCCCGCCGTACCCGGCCCGAGGTCCCCGCGCCGTCCGCGGGCGCACCGCCCACCGGCATCTTGTCCGGCAACAAGATCGGCCCTGACTCGCTGCTGGACCTGGTCGTCCCCCGCCACCCCTCCGACGGCGGCATGGACGAACCGCTCTCCCTGCTCCCCGCCCGCATCCGCCTGGGCAGCCCCAACTCGCCCTGGTGCCTGCCGAAGGTCTCCCTGGAGCTGTCGATCGGCGCGGCCCGCTACCGCGACCGCGTCATCACCGCCGAGCAGCCGTTCCGCGTGCGCACCCCGCTGCTGGTCCTGACCGGGCTGACGTACCACGGCATCACCGCCGTCCCCACCCGCGCCGGGGCGGAGCGGGTCCTGGTCTTCACCGCCTGGCGCGCCGACATCGCGAGCCTCCGCCAGACCGCGGGCCTGCTCTCCCCCGCCTGCGCCCGGCACCACGCCCGCGACTGGACCCCGCCCTTCCACGGCCTGCCCGGGATCGGCCTGCCGCTGCTGGACATGGGGCTGCCCGGCATCGGCCGCGTCTCCCCCGAGCCGCCGCCGTGGGCCCCGTGCCAGGGCGAACTCGAGTCCGACGCCCGGCCCTGGAGCACCACGACCGCCACCGGACGCCCGGTCGTCCTGCTCACCCGCGTCCTCAGCGGCAACCTCCTCGGCCTGCTCCCGGTCACCTTCACCCCGGACACGCCGCCCCCGCTGCCGCCCGGGCTGACGATCCCCATCCCGGTCTTCTTCACGCAGGTCGTGGCGTACAACCAGCTGCTGACCGCGCAGCGGCTCACGATCCCCGGCCTGCACCAGCAGGCGTCACTCCGCTGACTGGCACACGACGGCGCTGGCCAGCAGCACGGCGGTGAGAGCGGTGACGACGAGGGCCCTACGGACAACGGACATGGCACACCTCAGTGCAGCGGCGGACTGTTTCGAGCAGGCCACAACCTACCGTCACCAACCCGCCACTCACCGTCACGCCGCTGCAGGGAACCACCCGCAGGGACTAGGAGGCCCTCTGGCCCCTCACCTGGATCCCGTCCAGCAACTCCCGCGTGGCCGCCGCCACCGCGTCCACCGCCTCCTCGAACGCCTCCCGGTTGTGCGCCGCCGGCGCCCGGAACCCGGAGATCTTCCGCACGTACTGCAGGGCCGCGGCCCGGATGTCCTCTTCGCCGACCTCGGGCGTCATCGGCGGGCGCAGGGTCTTGATGCTTCGGCACATGGCTCCAGTGTGCCCGCACCCACTGTCACGCCCACCCTGCGCGCGGCCGCCGCCCCCACCACCAGCCGCCTTCACCGCCGGGCGCGGCCGCGTCCTCCACCGTCAGCTCGATGTACCGGCCGTCCACCTCCCCCAGCGACTCCCCGCACAACTCCGCCACCGGCCCCGGCAACCTCCGCACCAGCCCGGCCACCCCGTCCCGGCACACCAGCTCCCCCCGCGCCACCCCCCGCCCCGCCTCCAGCCCCCGCACCACCCGCTCCCACGCCTCCAAATGCCCCCGCACCTCCCGCAACACGCTCCCCTCCACCTCCCACAACGCCTCGTCCACCGCCCCGTACGGCGCCCTCCGCAACGCCTCCATCGCCTGCTCGAACCCATCCGTGACCGGCGTCTCGCTCTGCCTCATGGCCCCATGCTCCGCCCGCGGCGCGTGCGCGTCGCGCAGGACGCGCACGCGGGTCACAAGCCGGTCGAGCGCTGACGGTCGTCGGCGTCGCAAGCGGCAGAATGGGCGTGTGAGGCGTTTGGAAACGACCCCCCAGATTCGAGCCCGGATGAGCCGGCAACGCAGCCGGGACACGGGGGTGGAGATGGCGCTGCGTCGCGCCCTCCACGCCGCCGGACTGCGCTACCGCGTCCACAAGAGGCCGGTCAAAGGCGTGCGCCGCGAGGCGGACATCGTCTTCGGGCCGTCCCGAGTCGCCGTTTTCGTGGACGGCTGCTTCTGGCACGCCTGCCCGGAGCACGCGACCTGGCCCAAGAACAACCAGGAGTTCTGGCGTGCCAAGATCGAGGGCAATCGGTCCCGCGACCAGGAGACCGACGCCCGCCTCGCGGAAGCGGGTTGGCTGTCGGTGCGGGTGTGGGAGCACGAGACGGTCCAGGACGCGGTCATCCGTGTGCGTGCGGCCGTCGAAGGCCGTCGCGCCCCCGCGATGACAGTGGCCACACCCACGCCGCGCACGTCCACATCTCATTGCATCTGACGCGCAGCCTTGGGCCGGCCGCCCGGCAGCATTTTTGACGGGCCCCTGTGCCAAATCCGATACCGAGGCGCTCATCGACCGCTACGCCGACCTCCCGATCGTCTGGTGGGGGGCTTCGGGCGCGACATTCGTAGTTCCGCCCCAGGCCGCCCGCCGACGGTCCTGGCGATGTCCAGGTCCTCCTCGGACGTCCCCTTACCCTCGTCGATGACCAGCTGGCTGACCAACTGACCTCCGTCCCGGGGAATGTGGATCACCACGTCCTTGGATTCGGCGTCGATCGAGTTGTCCACCAGATCCGCGACGGCGACCTCGAACCCGAATGCGGCAACTTCGGTTGCAGGACTGTGGCTTAAAGGTTCCTGCACCACTCCCCCGAGCGACCTTGTGTCACTGGCACGCAACACCACGTATCGCCCGAATCCGATCCGCCGTTCCTGGTGCGTCACGACATCAAGAGCAGCATCGGAGGGATCCCATGGGTCGAGTGAACGCGGTGACGCGCTACGTGTCGCAGGTCGCCCTGGCCACGTCCACGGCAGTCGCAACGGTGATCAGTTTCTCGACGCCCGCGTCGGCAAGTGCCGTGGGGTACGCAAAGGTGGTCGGATTCTGCCTGGACGCCAAGGGCCAGGAGGTTTGCCTCCCGACCACCACGCTTGGGCACTTCGTGCGCGGGTCAGGCAGGAATGTGGATCGCCAGGAAGCCTCTGTGCAGGACAGCTTCGGAATGGACAGCGCCGGCGGAAACTGGTGCAACTGGCGTATTGACTGGCGCTACTCGGACACGAATGGCCGTACCTACCTCATCAGCAGGGGCGAAACGCACCGCAAGTGCACGCTTCACAGTTCGATCGGCCGTGTCGACACGACGCACCACACGTTGAAGCACTACGGCAAGGCGTGCGCGGACTTCTTCGTCGCTGGCACCAGGCGCGCATCGCAATGCCACTTCATCACCGAGTGACAGCCGGAGCAACCATGCCCTCTCGAATGCACCCCTCGCTGGCTTCCCGCGCGTTGCGCGTTCTCCTGGGTGCGGGAGTGAGCTACGCACTCGCAACTGGGTTGGTCCTGCTCATCTTCGCCCTGCTTCCTCAAGACGCCCTGCGATCTCTCCAGGAATCGGGATTCTTCTGGACGGTGTTGGCCACCACTGTCGTCATCTTCGCGGCGGGGGCCCTGGCTCTTCGGAGTCGACGCGAGCGATGACGGGGCGGCATCCCCACCGGTTCCGCTAGCCCATTCACACCAGTCCCGTGAGCAACACCCGTGAATTCGCGACTTCGTGCGCCCGTGTCGGGGACTGTGGGCGGGCGTTGAAGCACTGCGGAGGGGTCGGGCGTGACCGGCCCCCGGTGTCGCGAGATCGTCGAGGAACAGGGCGGGATCCCCATGGGCAAACAGTCGCCGAACGTGCGGTCGGGCCGGATGGTGCGGTGGGTGCTGACGGCGGGGCTCAGTTACCTGGGGGCGATGTTCGTCGTGCTCGGGTGCCTGTCGCTGCTGCCGAAGCGGACGCAGACCTCGTTGTCGGAGACCGCCGTGGGGTGGGCCGTGCTCGGGGTGAGCGTGGTGTTGTTCACGCTGTTCGCGGGGCGGAGCCGCGGGCGGTCCTGAACGCAGGTCCTGGGTACGGACGGGCTCACGCCCGCATCCACGCACGCGTGCCGAACGAGGCGCAGGAGCGGGAGGCGATGTCGGCCGCGAAGGCGAGGGCGGTGTCGAAGGCGGGTGGAGTGAGGCGGGGGGTGATGTGGGCGGCGAGGTGGTGGGCGAGGGCGCCGTGGAGGACGTCGCCGGCGCCGAGGGTGTCGACGACGGGGGTGACGGCGGGGACGGGGATCTGCCCCTCGGGCCGGAGGATGGGGGACGGGCCCTGGGTGACGGCGGTCCAGCGGACGCCGGCGTCGTGGAGGTAGGCGAGGACCTCGGCCGGGGTCGAGGTGCCCGGGGGGTGGAAGTCGGCGGAGCAGACGGCAACGTCGACGTAGGGGAGCAGGGTGGGCGTGGCGGGGCGCCAGCTGCCCGCGTCCAGGAGGGTGGGGACCCCGGCGGCGCGGGCGAGGCGGGCGGCGGGGACGGCGAGGGCGGGGTGGTGGGCGTCGACGAGCACGACGTCGGCGTCGCCGACGAGGACGGAGAGGTCTCCGGGCGGGGACACGGAGGTCCCTGAGGCCACGTTGGTGGAGGCGACGGCGCGGTCGCCGGTGGCGGCGGTGACCAGGATGGTGGAGACCGCGGGGGGTTCGGGGGAGTCCGCGGTGAGGTTGATGACGTCGACGCCGAGGGCCGCGAGGTCGGCGTCGATGGCGCCGGCGAGGGCGTGGCCGCCGAAGGCGGTGAGCAGGACGGCCTCGCCGCCGAGATGGGCGAAGGTGGCGGCGGCGCCGGTCGCGGGGCCGCCGGCGGCGACGGTCTGGGTGCGGGCGGTGAGTTTCTCGTTCGGGGCCGGGACGTGGTCGACGAGGGTGATGACATCGAGGGTGCAGAGGCCTACGAAGAGTGCGCGCATGGGCGCATAGTGGCAGCAGGGAGCGTGCGTTTCGCGTCTTACGCGCCTCCTACGGGTGGGGGTGCACCATTTTTCCGGGAGACCCGACGCGCAGAGCGTCGATGCCACTACGCTGAGTGCTCGCAATGGTGCGCGGGGAATGCCGTGAGCAGGAGGACCGCATGGGGAACGCGCGACCAGGTGGGGCGGGTCCGGCGGACGTCGAGGTGGTGCTGGCCAGAGCGCAGAACTCCTTCGACGTCGACGACCGCGTGCTGGGGCGGCTGGCCACCGCGCTGATGGGCTGCACGGAGCTGGCGTCCTTCCGCCAGCGCAAGGGCCCGCCGCGCAGGCTGAGCCGCAGGACGTTGCGGCACACGTTCCTGCTGGCCGACGGCAGTACGCAGCTGCTGTGGGAGATCGAGCACAACACCGGCCCGGGCGACGACGAACCGCTGTACGAGGTGTACTCCGACCCGGACGAGCTGGCCGCCGCCCAGCACGCGATCGACGCCCGCTTCGGCGAGCCCTCTCCGGAGGAGCTGGAGGCGGAGGCCGCGGACTGGCTGGCGCGGCTGCCGCAGATGGCGATGGACCTGACGCCCGGGCCCCGGCAGTACACGGCGGACCACTCCGCGGAGCACGCGTGGCGGGTGCTCCGGCGGGCCGAGAACACCGACGTACCGGGCGAGGAGCTGCGCAGCCGGCTGGGTTCGGCGGTGGGCCACGACATCGCGTACGTCACCGGCCGGCACATACGGATCGGCACCGGCCGGGTCGCCGGCTGGACGCTGTACGAGCACGCCTTCCTGCTCGAGACCGGCGAGGAGATCAGCCTCTGGGAGGTCGAGCACACGATGACCCCCGACGGACGTCCGGTGTGCGAGGTGTACTCCGACGAGACGGCGGCGTGCGACTCGGCGGACGTCCGGCTGGAGGCTCTCTAGCCTCGCCGGCCTCGTCGCCGGACCCCGGGCGGACCCCGGCCGGATTGCGGCCGGATTGCGGCCGGGGTGCAGCCGGAGGAAATTGGGGCGTAGGCGTGTCGGTGGGAAGCGGGAGGTCCCCATGCCGGTCCTGGCGGAGGTCGAGTTCCCCGGTGTGACGGCCCTGCAGTACGAGGAGGCGAACCACCGCGCGGGGTTCGGGCCCGAGCATCCTCCCGCGGGGCTGCTCTCGCATGCCGCCGTGATCACCAACGAGGGTCTGCGGCTGGTGAACGTCTGGCAGTCCGCGCAGGCGCTCGAAGCCTTCATGGAGATCATGTTGCCCGCCGCCAAGGAGTCCGGTTTCCCCGAACCGAGCGGACCGCCGAGGATCGCGGAGCTCTACAACTTCGTCGTCCCGTAAGCGTCCGCAGGCGTCCCGTAGGCATCCCGTGTAGGCGTCTCGTGGGCGTCCCGCGAAACGGACCGGCGGCCCTGGGTGACGGGGGGTGTCACCAGGGCCGCCGGAGTCCGTGGGGCCGGTCGCTCAGACGGACAGGCCCTTGCTGCGCAGCCAGCCCATCGGGCCGATCGGGTCGCCGCCACCGGGGCGCACCTCGAGGTGCAGGTGCGGGCCCGTGACGTTGCCCGTGGCGCCGACACGGCCGATGGTGTCACCGGTGTTGACCTTGCCGGAGGTGACGATCATCGAGGAGAGGTGGCAGTACCAGAGCTCGGTGCCGTCGTCGAGGGTCAGGATGATGCGGTAGCCGTACGAACCGGCCCAGCCGGCCTCGGTGATGGTGCCGCTGTGGATGGCCTTGACCGGGGTGCCGGTGGGGGCGGCGAAGTCCTGGCCGGTGTGGGTGTTCGCCCACAGCGAGCTGGACTCGCCGAAGCCGGCGGTCAGCGTGTACGAGGTGACCGGCTTGACGAAGCTCTTGGCGAGCTCGGCCAGGCGGGCGGCCTCGAGCTTCTTCGCGGCCTCCGCCACGGCCTTCTTCTTGGCGGCGGCCTCGGCGCGGACCCGCTCCGCCGCCGCGGACTTGGCGGCCTTGGCCACCGCCTCCTGCTGTGCGGCGTTCCTGGCGGACCGGTCGGCGGCGTTCCGCTGCTGCTGGGCCTGGTCGAGGATGCGGTTGCGCAGGGCCTCACCCGCGTCGGGGCTGAGTGCCTCGGCGACCTGCTTGGCCTCGGGGGCGCTGTCGTCGCCGACGAGGGCTCCGATGCCGGGCAGGTGGGACACCTCGGGCAAGGAGACGGGGAGCGGGTTCTTGCCCTCGGCGGTGGCGACCCCTCCGACGCCCAGCACGGCCACGGCCGCGACCCCGAAGACAGCCGAACCGCGGCCCATGGAGCGCTGTTTGGCGACGCGGTGCCGCGCGCGACGGGGGCCGGCGGACTCCTCGGTGGGGTTCCACGGCTCGGCCTGCGGGCCCTCGTAGGGCGCGCTCTCGAAGGTGTCGGGGTCCTCGAGGTCCCCCGTGCCGTCGAAGGCCTCGATGTGCTCGGGGAGGGGCTGGGCGGGGGCGGGGGCAGCGGCCTCGGGTGCCTCGTACCCCGCGGCCTCGTAGCCCACGGACGTGGTGTCGTGGGAGGTCGTCGCCTCGGCGGCCGGCGCGTCGAACCAGCCGGCGGCCATGTTCCACTGGCCGGTGTCCCAGCCGTCGATCGCGTTCTTCGTCGGCGGTGCCTGCTCGGCGGCCGGGGGATTCCAGCCGGCGGCGATGTTCCACTCGGCGGTGTCCCACTCGGAGTACGCGGTTGCGGACCCCTGTTGCTGTCCGGGTATCAGGGCAGGCTCGTTCGACGCCACGCGGGCGCGCTCCTTTCCTTCCTTCTCGCCTACCGGGTTAGCTGACGGGTTCGGAGCAGGAAGGTCTCCTACGAGGACCGCGGAGGGCCCCCGATTCACCCCAGGAAGTGGTTCCCCGGTTCCCGCGGACGGGATTCGGCAAGCGCACGGCGCCGCCCTGTCGGCGGCGGGATGACCGCGCTGCGTTATCGAACGTTAATAGAGGCGCCCGCCAATTCCAAGCCACTCAAGCGAGTTCATGACGGGAATCTATGGGGATGGACAGGACATACATGGACATTGGGCCGTGACTGCCGTGACCTACGGGAAATGTGAGTGTGCATCAGTCGTTATGCGGAAGGGAGTGCCGCGCTCACGAGGAGTGATGGTCACCCCGGACCCCGGCCGCCGAGCGCGCGCCCCAGACGGCCGCCCAGACGCTCCGCCGTGGCGTCGGCACTGCGGTGCGCCGCGAGCATTCCGTGCACTTCACGCTGCAGGACCCGGGTGAAGGTGACGTAGTGCGCGGTCGCCGGACGGGCCCTGGCGGCCTGCAACGCGCACCACAGCACGGTCGTGTAACCGGGGGTCGCGACGGACGGCGAGGGCGAGGGCTCCGAGCCGCGCCCCGCGGGACGGTCGTGGAACCACGCACGGGGGTCGTGAGGATCGTCACAGTTGACATCCCCGGCTCCGTATGCCGACCTCCGCGCGGGGGCGAAACCCGCCCCGAGCAGGGCATGTTGGGCGCCGCGTCCGGTCAGGAAGCGGATCAGGTCCGCGGCGTCGTCCGGGCGGTCGCTGGTCGCCGCCACGCCCAGGCTCTGGCCGCCGAGAGCGGCGACGCCGGGGAGCCGGGCCACGCCGAAGCGGACACCGGGGGCGAGAGTGGCGTCGAGCCGGTTGTAGGCGTAGGGCCAGTTGCGCATCAGCACGCTCTGGCCCTCGGTGAACTGGGCGAGCGTGACCGACTCGTCGGCCTCCAGGGACTCCGGGTTGAGGTTGTTGGCGGCGCCCAGCCGACCGAGCTCGTCCAGGCCCTCGCGCAGCCCGTCCTCGGTGCCGATGTAGCGGCCGTCGCCGTCGACGAGTGCGACGCCCGCGGTCCAGAAGGCTTCCAGGGTGTTGACGGTCAGCCCCTCGTACGCGCGCAGCTGGGTGGTGTAGGCGGGGTGGCCGAGCGGGCGGACGTCGGCGAGCAGGTCGCTGATCTTGGCGTAGCCGCGCAGGTCGGCGGGGCGGCGACCGGCCTTGGCGAGGTCGTCGGTGCGGTAGTAGAGCAGGCCGACGTCGGTGTTGAAGGGCACCGCGTACGTGCGGCCCTTCCAGCGGCCCGCGTCCGCGGCCTGGGGCAGGAAGTCCCCGTCGACAAGGGCGGGGTCGAGCGGGCGCAGCAGCCCGCTGTCGGCGAACTCGGGGATCCAGCTGATGTCGAGGTTGACCACGTCGTACGCGGCGGTGCCGGACTGGAAGGCGCCGATCAGCTCGCTGCGCTGCTCGTCGGAGGCGGAGGGGAGCTCGACGAGCCGGGCGGGCCGGTCCGGGTTGCGCCGGTTCCACGCGTCGATCAGGGCACGGCGGACGCCGGGCTGCCCGCCGGCGGTGAGATCGGCGTCGCTGGCGACGATCAGCGGCCGGGAGCGGTCGGGTGCCGGGCCCGGCGCCGCGGCGGGGCCGCTGCAGGCCACGGCGGCCAGCAGGAGCAGGACGCCCAGGGCTCGGCGCCGGCGGCGGACGGAGCGCGGGGGCGGGAGGGTGCCGCCCGTGCTCCTGGGGCCCGAGGCTGTCATGACCCTCCCGAGGTGAGGCGGGTGATCGTCTCCGCGACCCGGTCCGGAAGGTCCTGCGTGGCCGCCAGGCAGGCGCCGCCGCCCTCCGTCACCGCCTTGTTGAAGCGCAGCGAGCAGCCGTAGCTCTCCAGGGAGACCACCAGTACGGGGACGTCCACGTCCGGCGGCTCCGCTCGGGCACTGTCCTCGTCGTCGGTGATGAGGACGATCAGGGCGCCGGGGGAGCCGGCGAGCGCGCGGGACCACCGGCGCAGGGCGGCGGCCACGGGCGCGTCCCGCTCGACCGGTGCCAGCGCGCGGATCGCGGCGTCCCGCGCGGCCGCGTCGTTCGGCCCCGGCGCCAGCAACGTGCGGCCGGGCACCGCGGCGATGCCGTACCGGTAGCCGGACGCGCGGGCCAGGACGGAGCGCACGACGGAGACGTTCGCCCCGGAGTAGGAGGAGCTGGAGACGTCGACGGCGAAGAGGACGTCGCGCCGGGTGCCGGTGGCCTCGCCGTGGTCCCGCAGGGCGGCCTCGATGGCCCTCCTGGTGGGCGGTGCGCCGCCCGTCGGCGGATCGGCGACGAAGATCGCGCTGTCCAGCGGGGTGTCGCCGGCCGCGGCCGTCCCGGTGACGTCCGTGCGGAAGCCCTGTGCGGCCAGGGCCCGTTGTCCCGGACCGGAGCGCAGCCAGACGGCGAGCCGGTGCACCGCCTCGGCACGTACGGCGCGGTCGGCCCGGCCGGTCTCCCAGGTCACCGGCACGAGGGTGAGGTCCAGGGGTGGCACGTCGGCGGGGTAGTAGGCGGTGTAGGGGTCGGACTGGTTGCCCAGGCACGGGGGACGGGACTCCAGGGCCGGGGTGACGAGGCCGGCGAGGGTGGACTCGGCGATGACAAGGGCCTGTTGGGTGCCTCGCCGTTCGACCAGCCAGGTGCGGGCGGAACAGGCCAGGGCCCGGTCGTCCGCAGGGGGCACGGCATCGGTGGTGACCCGGGTGCCCGGCGTCAGGTGCAGCAGCTGGTCCAGGGCGGCGTCCGAGGAGTGCGGTTCGGCGCTGCGGACGACCACGTCCTGCGCGTGGGCGGCGTCGACCAGTTGCTGCGCGGTGCTGCCGGTGCGCCCGACGCCCTCCAGGGAGGTGGTCGCGGCGAGGACGGCCGGGGAGTGCGCGAGGGTGACCGGCCGGCCGAGGGCGACGACGCTCTCCGGACGCCGGGTCTCGGCCAGCACCTGGGTGGGGGCGGTGCCGGCCGCCGGTATCCACACGTCCGGGTGCGGCCCGACGTCCCGCAGCGGCAGCGCGCAGTCCCCGCCGTCCTCGCAGGCGCGTTCCGGTTCGGCCCAGGCGGCGGAGGCGCGGAAGGCGGCGAGGGTGCGGTCGGTGGGGGCCGCGTACACGGTGGTGTTGATCTGGCCGCAGCCCTCGGGCCGGCCGCCAAGGGCTGCGGTGGTGCCGGCGGCGTCGCTGTCCTGGAAGGCGTCGAGCACGGAGGTGAGCGCGGCGCGGGTCTCCGGCGAGGTGAGCACCCGCAGTTCGAGCGGGGCGGGGCACAGCGGTGCCGGGCGGTGCGCCCACGTCCAGCCGGTGACGGCGCCCGCGAGCAGGGCCAGGGCGGTGCCGGCGCCCACGGCCCGGTGCCAGAGCGGCTGGTGGGGTCCCGCCGTCCACGTCCAGGTGAAGCCGGCGTACTGGGCGAGCCGGCGCAAGGGCGTCAGCCAGCGGGTCCCGCGGGCGGGGCGCGGGGTCAGCCGGGCCTGCGACAGGACGGTGTCGCCGGCGCTGTTGCTGGAGCGCTCGGTCGGGAACCAGGGGTCGTAGTCCACCCGCTCGTCGAGCGTGGCGGCGTACTCCCCGGCCAGTTCGTGCAGCCGGACCCCGAGACGCTGCACGGTGACCGGGTCGTACGGGTCGGTGCCCTCGGTCAGCACCCGGACCAGGGCCCCGGTGAAGGGCGTCGGGTCGATGCCGTCGCCCTTGTGGATGCGGGAGCCGACGGCCGACGAGGTGATCAGGGAGAACGGCCGCTCGGGCAGCGGCACCAGGCCGGCGTTGCCGGAGTAGCAGCAGTCCAGGACGAGGACGACACGCTCGGCCCGCGAGGAGGCGAGCAGCCTCAGCAGGTCCCGGTACGGGATGCCGTCGAGGCGGGCGCCGTCCTTGGTGGACTCCCGGGTCATCAGGTACAGCTCGGGCTCCCCGGTGCCGAGGTCGACGTAGCCGTGCCCGGTGAAGTGGACCAGCAGCAGGTCCTGGGCCTGGGCGGCGGCGGTGCCGATCAGCCGCAGCGCGCGGTCGCGGGTGCGCGGCTCGGCGAGGGTCTCCACGGTCCGCGGGATGAACCGGCCGTGCGCGCCGGAGACGAGCGCGGCCCGCAGCCGCGCCACGTTGGCCCTGGCGGAGGGGATGTTGGAGAAGTCACGGGCGTGCTCGTACTGGGACACCCCGATCAGGACCGCCCGCGACCGGGACGCGAACGGTTCGTACGGCATGCCCGCCGGACCTCCCCAGGGCCGTCTTCCTCCGGATCGGGTTCTCCCCGGATCTAGTTCTCCAGCGTCTGGCGGATGCGGGCCGCCATCGCCTCCAGTTCGCCGCGCGTCAGGGCGTCCCAGCCGGTCAGGACGCACTCCACGTCCCCGGCGCGGACGGTGACGCTGAGCGAGTCGCCGGGCTGGTTGCGCAGGTGGTTGCGCAGGGCGCGGAGCAGTGTGAGCGCGGTGGCCTGCAGCGTCTCCTGGAGGATCATGAGGAGCAGGTCGTAGGCGACGCCCATGCTCTCGTCCGCGGGCCGCTCCCTGCGGACGACCAGCGGCGCCAGTTCCTCCTCGGCCCGCAGCCAGACCTCCAGTCTGCGCAGGTCCTCGGCCGGGTCCTTGCCGCCCTCCAGCTCGATGGTCACGTACGTGTCCATGACGCCTCCCCTCATTCCCAGCCTACGCTGACGTACCGTCATTCACACCGGTCGTGCGGGGAGTTGTGTGTAACGGACAGGAAATCGGGGCGGGCCGGGCGCCGAGGCGCCCTACCCCGGCGGCGGCCCGGTGCGTCATGATGCCCGAGTACCCCCCCGTACGGGGGATTCGCCCGATCTTGGAGGCCGCAATGAAGCTGGGCAGGGCACTGGCGAACGGCTACGCGGAGGAGACGGACGAGGAGCTCCCGGGCCGGGAGCGGCTCGCGGACGAGGAGAAGGCCCCCGCCGGCCGCGCCCCGGACGCCGCAGCGGAGCCCGCCGAGGCCGCGGCACGGTGAGGTTCGCCCGCCGGTTGCCCGAGGAACGGCCGGCGGTGCCCCCCACGGGGTACAAGCTGGCCTTCCCGATGCTGGCGCACGACGGCGCCCGCGTGGGCTTCCGGGGCGTGTCGCTGGGCGGGCGGATCGTGTACGGCGCCCTCGACGACGCCGTGTGCGGCTACGGGCGGCGGCACCGCAGCCCGGCCCGGGGTTGCGACTGCGGGTTCTACTGCCTGCACACGGCCGCCGAGGCACAGGCCCTGACCTGCGCGACGGACTGCCGGGACGCGGTGGTGCTCCAGGTGAGCGTGCTGGGCGCGTACACCCGGTACGAGCGCGGGACGCGCTACGCCCGGCAGCGGGTGCGCACCGTGCGCATGGGCGCCTGCCGGTGCGGGCGGGCCGCCCGGGTGTTCGTGCGCGACGGCACCGGGCTGCCGGGCTGGCGTGCGCTGACGGCGTCCTGCCGGCGCTGCGCCGCGGGGCTGTGGGTGCTGCGGCCGGCGCAGTTCGCGCGGCTGGCCGGGCCCTGGGTGAACGTGACCGGCGAACCGCCCGGACCGGGCGCCGCCGAGGAAGCGCTGCTCGAGGAACCGCTGCACGAGGAGCTGCTGGTGGAGGCGGAACGGCTCAGGGAGGTGCTGGACCGCTTCCAGGAGCGGCTGGAACGGCTGGACCGCCTGGAGGAGAGGCCTCCGTCCGGGTAGCCGCCGGCGGGTCCGGCCGCGCCGGGCCGCCTCATGATCGGCCGCCCATACTGGAACACATGGAGCACAACGCCGAGCTCAGGGACTTCCTGCGGGCCCGCAGGAACCGGCTGAGCCCGCAGGACGCCGGCATCACCGTCAGCGGTGCGCCGCGCCGTGTGCCGGGGTTGCGGCGGGAGGAGCTGGCGCGGCTGGCCGGGGTGAGCACCGATTACTACACCCGTTTGGAGCAGGGCAGGCACCTGAATGTCTCGGAGGCGGTGCTGGACGCCGTCGCCCGCGCCCTGCGACTGGACGCGGCCGAGCGCGCGTACCTCTTCGAGCTGGCGCGGCACCGCACCCCGCCCCGCCGCAGGCCGCAGCGGCCGCAACGGGTGCGCCCCGAGGTCCACCGCGTGCTGGACCTGCTGGGCGACCGCACCCCCGTGTTCGTCATCGGCCGCCGCACGGACGTGCTGGCCGCGAACCGGCTGGCCCGCACACTGATCACCGACTTCGACGCGCTGCCGCACCGCGACCGCAACCTCGCCCGCTTCATGTTCCTCGACGACGCGGCCCGCGACCTGTACCGGGAGTGGGACAAGCACGCCGCCGAGGCGGTCGCCGCCCTCCGCCTGGACGCGGCGCGCCACCCCGACGACCCGGGGCTGACCGAGCTGGTCGGCGAGCTGACCATCAAGAGCGCCGAGTTCCGCGCCTGGTGGGCCGACCACAACGTGCGGCAGAGGTTGCACGGGGTGAAGCTCTACCACCACCCCGTCGTCGGCGACCTGACCCTGTCGTACGAGCACGTCCTCTTCCCCGGCGACAGCGACCAGCTCGTGTGCATCCACACGGCCGAGCCCGGCTCCACCTCCGAGGCGGCCCTGCAGCTGCTGGCCGCGTGGACCGGCGCCGACACGCCGGCCAGCGGGTTCGCCGACCCGGAGCCCGACCCCCGGTGACGCGGTGACGCGGTGACGCGGTGACGCCGTAACGCCGCGACGCCGCGACGCCGCGAGGGCGGCACCGGCGTCGCGCCGGTGCCGCCCTCGGCAGGGGTGGGTCAGCAGCCGTCCGGCTTGATGCGGACGATCTGCGGGTCGTGGTCGCTCGCCTGGTCGGCGAACTCCGCGTTGATGTGCACCACGTCGTAGTCGAAGTCGCGCAGCGCCGGGCTGAGCAGGATGTGGTCCAGCGACTGCGAGTTGCCCTCGTAGACGTAGGTGTAGCGCTCGGACTTGGGCAGCGTGGTCAGCAGGTCCTTCAGCACGCCGCCCGAGGTGAGGGTGGACACCGTGCCGGAGAACTCGTAGTCGTTGAGGTCGCCGAGAACCACGACGTTGGCGTCCCGGTCGGCCGCGAGCAGCGACTTCACGAAGGTGTTGACCTCGGTGGCCTGCAGCTTCCGCTGGGTCTCGGAGCTGCGCACCGGCTGCTGGTTGACGCTGTGCAGCGGCTGGTCGCCGCCCTTGGAGTTGAAGTGGTTGGCGATGACGAAGACCGGCTTCCCGTGGAAGCGGAACTCGCCGACCAGCGGCTTGCGGCTGGCATTCCAGGCCTCGCTGCCCGGGTTGATCCGGCCCGGGGAGACCGACAGCTCCGCGCCCTTGCGGGTCTTGACCGCCTTGACCGCGGTGGTGGCGTCGCCGCCGGCGCGGTCGGTGAACTGCACGCGATGCGGGTTGAAGAGGAAGACCTGGCGGATGTTGCCGCCGGGCTCACCGCCGTCGGTGTCGTTCGTGGGGTCCACGGAGCGCCAGCTGTAGCGGGGGCCGCCGGCCGCGACGATGGCGTCGATGAACTTCTGCACCGTCTGGTCGGCGGCCACCGTGCCGTCGTCGTTGGCGCCGTTGTTGTCCTGGATCTCCTCCAGCGCCACGATGTCGGGCGAGGAGAGGCTGGTGACGACGCCGTCGGCGAGCCGCGCGAACTTGTCCGCGGGGTCGGCGGGGTCGAGGTTCTCCACGTTGTAGGTGGCGACCGCGAGCTCGCCGCCCTTCTGCTTGCGGGTCACCTCGCGCCCCAGGCCGTTGTCGACCAGCGTGCCCAGCTGCGTGGCCTGGAGGTTGTAGCCGCCGAAGCCGTCGTAGTCGATCGCTCCGGTGGTGGTTCCGGCCAGCTTGTCGCCGACGTCGGCGGTCGGGACGTCGGTGCCCGCGCCGATCGACATGACCTTGATCCGGCCGGTGTTGGGCTGGGCGTACGAGCCGTACACCGTGCCGCCGCGGCGGGTGGGGTTCTCGGCCGGCTTCACCGTCACCCAGACCTCGTGGTACGGGGTGGTGCCGCCGACGACGCGGGCGTCGGAGAACCGCGCCAGCTCGCCCTCGTGGGCCTCGTAGAAGTCCAGCGCGTACCCGGCCGGGTCGAGCGGCAGGCCCTCGATGCTGCCGCCGTCGGCGTCGGGCGCGTACGCCGCCGGGACGGTGGAGGCGTCCAGCGTGACGGGCGCGGGCAGGGCGTTGCCGGCCGAGAGCACGGTGGCGGTCGGGCCGGTGACCTCGGTGACCGACTGGCTGCCGGTGCCCGGGTAGTACTCGGAGACCTTGCCGGTCACCAGCACCTTGTCGCCGACCGCGACGGTGGGCGTGACGGAGCCGGTGTAGACGAACACGGCCTCGCTGGTGCGGGCGTCGGTGTCGGCCTCGGGGTCCTGGATCCAGTAGCCCTTGGAGCCGGTGGTCCGCACGCCGGTCACGATGCCGGGGACCCGGGTGACGGTCTGGCCCTTGAGCGGGGAGACCCGGGTGGTGCCCTGGATGTCGTGGATCCGGGTGGTACCGGGCTCGGTCGGCTCGGGGGTGGGCGTCGGGTCCGGGGTGCCGCCGCCCGGGGTCTGCCCGGCGGCGTTGACCGGGGTCGGCGCGCCGGCGGTGAGGTCGGCGGCGTTGTCGTCGGTGTCGGCCAGGGACGCGCCGCGGGCGACGGCAGCGGTGTTGCTCGCGCCGGCCGCCGGGCCGCTGCCCTCGCGCACGACCGCGGTGCCGAAGCCGACGAGGTCGACCACGCGCGGGTCGGCGGTGCAGTCGGCGGCGGTGATGCAGGTCAGCGGGGTGGTGCCGTTGACCAGGGCGATGGTGCCCGAGGTGGCGCTCATGGCGATGGCGCCACTGGCGTCGGCGGCCGGCAGGGGCGTCGTGCCGCCGGTGCCGGCGGACTCCGACACGAGGTAGCGGCCGCCGGGGGCGATCGACCCGGTCAGCGCGGTCGCCTGCCACTTGGAGGAGGCGGACGGCGTACCGGGCAGGTACTGCACGCTGAAACCGGCCAGGTCGTAGGCGGCCGAACCGGCGTTCGCGAGCTCCACGAAGTCGTTGGTCAGCGTCGCGCCGGAGTTGCCGCCGCCGCCGTACACCTCGGCGACGACCGCCTCGCTGGAGGGGGTCGCGTGGGCGGCGGGCAGCCCGGTCAGCACGACGGACGCGGCGATTCCGGTCGATATGAGCGCGAGCGCCGCGGCGCGGCTGCGGTGTCGGCTCGGTCTGGCGATCGGCACGAGGGTTTCTCCTATCGGGTCCAACAGCCCGTCAACCACGGGCAGCGCACGGCGGACCGGCTCAAGTTACGCGCGTAGAAACGGACATGACAAGGGCAATGAGGTTAATTCTGCGAGTCCGCCGTGGCGTAACCGCGACACCGGACCCACCGGTGGAGGCCCTGGCGCGGACGCGCCACCGTTCGGGCGACCCCCCGATGGGTCACCCGGCGCGCCGGGACCGGCGGGGATTGCCACATTGATGACGTCCCGTCAGTACCGGTCGCCCCACCTCATCCCGCGGAGCCCGACGTGCGCCCACCCCTCGGACGGCCCGGCCGCCGCCACCTGCCCGCCCTCGCCGCCGCCCTGCTCGCGGCCGCCACCGTCCTGCTCACCCCCGGCACCGCCGCCCCGGCCCCGGCCCCGGGCTGCGCCCCGGTCGCCTACGCCGGCACCAGCGCGCCCGGCCACGGCGGGGACGGCGCCGCCGCCACCGCGGCCACCCTGCACGACCCGGCCGGGCTCGCCACCGACACCACGGGCCGCCTCTACATCGCCGACTCCGCCAACCGCGCCGTCCGCCGCGTCACCCCGGGCGCGGCCGGCGCCGCACCCGTCATCACGACCTTCGCGACCACCGACTTCGCCCCGTACGGCCTGGCCGTCGGCCCGGACGGCACGGTCTACGTCTCCGGCGAGGGCAAGGCCGTCTCCGTGGGCGCCGACGGCCACCGCACCACCACGCTGCTCACCGAGGCCGGACGGCACGACGCCATCGCCGTCGGCGGCGACCGCTCCGTGTACGTCTCGGGCGGCGTGGCCGGCGGACTGCGGCGGCTCCCACCCGGCGGCAAGGCACCGGTCCGCTCCTTCCCCGGCGCCACCGTCGACGCCCTCGCCACCGACCGGGCCGGCACCGTCTACGCCGTCGTCGACGGCCGCGTACGGCGCCTCGACCGCGACGGCCGCGTCACCCCCGTACCGGGCACCGCCCGGGTCTCCTCGGGCGAGGTCCACGGGCTGGCGGTCACGGAGGACGGCTCCCTCTTCTACCCCTCCCCGCGCACCCGCTGGGGCACCGCCCTCGCCCCGGACGGGCGGCTGTACGTCTCCGACCCCGCCGCCCACCGCATCTGGGTCGTCCCCCGCCCCGTCCTCGTACCGGGCCTGCTGCGCGTCACCTCCGGCCCGCACGGCCACGCCACCGGAGACGTCCTCAAGGGCGTCAGCGGCAGCGGTACGGCCGTCACCGCCCACAGCGAACCCGTGCGGGGCGTCGTCGTCCAGCAGGGCAACGGCCTCTTTTCCTACACCCCGCACGAGGACTTCTCCGGCACCGACGCGTTCACCGCCACCATCACCGACGCCTGCCACAACGCGACGACCCGCACCGTCCTGGTGCGGGTCGTCGCGAAACCCCTGCCGCGCGCCGGATGACGCGCGGCCGCGTCAGCCGCGCGCCTCGGCCACGGCGGCGCCGAGGGCCTCCTTGATGCGCGGCCCCAGCCGAGCGAAGCCGAGCTCCTTCATCGCGGCACGCAGCAGTTCGTCGTCCGACCGCTTCTCGCCGTCGCCGTCGATCCACCGCACCAGCGCGGTCAGTTCCTCCGCCGAGTACGCCGTCACGGCCTTCCCCGGCGTGATCGTCGGCTTCCGCGGCCGCCGTCCGACCGGGTTCGCCGCGGCGGGCTCCTCCTCGGGCTCGGCAGCGAGGGCCTCGGCCTCCACGACCGGCTCGGGCTCGGGCTCGGCTGCGGGCGCCTCCTCGACCACCGGCGCCTCGGCGACAAGCTCCGCCTCGGCGGGAGCGGGTGCCTCCACCGTCACGGGCTCCGCGACGGCTTCCACCTCGGGCTCGGGCTCGGCGGCGGGCGCCTCCTCGACCACCGGCGCCTCGGCGACAGGCTCCGCTTCGGCGGGAGCGGGTGCCTCCACCGTCACGGGCTCCGCGACGGCTTCCGCCTCGGGCTCGGGCTCGGCGGCAGGCGCTTCCTCCGCCGCCGACTCCGGCTCTGCAGACGCAGTCTCCGGCTCCACGACGGCCCCGGGCTCAGCCTCGACAGGCGCAGCCTCCGCAACCGGCTCGGGCTCAGGCTCGGGCTCCACGGCAGGAGCCTCCGCGGCGACCGGCTCCGCCTCCGCCTCAGCGGGAGCGGCCGACGCTTCCTCCGTAACCGGTGCCTCGACCACCGCAGCCTCGGCAACGGCCTCCGCCTCCGGCTCCGCAGGAGTCCCCTCCGCCGCTTCCGACGTGGTGCGCGGTTCGGGGACGACGGGGGTCTCCGTCTCGCCCAGCAGCGCGACGACCTCGGCCGTGTCCGCCCGACGCTCCGTCAGCTCCTCGAGCACCGCGCCGAGGCCCTGCTCCTCCAGGCGGTCGCGGGTGGCCTTGAGGTTGGGCAGTCGGTACAGCGTGCCCTCGTCCGCGGCGAGGCGGTCGAGGAGCTCCACGAGTTCCTCGAAGGGCAGGCTGTCCAGCGCGGCCTCGGGGCGCAGGAGGCGGCCCAGTTCGGTGAGCCCGGCGACGGCGGCCTCGGCGGCGCGGGAGGCGTCGTCGAGGAAGTCCGCGTCCGTGGGAACGGCCGGGCGGCCGGCGCCGCCGAGGGCGGCCCAGTCGGTGCGCTCGGACGCCGCGGAGGCCAGGGCGGTGTGGGCGGCGTCGCGCCGCGGCCGCCCGGTGGCCAGCCCGCGGACGCGTCCCCGCAGCGAGCGGCGGCGCAGCCAGGTGACCTTCACCCCGCGGTCCCGGCGCCAGGCGCCGCTCGCGGTGGCGGCGACCAGGTCGTCCAGCTCGGCCTCGGCCACGTCGTACACGTCGGCGTTGAGCGTGCGCAGCGTCAGGCGTACCCGCAGCAGCAGCGAAACGGCCCGGCCGCTCTCGGCCACCGTGCGGGGGGCGTCGATGCCCAGGGCCTCGGACTCCTCCAGGCGGCGTGCGGCGGAGCGCAGCGCGGGCAGGTCACGGCCGCGCAGCTCCGCGAGGACGGTGGAGGCGGCGCGGGCCTCCTCGGGGCCGGCGACGGTGTCCACGGCCGCGTACCAGGCGTGGGTGTCGGTCGTCAGCGTGAAGCCGCCGAGCTCCGCGTAGGCGCGCAGGTCGTCGCGCGCCTCCGCGGGGAGGGAGGCGATGTCGGCGGTGCTGTGCAAGGAGGGTGCGGTCATATGAGGTCCGGTTCGTGGCAAGTGCGGTGGGCGTCGGCGGCGTGCGCGCGGCGGAGCGGCCCCGGTCCGGCGTGCTCGCGGTGGCCCCACGATACGGGCGTGGTCCACCCCGGCGCACGCGCCCCGTCCGTAACGGAGGGCACGGCGGCACCACCCGTGCACGGAGAGAGAGGGAGCGGACGCCCCTTGTGACTCCGGTGGCGTTCCGTGGCTCCTGCGACGCCCGTGGCCAGAGGGTCAGATTCCATCAAGAGGCGACAAAAGGACTCCATGGGATAATTCAAAGTGGGCACGAAAGGGATTTTTCGTGATCGACAAGACCGTGTGGGGCGGTTATGAGAGCGGCCGGCCTGACCGGAGCGGCCAGGCCGAGGCGTTCGACGCCATCGGGGACCGCTACGACGAGGCCTTCCCGCACAAGGAGGGGCAGTTCTCCGCCGGCCTGTGGCTCGTGGACACCCTGCCGCCCGGGTCCCGCGTACTGGACCTCGGCTGCGGCACCGGACTCCCCACCGCCCGGCAGCTGAGCGACGCGGCGTTCGACGTCGTGGGCATCGACCTGTCCGGGGGCATGCTCGAACTGGCCCGGACGTACGTCCCCCACGCCACCTTCCACCAACTGGACATCGCCGACCTGCGCCCCGGCGGCCCGGCCCCGTTGGGCCGCTTCGACGCCGTCGCGGCCTTCTTCTCCCTGCTGATGCTGCCGCGCGCCGAGATCCCGCACGCCCTCCGCACGATCCACCATCTGCTGGTCCCGGGCGGGCTGTTCGCCCTGTCGATGGTGGAGGCCGACGTGGACGACTTCGCCATCCCGTTCCTGGGCTGCACCATCCGCGTCTCCGGCTACCTCAGGGAGGAGTTGCTGCACGTCATCGAGTCGGGCGGCTTCGAGATCGTCAAGGAGTTCTCCTACACCTACGCCCCGGCCTTCAGCGACGTACCGCCGGAGGAACAGGTGTTCCTCTGTTGCCGGCGGATCGGCTGAGGCGGGACGGGACCAGGACGTGGCGCGGCACCGCACCCCAGGCGAAGACCCCGGCCCGACCGGGGGCGGAGCGGAACCTCCCGAGCGGCGCACGCCATGGCCCCGGGACGCCGACGCGCCCCGCGCGCCCGGGCAGCCGCAGACCGACCGGCTCCGCTACCTCGACGCCGCGACCCGGCGCATCGCCGCCGGCATGGACCTGGACGAGACGCTGCGCGAGCTGGACACGGCGGCCGTCCCCGCCTTCGCCGACGCGATCTTCGTCCATCTGCACGACCCGCTGCTGACCGAGGAGGGTACGCAGGTCCGGGACACCGCGGGTCCCGTCGTCCTGCACCTGCACCCCACCCGGCGGCGCACCCCGGAGCGGCCGTCACCGGGACTGCCGTCACCGGACGCGGAGGCCGCCGCGCCGGAGCCGCCGCAGATCGCCCTGCGGTGCGTCAACCGCCCCGGAGCGCAGGGGGTGTCGGAGTGCGTCCGGCTCAGCGCCACCGGCCGGCTCACCCGGCTGCTGCGGGAGGGCCGCCCGATCTTCGGCGACGCCCCCGGCATCGCGACCGCCGTCAGGGAGCTGCTCGGCCCGGTGGTCGGGCCGCCCGGCACGCTGCCACCCGGCCGCCGCCTGATCATCGCCCCGCTGCACGGCCGCAACCGCCTCATGGGCACCCTCACCCTGCTGCGCCGGCCCGAGCGGGCCCCCTTCACCGCCGACGACCTGCTGGTCGCCTCGCAACTGGCGACCCACACCGCGCTCGGCGCCCACAAGGCCCTGATGTACGGCCACGAGGCGTCCGTCGCCGACGCGCTGCAGCGCACCATGCTCCCGGCCTCCCTCCCCGAGCCCACCGGGGTCCGGCTGGCCAGCCGCTACCTGCCCGCCTCCGAGACCGCGCGGGTGGGCGGCGACTGGTACGACGCCATCCCGCTGCCCGGCAGCCGTGTCGCGCTCGTCGTCGGCGACGTGATGGGCCACTCGATGACCTCCGCCGCGATCATGGGCCAGCTGCGCACCAGCGTGCAGGCCCTCGCCGGCCTCGACCTGCCCCCGGACGAGGTCCTGCACCACCTCGACGAACAGGCCCAGCGGCTGGGCATCGAGCACATCGCCACCTGCCTGTACGCGGTCTACGACCCCATCTCGCACCGGCTGCTGATCGCCAACGCCGGCCATCTGCCGCCCGTCGTGCTGCTCCCCGGCGGCAAGGGCGAGGTGCTGCCCGTACCCGCGGGCGCGCCGATCGGCGTCGGCGGCATCGACTTCGAGACCGTCGAGATGCCCGCGCCCACCGGGGCCACCCTGCTCCTCTACACCGACGGCCTGGTCGAGTCCCGCGGCCACGACATCTGGACCGGCGTGGAGAACCTGCTCGCCCGCATCCAGACCCCCGGCCGCGACCTCGTCCCGCCGCCCCTGGAAGCCCTGTGCGACCAGGCGCTCGGCGACCTCGGCCCCGGCGGCTCCCGCGACGACGACATCGCGCTGCTCGCCGCCCGCTTCGACGGTTTCCCCACGCACAGCGTCGCCTACTGGTACCTCGCCCCCCAGCCCGAGACCGCCTGCCGGGCCCGCCGCCTCACCCGCCGCGCCCTGCACCGCTGGGGCCTCGACCCCATGCTGGAGACGACCGAACTGCTCGTCAGCGAGGTCGTCACCAACGCCGTCCGCTTCGCCTCCCGCCCCATCACCCTGCGCCTCCTGCGCACCGACGTGCTGCGCTGCGAGGTCGGCGACGACTCGCCCCTGGTCCCCCGGGTGCACCGGGCCGGACCGGAGGACGAGAACGGCCGCGGCCTGTACGTCGTCGACCGCCTCGCCGACCACTGGGGCGCCCGGCGCCTGGGCACGGGCAAGGTCGTCTGGTTCGAACTCCCCATCCCCGACGAGGCCCGCCGCCGCGGCACGACCCCGGCATAGCGGCCGCCGGGGCCCTGCCCGTCCGTCACCACCACCCCGGGGCCAACGACTTGCCCCGCATGTCACACCCCTGCCGCGGGCCGCCTCCACCACCTAAGGCAGGGCGAAAGGCCATAATCCCGACATGCGCACACACATCGCCGCAACCACACTGCTGCTCGCCGTCGCGGGCGCGGCCCTCAGCGGCTGCAGCTCCTCCGCCGACACCGCCGCCACGGCGCCCGAGACCGCCGTGTCGTCCGCGTCCCCGGTCTCCCAGGCCGACCCCGAGAAGTCCCTGCCCGAGGCGGGGATCCCGGCCTCCCCCACGGGAGCCGACCGGGCCGCGCTCATCGCCGCCCTGCAGGCCATCAACCCCGACTTCGCCAAGGACCCCGACAAGGCCATCGACGCCGCCCGCAACCTGTGCGGCGCCATCAACAGCAACGACCCCCAGGCGGACGCGGAGGCCGCCCGGAGCTTCACGTACCACGACAACCAGCTCACCGAAGCCCAGGGCAAGGCCATCAACGACACGCTGAAGCGCCTCAAGTTCTGCGACGGCTGACCCCGCCGTCCGACCCCGCGAACGCCTCGGGCCCCGTCCGGATGCACTCCGGACGGGGCCCCGCGGTAGGGCGCCCGGGCCCCGAACCGGACACCCCGACGCGCCCTCAGGACCGCGACGGCGATTCCCCGGCGGCTACTTGACGTTCCACTGGCCGGTCTCGTCGGCGAAGCCGCTGTCGAGAGCCATCTGGAGCTTGGTGATCTTCGACGCCTTGGGGACCTCGAAGACCACCCACCCGAGACCCTTGGCACCCTTCGCCAGGCGCAGGTCGCTGGACATCGCGGGCCCGGCGGTCACCTCCCCGAAGGTGGTCTGGAACTGCTGTCCGTCGGTGTCGGTGACGGTCAGCCCGTTGCCGGGGCTGTCGGAGTAGACGGCGGTGCCGGCATTGGTCAGGCGGAGCTGGGCGGCGACCCACCGCTTCCCCTTCGCGGGGGTCATGAACTCGTCGCTGCTCTTGGCCGGGTCGACCCACTTGACCAGGGTGACGTCGATCCGGGAGCCGTCGTCCATACCGTGGAGGCTGAGGGTGTCGCCGATGCCGGCGTCCTCCTTCGGCTCGTCCGCGGACTTCGCGGGCTTGCCGGCGCCGCCGTCCTTGCCGGCGGCCTCGGTCTTGACGGGCTTGGTGCTGATGGTCGTCGGCTCGGCACAGGCGGTCAGGCCGGCGGCGAGGACGGCGACGGCCACGATGGGCATGGCGAACTTCGCGTGCATTTGTTCCCCCCAGGGATGGCATATGCGGGTTGGCGAAAATGAGTATGCCTTGGCGCTGGGCATGTGAACTCGGTTTACAGACGTAGTGGCTGTGTCGTGACACGTCAGTGACGAGCCCAAGACCCGCCGCCGCACCCCCGGGCAGGGAGGATGCCGGGCCCGGAGGCCGGGGATCGTCGGCACCCGGCGGCCGTGGCGACACCCGCCGACACCCGCGAGGACGCCGATGGTTGGAAGTGGCCGGCGGACGGCCTTCCGCATGTGAGCGAAGCCACCGAGGAGTTGACCGAGCGCGCCGCCGCCGCGGTCGGGCACGGAAGACGTGGCCCGCCGGCCCTTCCGTTCACGGATCGCTCACGCAGGAGCCTGGGGAAGAGGCTGCGGCCCCACCGGTCCGAACCGGTGGGGCCGCATTCACGCAGGACAGCGGTGGCGAGACCAACCGCCTGCGGGTAGGCCGTGTGGGACTCGAACCCACAACCAATGGATTAAAAGTCCACTGCTCTGCCAATTGAGCTAACGGCCCGCACCCCGCAGCATAGCCGGACGGCGGCCGTGGCTCCGAGCGCATTCGGCCCGTGCGGCGCGGCCGCCGCCGGCGAGGGGGCGCGGAGGTCAGCCGGAAGGGTCGGCCGGGGCGGGGGCAGGGACCGGGTCGGGGAGCTCGGCGGAGGCGGGGCCGCGGTCCCGGAGGAACCAGTGGCGGGCGGAGACGAACCACCACGTCGCGGCGAAGCCGAGGACGACCAGCACCGCGATCGGCGCGTAGTTGAAGGTGTCGACCGTGACCGGGCTGACCTGGGGCAGCATGAAGAGCACGGTGATGAAGACGACCCACGTCACGGCGATGACGCCGATCGGGCGGGACCAGCGGCCGAGGTGCCAGGGGCCGCGCTCGAAGTCGTCCCCCTTGCCGAGGCGCAGGAAGGTCGGGATGACGTACGCGATGTAGAGGCCGATGACGGCGATGGAGGTCACGGCGGCGTACGCGGTCAGGTTGATCAGGTACGGCAGGCCCAGGACGAGCGCGCCGAGCGCGGCCAGCCAGACGGCGTTGGTGGGCGTCTTGGTCCGCGGGTTGATGCGGTGCCAGACCGCGGAGAAGGGCAGCGCCCCGTCGCGCGAGAAGGCGTAGATCATGCGGCTGTTGGCGGTGACGGAGGCCATCCCGCAGAAGAGCTGGGCGCCGATGACGACGAGCAGCAGGAGCTTGCCGCCGACGTCGCCGAGGCCGTCGATGAGGATCTGCGCCGGGGGGACGCCCGTCGGCGTGTCGAGGACGTCGTCGTAGGACCGGATCGCGTACGTGAAGCCGAGCAGCAGCACGAAACCCGCGATCCAGGAGATCCATATGGAGCGGACGATGCCGCGCGGCCCGGCGGTGGCGGCGTCGTGGGTCTCCTCGGTCATGTGGGCGGAGGCGTCGTAGCCGGTGAAGGTGTACTGCGCCATCAGCAGGCCGAGCAGGACCACGTAGATACCGCTGCCCCAGCCGGTGTTGTTGACGAAGTGGGTGAAGACGAACGACGTCGACTGGTGCCGGTCCGGCACGAAGGCGAGCGCGCCGACGATCAGGCCGACGCCGAGCACGTGCCACCACACGCTGATGTCGTTGAGGAGCGCGACGATGCGGACGCCGAAGGTGTTGAGCAGCCCGTGCAGCAGCAGGATCGCGGCGAACAGGACGATCGTGTGACCGGGGGTGCTGCTGAAGCCGAACTGCAGGTCCAGGTAGGCGTTGAGGAAGCTCGCGGCGCCGAAGTCGATGCCGGCGGTGACGGCGACCTGGCCGAGCACGTTGAACCAGCCCGCGAACCAGGCCCAGGCGGCGGCGCTGCGCGGCGGGGCGAGCCGGTGGGCCCAGTAGTACAGCCCGGCGGAGGTCGGGTACGAGGAGCAGATCTCGGCCATCGCCAGGCCGACGACCAGCGTCATGAGCCCGACCGCCAGCCAGCCCCAGGTGATCACGGCGGGGCCGCCGGTGTTCATGCCGAAGGCGTAGAGGGTCAGGCAGCCGGAGAGGACCGAGATGATGGTGAAGGAGACCGCGAAGTTGGAGAACGCGGACATCCGGCGGGCCAGCACCTGGGTGTAGCCGAGTTGGCGGAGGCGTTCCTCGTCGGAGACCGGGGCCGGGGGCCCGGCGGCCTCACCCGGTTCTTTTGGAATTGTCATGCCCCCAGCGATTCCCTCGCCGGGGGCGTGATATGCGTCACAGACGCGTCCGGAACTGGCTAGAAAAGGCTCTTGTACACGCCCCAGCCGGTGCCGATCTTGGTGCGGCTGCCGAAGGTGCCCTTGCCGGTGCCGGCGTAGCGGTACAGGTTCCCCGCGGTGTCCCGGGCGATCAGGTCGCCCTTGCCGTCACCGGTGATGTCCCCCACGCCCGCCAGCGCGTTGTACGAGGCACCCCAGTTCGAGGCGAGCTTCGCCCGCGGCCGCAGATGCCCCTTGCCGTCACCGTCGTAACGCCACAGGACGTTCGCCTTGTCCTGGGCCAGCAGATCACCGATCCCGTCACCGTTCAGGTCCCCGGCACCCACGATCTTCTTGTAACCCGTCCACTTCGACGCCAGCTTCACCCGCACCGCAAGCTTCCCGTTGCCGGTGGCCTTGTGCAGCCACACGTCCGAAGTCGACGTCTGCCGGGCGATCAGGTCCGGACGACCGTCTCCGCTCAGGTCACCCGCCGACGTCAGCACGTTGTACTGCTGGTAACCCGTTCCCAACGACAGGCGGGGGCTGCTCTTGGTGATCGCCCCCTGGCACCGGCCCGCGTAGCGGAAGAGCTCGCCCACGGTGTTCCTTACGAGGACGTCGGAGCAGCGGTCGCCGTCGAGGTCGCCGAAGGGGACGAACCGGTACCCGGTGTTCCATCCGGGCGTGCCGCCGGCGTAGCCCGCCCCCGGGGACGGGAAGTCGAGCATCCCGTCAGGGGCCAACGCCGCCAGCTCCCCGGCCCCGTCCGCGTCGAGGTCCCGCCAGGCGCTCCTGGCCCCGGCCAGCTGCATGGTCCCGGTGTGCGCCGTACGGAAGCCGCTGCCGTCGCCCACGTCCACGCTCAGCGTCCATGTGTGGCGGCCGCCCGTCACCACGGTGCCGTGGTCGTCGGTGCCGTTCCACTCCGTCGTGATCCGCGCCCCCTCGTGGGCGGTGCCGCGGACGGTGCGCACGGTCTTGCCCGCCGCGTTCCGGAAGGTGAGGCTCCAGCCCGCCGGCGGCCGGGACAACTGCCAGGTGCCGTGCCAGACGTTCTGGGGACCCGGCCACCTCAGGTTGATGTAGTCGTCCGTGGTGGCTTCGATCGACGTGACCGGCGAGCGCGGCACGGTGACGCGCTTGACGTGGATCCTGTCGCCGGCGTCCACGAAGGCGACGTCCCCGCCGTACTTGTCGACGGTCCAGCTGATCCGGCGGTCGGAGACCAGCTCGTCCTCCGCCGGCAGGTCGGCGAACTCGCCGGTGACCGCCGCCGTACCCGCTCCGCCGTGGAAGTCGGTCAGCAGCAGCTTGCCCGCCGCACGGTCGTGGCGGACGAGGAAACCGTCGCCGAGCAGGGCCTCGCCCGAGGGCACGGCGATGCTCTTCCTGCCGGTGCGGTCCCAGACGCCCGCCTTGCCCGTCGGCCCGCAGGACCAGTACACCCAGCGGCCGACCGTCTGCAGTTCCTGCGGCACGCAGCCGGCTCCGACGTCGACGGCCGACGAGGTCTTGCGGGTCTTCAGGTCGAACACGTCGAGCGTGCCCTTGGCCGGTCCCGGTTTCCACAGTTCGGTGCCCCAGACCGAGGCGGCCGTGGTGGTGCGGGTCAGCGTGACGTTGTTCTCCCGATGCTGTTCGAAGTCCCCCACGTACTGCTTGCCCCCGGTGCCGTCGTCGGCGACGGTGTAGCGCCCGGAGGAGTCGACGATCCGGTTGCCGGTGTTCGGCAGGATGACCGAGGCCAGCGAGCTCGGGGTGCGGGGCGAGTTCACCGAGACCCCGTGATCGGCGTACGCGGTGTGCCCGTCGCCCAGGGCGTGGAGTTCGACGCAGTCGGAGCCCGCCTGGCAGGGCTTGTACCAGTTGTGGAGCGGGAAGAGCAGCGTCCGCGGCCCGGGCTCGGGGGCCCCGGTCGGCGCCAGGTCGAACTCGTACAGCGACCGCAGGGAGCTGCCGTCCGCGTCGGTGGCGACGGACAGCTTCCCTGCGCCGAGGGCGAGGCCGTCGACCCGGGAGTTGACCGCGTGGAGGGGCATGACCTCGGTGACCACGGGCTGGGCTCCGGAGGCCGTCACCCGGCGCACCGCCCAGTCCGTCACTCCGCTGCCGCCGACGACCAGCACACTGCCGTCCGCGGCGATGACGAGCTGGTTCGTGGCGTACGTCAGCAACGTCCGGGCCTCACCGCCGCCCACCGGGACCACGCTCAGCGTCTCACCCGGGCGCGACCTCAGCGGTTCCGGGGCACGCGCGACCACGATCCAGTCACCCACGAGGGCCAGCGTCACCGCGGGCTGGAAGGACGCGCCCTCCAGCGGGGGGATCACGACCGCCCCGGGTTCCGCGGCCGTGTCGGCGCGCGGGACGACCCAGGCGGTCAGAGCGCCCGCGGAGCCGAACCAGCCGAGCACACGGTCGGCGGACAGCGCGATCCTGGACGGTGGCGTGGCCAGCGAGCCGAACAGGCCGGTGACCGCGCCGGTGGCGTAGTCGACCAGCACCAGACGCTTGCCGGAGGGGCCGCCGCCCAGTTCCAGCACCGCTCCGCGCAGGTCCTGGGCGACGGTGCGGACGGATGTGTACCCCTCCGGCAGCGCGTCCGACGGCAGGGCGACGTCGGTCACCTGCCCCTCGGCGGTGCGCAGCAGGTGCAGTCCGGTGATCGTGCCCCCGGCGGGCTTCTCGTAGGTGAGGACCTCGGACATCGTGAACGCGCCGGTGACGTACCGGCCGGGGGGAAGGGCCGTGACGACGCGCTCGCCGCTCGCCAGGTCCAGCACCGACATGCTCTTCGACGCGGGGAAGCCCATGAGCCCCGAGTTGAGCAGGGCGCTCATGGCCGTGATCGTCGTCGTCCCGCCGCTCGCGAAGTCCGTCCACAGGTACGAGCCGTTGCCCTCCTGCGTGTGCAGGAAACCCGAGCCGCCGGCGGTGTACAGCGTGTCCCTGAACGGCGTGGAGCGCACACCGGCGGGGAAGACCGCCTCCGGCGGGGTGCCCGGGTCCGCGGCGGCCGGCAGCGCCACCGGGCCCAGCCCGGCGCCCAGCAGGACGATCACGGCGGCGGCGAGGGTCCTGCGGCGGGCGCCGGGGCCCGCCGCGGGAGTCCTGTCCGGAGCGGAGGTTCCCGTGCGGGCCATCAGAAGATCCCCTTGAAGGTGTTCCAGCCGGTGTCGGCCACGGCGGCCGTGCCGGACGAACCGAGTCCTACCGCGAGTACCGCGCTGACGAGCGCGGCCGGATTGCCGCGCACGAGGGCACGACGGGTCACCCGAACCTCCTGCGTCCAACAAGGCGAGAGGCGTGAGGGGCGAACGGACACGGCTCGGCGCGCGCGCACGAAAGGCGCTGCGCAGCTCTCAAGCCCCCGGCTGTACCCCCCCACGCAAGTGGCCAGAGCCTAACAGCCGGCGCACAGGAAGAGAAGGTCTGCACCAGCCGCCCGACCTGGGGCTTTCCCCGAAACGGCAGGGGCCCGGCAGATGGACGTCCATCTGCCGGGCCCCTGCCGTTCAGCTGGGGTCAGCCGTTGCGCTTCCAGCGCGGCTTGTCCGTGCGGCGGTCGAAGCCGCCGGTGGGGCGGTGGTCGTCACGACGGCCGTACGGGCGGCGGTCGTTGGCGTCACGGTCGCGGTTGAACGCCGGGCGGTCGTCACGACGGTCCCGGTTGAAGGGGCGGTCGCCGCCGAAGTGGCGGTCACGCGACTCGTGGGGGCGCGCCGGGCGGTCGTCGCGGCGGTCGTAGGAACGCGCCGGGCGGTCGTCACGGCGCTCGAAGCCGCGGTCACGGTCACGGTCGCGGTTGAACGACGGGCGGTCGTCACGACGGTCGCGGTTGAACGACGGACGCTCGTCACGACGCTCGCGGTTGAACGACGGACGCTCGTCACGACGGTCCCGGTTGAACGACGGACGCTCGTCACGACGCTCGCGGTTGAACGACGGACGCTCGTCACGGCGCTCGTACCCGCGGTCACCGCGGTCCCGGTCGCGGAACGACGGGCGGTCGTCACGACGGTCGTCGCGGCGGCGCTCGTAGTTGCCCCGGTCGTCACGGCGCTGGAACGTGCGCTGCTCCGGCGCGGAGCTCTCCGCGGCCGGGGCGGGGACGCTCGCCGCGGCGGCGACCGCCTCGGCGGCCTCGGCCTGGGCGGCGGCCACGGCGGCCTCCGGGTCCTCGCCGCGCTCACGGGCGGCACGGGCGGTGAGGCGGTCGGCCTCCTCGCGCAGTTCGGCGGCCCGCCGCTGCGCGCGCTCCAGGGACTTGGCGAGGTCGGCGACCTCACGCTCGGCCTGCTGGGCGGCGATGCCCGCCGCGTCCGCCTGCACCTCGGTCAGCGACCGGGCACCGGTGATCTGGGCCACGTCCTCGTCGAACGCCCCGGCCCCTCCGACGACGTGGCGCGAGGCGTCGACGCCCGCGTCCTCCATCAGCCGGAAGATCTGCTTGCGCTGGTGCGGCAGGGCGAGCGAGACGACCGTGCCGGACTGGCCGGCGCGGGCGGTACGGCCCGAGCGGTGCAGGTAGTCCTTGTGGTCGCCGGCCGGGTCCACGTTGAGGACCAGGTCGATGCCGTCCACGTGGATGCCGCGGGCCGCGACGTCGGTGGCGACGAGGACGTTGACGTAACCGTCCTTGAAGTCCGCCAGGGTGCGGGTGCGGGCGCCCTGGGTCATGCCGCCGTGCAGGGCGTCGGCCTTGACGCCCGCGTCGCGCAGCTGCTCGGCGACGCGGTCGGCACCCATCTGGGTGCGGACGAAGATGATGGTGCGGCCCTTGCGGGCGGCGATGGCGGCGGTGACCGGGGCCTTGTCCTTGGGCTTCACGACCAGGACGTGGTGGGTCATGGTGGTGACCGCGCCGGCCGAGGGGTCGACCTCGTGCGTGATCGGGTCCTTCAGGTACCGCTTGACCAGGGTGTCGATCTCGTTCTCCAGCGTGGCGGAGAACAGCAGCCGCTGGCCGCCGGCCGGGACCAGGTCGAGGATCTCGGTGACCTCGGGCAGGAAGCCCATGTCGGCCATCTGGTCGGCCTCGTCGAGGACGGCGATCTGCACCTGGTCCAGCGCGCAGGCGCCGCGCTCGATCAGGTCGCGCAGCCGGCCCGGGGTGGCGACGAGGATGTCGACGCCGCGCTCCAGGGCGTAGATCTGGTTCTGCATCGAGGTGCCGCCGCAGACGACCTTCATCTTCAGGCCGAGCACGTCGCCGTACGGCTGCAGCGCGTCCGCGACCTGCATCGCCAGCTCGCGGGTCGGGGTGAGGATCACACCGCGCGGACGCTTGCGCTCGGTGCGGCCCTCGGCCAGGGAGGTGAGCAGCGGCAGACCGAAGGAGAGGGTCTTGCCGGAGCCGGTACGGCCGCGGCCGAGGATGTCGCTGCCGGCCAGGGCGTCGGGGATCGTCGCCGCCTGGATCGGGAAGGGGGTGGTGACCCCGTTCTGCGCCAGCTTGCGGACGATCCCCTCGGGCAGGCCGAGGTCGCCGAAGGTCACGCTGGGGGTTTCGGGAGCGGTCTGCTCCTCGGTGACGGCCTCGTCGGTGCCGTCGGTGTCGATGGGCATGGCGGAACGGTCGGCAGTGTCAATAGACATGCTGAAGCTAAAACCTCTCGGAGATTTCGGCACGCGCCAGCTCCGGAGGTTGCTTACAACCGCCTCGATGCGGTCAGCCACAGGAGAAAAGGAACGCGCCAACGCGGCGCGCTTCGGTTCGGCGCCGGGCAATGGGATCAAACGATCTACCAGCATACGCATACGAGACCGCTTTGGCCAATTCGGTCCTCTCGGCCCCTCCCGTTCCTCATGTGGCGCCGTTCACCGAGGGCGCGCTGGACGGCGACGGCTCGGGCGACTCGCCGCCCCCGGACGGCGGCGGCGAGCTGTCCCCCGGCGAGGACGTCGTCGACGGCCGGTCCGACGGGGGCGAGGACTGCGAGGGCCGCCCCGAGGACGAGGGGCGCCCCGACGGCTTCCCGCTGTGGGAGCGGTCCGGGCCCTGGGTCGGCCCCGGTACCGACTCCTGCGCCGACACCGACGGCGAGCCGGCCCCGGGCGCGAGGGCCCCGGGCCGCCCCTCCACCCCGCCCGGGCCGCCGGGCAGCACCATCCCGCCGTCCTCCCAGGTCCCCCCGGCACCTCCGGCCTCCCCGGCGACACCGGAGGAGGCGCCCTTCGGGTGGGCGTCGCCGCCCGCGCCGCCCACGCTCACGCAGCCGGTCACGGAGCCCAGGGCGAGCACGGGCAGGAGCAGCACGGCCGCCGTACGCGCGCGGGCGGTGGCAGGGGTCACGGAGGCACCTCTGGTGGATCTGGCGGGACCGGTGGGTCCGGTGGGTCCCGCGGGGGCGTGGCGGGATCGGGTTCCGCGCTGCCCAACGGGCCCACGGCCCTCGGGGACACGCCCGTACGGGCGGGAGCGCGCCCCCGCGGCGACCGGCCCGCCCCCGCGGGTCACCGAACGGCTGCCACCCGGCGCCCCCTTGGCGCGCCCCGGTACCGCAATCCGCGCCGGACGCTGCCCGAACGGCCGTCCGTCCCGGACAATGGCGGTGTGCTGGAGATGTCACGCGAAGCGTTCGAGGAACTGGTCAGCGACGCGCTGGACCGGATCCCGCCGGAGCTGACCCGCGTCATGGACAACGTGGCGGTGTTCGTCGAGGACGAGCCCGACCCCGCCGATCCGGAGCTGCTGGGCCTGTACGAGGGGACGCCGCTGACCGAGCGCGGGGAGTGGTACGCGGGCGTCCTGCCGGACCGGATCACGATCTACCGCGGCCCGACCCTGCGCATGTGCAGCACGAAGGAGGAGATCGTGCACGAGGTCGCCACGACCGTCGTCCACGAGGTGGCACACCACTTCGGCATCGAGGACGAACGCCTGCACGAACTCGGCTGGGGCTGAGCCCCGGTGGCCCCCCGCGGGCGCGCGGGGGACGTCCGTCGGGCGGCGCATGGCCCGCGACGGCCGGGGGCATACGTCGGCAATGGTCCGTGTTCGCTCTCGTGTGCCCCGTATCCGTGACCTGTGGCGCCGCCGCCGCACCGCCGAACCGCCCGCCTCCTTCCTCCCCCTCCCCCCGGCCCGCCCCTACCTGGGCGCGCTCGGGTTGCTCGCGGTGACCCTGGTGGGCGGCTGGCTCGGCCTGGTGGTGCTGGGCAGCATCGAGGAACCGGTCGGCCCGATGAACACCCGGATGTCGCTGCACCCGTCCTGGACCGGGGACACGAAGGTCAACATCTCCCCGCTGGGCTCCCTCCAGCTCGACAGCCACGACGGCCCGCTGCGTCTGGTCGTGGACGTCGACACCCTCGACCCCGACCGGGCCCGGACCCTCGTGCGGCACCCGGAGCGGATCAGCGGGCTGCAGAGCGAGGTGGCCGCCGACGTCGAGCACAGCACGACCGAGCTCGCGCTGCGGTCCTCGGTGGCCGCGCTGACCGGCGCCACCGCCCTCGGCCTGGCCGTCTACCGCAGGCCCCGCCGCGCCCTCGCCGCGGGCGGGCTCTCCCTCGCGGTGCTGGCGGCCTGCGCCGGCACCGCGTACGGCACCTGGAACCCGCGCAGCGTCCTGGAACCCCGGTTCTCCGGGCTGCTGAGCAGCGCCCCCTCGGTGGTCGGCAACGCGCGCAGCATCGTCAGCGACTTCGACATCTACCAGCAGGAACTCGCCCGCCTGGTGACCAACATGACCAGGCTGTACGACGCGACGTCCACGCTGCCCGCGTACAACCCGGACCCGACCACGCTGCGCGTGCTGCACGTCTCGGACATCCACCTCAACCCGGCGGCCTGGCAGATCATCGAGTCCGTCGTCGCCGAGTACAAGATCGACGTGATCGTCGACACCGGGGACCTGATGGACCACGGCACCACCGCCGAGAACGGCTTCACCTCCGCCATCCCCGACCTCGGCGCGCCCTACGTCTTCGTCCGCGGCAACCACGACTCCATGGACAGCCAGCGCGCGGTCGCGGGCCGGGCCAACGCGTACGTGGTCGACGACGGCCGGTCCGTGGTCGTCAAGGGGCTGCGCATCGCCGGCATCGGCGACCCGCAGTTCACCCCGGACCGCTCGGTCGAGGCGGCCGGCGACCCGTCGGAACGGGTGGCCGGACAGGAGCTGGCCGACGCCATCCGTCGGCAGAACGCCACGGGCGCCAAGGTCGACATCGCCGTCGCCCACAATCCGATCGCCGCCGCCCAGACGGACGGCACCGTCCCGCTGATCCTCTCCGGGCACACCCACACCCGGGACGTCGACGTCCTCGAGCACGGCAGCCGGCTGATGGTGCAGGGCACCACCGGCGGCGGCGGACTGCGCGCCGTCGAGGGCGACACCCCCCAGAAGGTGGAGGCCTCCGTGCTCTACCTGGACCGGGACACCCACGCCCTCCAGGCCTGGGACGAGATCACCCTCGGCGGGCTCGGGCTGTCCACCGCCGAGGTCTCCCGCCACCTCCCGGAGGAGGTGGAGCCGGGCCGCGCCCCGTCCCCCTCCTCCTCCCCCTCGAAGGCGCCCTCCGCCACGGCGACGAGCAGCCCGTGAACCGGCCCGTAAACCGTTTTGGCGATCCCCCCTCGCATCCCATATCCTGCTGACGCGTCCCGACGGCCGAAGATTCGCCCGGCGGGCCACCCAGCCCTCATCGTCTAGTGGCCCAGGACGCCGCCCTTTCAAGGCGGTAGCACGGGTTCGAATCCCGTTGGGGGCACATACGTCGTCTGCGTCGTCCCGCAGACCATGCGCGTTGGCAGTGCGGCCGGTTCACCGGCGGCGCTGCCTTCCGTGTTTTCCGGGCCGGAACCGGCGCCTCCCCCTCACAGGCCCGCAGGTCACGCGTGCGTGGCACCGCCCGGGGTCTGATACGCTGGTCCAGCGAGATCGGCCCGCCAGTGCGTGTCCGACCGGTCACCGAGAATCACCGACCGGGAGACGTCCACCAACGATCCGTTCCTCGCACAGCGCGGCGGAATCCCGTTGGGAGCACGCACAAACGTGTGGGAGACTGTCTCTCGCGCAGAGCGCAACGCAAGGTCCTGTGGAGCAGTTTGGAGTGCTCGCCACCCTGTCAAGGTGGAGGCCGCGGGTTCAAATCCCGTCAGGACCGCGCTGGCTGGGTAGCTCAGTTGGTACGAGCGATCGCCTGAAAAGCGATAGGTCGCCGGTTCGACCCCGGCCCCAGCCACCAGCAACCCCCGTCGAGTTCCTCGGCGGGGGTTTCGTGTTCCCGGCGGCCGGCCCTCCCGGCGGGCCCCGCAACCGACCCCACGCGCGGGGGAGTCACGCCGGCCGTGTCGGTGCCGTCGCGAACACCACCCGCACCACCGTCGCCCACCGGGCCGCCGGGCCGGTCCTCCGGGGCGGGGATCGCCGGGGGTAATGCGTTCGCCCGGGGGGCGCGGCGGATGCGATGCTGGAACGCGTATGTCTACGCAGCCCCCCTCCCCCGCATTCGGCGAGCTCGGCGCACGGCTGGCCGAGCTCACCCTGCGCGACGCGCAGCGCCTCGGCCGTCGCCTGGACGGCGCACGCCGCATCCGCAAGCCCGAGGCCCGCTCGGCCGTGCTGACCGAGATCGGGGCGGAGATCGACAAGGCCGCGCTGAAGGCCGACGCGCGGCGCACCGCCATACCCGCGATCAGCTACCCCGAGCAGCTGCCGGTCAGCCAGAAGAAGGACGACATCCTCGAGGCGATCCGCGACCACCAGGTCGTGATCGTGGCGGGCGAGACCGGCTCCGGCAAGACGACGCAGATCCCCAAGATCTGCCTGGAGCTGGGCCGCGGCGTCCGCGGCCTGATCGGTCACACGCAGCCCCGCCGCATCGCCGCCCGCACGGTCGCCGAGCGTGTGGCGGAGGAGCTGCGCACCCCGCTGGGCGGGGCGGTCGGCTGGAAGGTCCGGTTCACCGACCAGGTCGGCGACGGCACGCTGGTCAAGCTGATGACGGACGGCATCATGCTGGCCGAGATCCAGACGGACCGGGATCTCCTCCAGTACGACACGATCATCATCGACGAGGCCCATGAGCGCAGCCTCAACATCGACTTCATCCTGGGCTACCTCGCCCAGCTGCTGCCCCGCCGGCCCGACCTCAAGGTCGTGATCACCTCCGCGACGATCGACCCCGAGCGCTTCTCCCGGCACTTCGGCGACGCGCCGATCGTCGAGGTCAGCGGGCGTACGTATCCCGTCGAGGTGCGCTACCGGCCGCTGCTGGCCGAAGGGGGCGGCGAAGCCGACGAGGCCGACCGCGACCAGATCACCGCGATCTGCGACGCGGTCGACGAGCTCCAGGCCGAGGGCCCGGGCGACATCCTGGTCTTCCTCTCCGGCGAGCGCGAGATCCGCGACACCGCCGACGCCCTGAACAAGAGGCAGCTGCGCCTCACCGAGGTCCTGCCGCTGTACGCGCGGCTGTCCTCCGCCGAGCAGCACAGGGTGTTCCAGCGCGGCACGGGCCGCCGCATCGTGCTGGCCACCAACGTCGCGGAGACCTCGCTCACCGTCCCCGGCATCCGGTACGTGATCGACACGGGCATGGCCCGCATCTCCCGCTACAGCCACCGCACCAAGGTGCAGCGGCTGCCGATCGAGCCGATCAGCCAGGCCAGCGCCAACCAGCGCAAGGGCCGCTGCGGCCGCCTCGCGGACGGCATCTGCGTCCGGCTGTACTCCGAGGACGACTTCCTGTCCCGCCCGGAGTTCACCGACGCCGAGATCCTCCGCACCAACCTGGCCTCCGTCATCCTGCAGATGACCGCCGCGGGCCTGGGCGACATCGCCCGCTTCCCCTTCATCGACCCGCCGGACGCCCGGAACATCAAGGACGGCGTCCAGCTGCTCCAGGAACTGGGCGCGCTGGACGGCCAGAAGCTCACCCAGACCGGCCGCAAGCTCTCCCAGCTGCCGGTGGACCCGCGGCTGGCCCGCATGGTGCTGGAGGCGGAACGCAACGGCGTGGTCCGCGAGGTCATGGTGATCGCGGCCGCCCTGTCGATCCAGGACCCGCGCGAACGCCCCCAGGACAAGCAGCAGCAGGCCGACGAGAAGCACCGCCGCTTCGCCGACGAGACCAGCGACTTCATGGCGCTGCTCAACCTGTGGCGGTACGTGCGCGAGCAGCAGAAGGCGCTGTCCTCCTCCGCCTTCCGCCGGATGTGCCGCACGGAGTTCCTCAACTACCTGCGCATCCGCGAGTGGCAGGACATCTACAGCCAGCTGCGCACAGTCGCCAAGACGATGGGCATCCACCTCGCCGAGGGCGACCACGAGGTCAACCTCCAGCACGTGCACCAGTCGCTGCTGGCGGGCCTGCTGTCGCACGTCGGCCTGAAGGACACCGACAGCAAGAACGAGTACCTGGGCGCCCGCAGCGCCAAGTTCGCGGTCTTCCCCGGCTCCTCGCTCTTCAAGAAGCCGCCGCGGTGGATCATGTCGGCCGAACTGGTGGAGACCTCGCGGCTGTGGGCGCGGGTCAACGCCCGCATCGAGCCGGAGTGGATCGAGCCGCTCGCCCAGCACCTGGTGAAACGGTCCTACAGCGAACCGCACTGGGAGAAGGACCAGGCCGCGGTCATGGCCTTCGAGAAGGTGACGCTGTACGGCGTGCCGGTCGTGGCCGACCGCAAGGTCAACTACGGCAAGATCGACCCGGAGACCAGCCGGGAGCTGTTCATCCGCAACGCGCTGGTCGAGGGTGACTGGCGCACCCACCACCAGTTCTTCCACGACAACCGCAAACTGCTCGCGGAGGTCGAGGAGCTGGAGCACCGGGCGCGGCGCCGCGACATCCTCGTGGACGACGAGACGCTCTTCGACTTCTACGACCGCGTGGTGCCCGAACACGTCGTCTCCGGCGCGCACTTCGACTCGTGGTGGAAGCAACAGCGCAAGGAGCAGCCGGAGCTGCTCAACTTCGAGCACTCCATGCTGATCAACGAGAACGCCGAGGCCGTCACCAAGGACGACTACCCCGACTCCTGGCGCCAGGGGAAGCTCAAGTTCCGTGTGACGTACCAGTTCGAGCCGGGCGCGGACGCGGACGGCGTGACGGTCCACGTCCCGCTGCAGGTGCTCAACCAGGTCACCCCGGACGGCTTCGACTGGCAGATCCCGGGCCTGCGCGAGGAGGTCGTCACCGAGCTGATCCGCTCGCTGCCCAAGGCGATCCGCCGCCACTACGTGCCGGCGCCGAACTACGCGAAGGCCTTCCTGGACCGCGTCGTCCCCGTGCAGGACCCTCTTCCCGAGACCCTCGCGCGGGAGCTGCAGCGGATGGTGGGCGTGCCCGTCACCGCCGAGGACTTCGACCTCGCCAAGGTCCCGGACCATCTGAAGATCACCTTCCGGGTGACCGACGAGCGCCGCCGCAAGCTGGCCGAGGACAAGGACCTGGAGGCGCTCAAGCTGCAGTTGCGGCCGAAGACCAAGGCCGCGATCAGCAAGGCCTTCGACGCCGCGGGCTCCATCGGCATCGAGCGGCGCACGGGCCTGAAGCAGTGGACGGTAGGCGCCCTGCCGCGCACCTTCGAGACGCGGCGGTCCGGGCAGCCGGTCAAGGCGTACCCGGCGCTGGTCGACGAGGGCGAGAGCGTGGGCGTACAGCTCTTCGACACCGAGGCCGAGCAGGCCGCGGCGATGTGGCGCGGCACCCGCCGGCTGATCCTGCTGAACGTGCCCACGAACCCGGCGAAGTTCGCCGCGGACCGGCTGTCCAACCAGGACAAGCTCGCGCTGTCGCGCAGCCCGCACGGCTCGGTGACCGCCCTGTTCGACGACTGCGTCACCGCGGCCGCCGACCGGCTCATGGCCGAGCACGGCGGCCCGGCCTGGGACGAGGAGTCGTTCCGGAAGCTGTACGACTCGGTGCGGGCCGACCTCGTCGAGCTGACCGTCAGGACGGTCGCCCAGGTGCGCCAGGTGCTGGCCGCCTGGCAGGCCTGTGAGCGCCGCCTGAAGGCCGCCCAGAGCCTCGCCCTGGTGGCCAACCTCGCGGACGTCAAGGAACAGCTGGGAGCCCTCGTGGGGCCCGGTTTCGTGACCGCCACGGGGGTGCGCCGGCTGCCGGACCTGCTCCGCTACCTGGTGGCCGTCGACCGGCGGCTGCAGCAGATGCCCACGGGCGTCCAGCGCGACACCACGCGCATGGAGAAGGTCCGCGAGATCCAGACCGAGTACGCCGAGCTGCTGGCCGCCCAGCCGGCCGGGCGCCCGGTCCCCGAACGGGTGCGCGACATCCGGTGGATGATCGAGGAACTGCGGGTCAGCTACTTCGCGCACGCCCTCGGGACGGCGTTCCCCGTCTCGGACAAACGCATCTTCAAGGCCCTCGACGAAGCCTGGGGCTGATCGGGTTCGCAATCACCCTCTGACCTGCTGTACAGTCTTCCTCGCGGCCAGGGAACGACGGCCGCGAAACCTGGTCCTGTGGAGCAGTTTGGAGTGCTCGCCACCCTGTCAAGGTGGAGGCCGCGGGTTCAAATCCCGTCAGGACCGCAGTGAAAGCAAGGCCCGCGTCCAGCGAAGGACGCGGGCCTTCTTGCTGTGCGCGGGCCTTCTTGCTGTGCGCGGGCCTTCTTGCTGTGCGCGGGCCTTCTTGCTGTGCGCGGGCCTTCTTGCTGTGCGCGGGACGGACGGCGTGGCCGGGACGCGGTAGCGGAGGGTGCGGGTCCCCTGGTTCCGGCCGTTCCCGCGTGGTACGCCTGGCACATGAGCGCGACGCCGAGGGACCCGGGCCCGCCGCCCCGGGACGTGACGCGGGCGCTGCTGCGCGCGCACCTGGCGGCCGCAGCGGGGGGCGGACGGCGGCACCTGACCCGGCACTGCCCGGTGTGCCACCGGCTGATGCGGCTGACGTTGCGGCGCACCGCCGTCCCACTACCGCACGAGTCCGGAGGGGAACAAGACTCCGGCATGTGACGGGAGTCACGTGAAGAGTTCCGGCTCTGAGGGAACTTGGGGGCTCCTGTGGGACCGTCAATTTAATATGTGCAATTGCACTCATGACAGAGGGCCCAGTCCTCACAAGACGGACACACCACACGCACAAAAAAGATCGCACCGGAGCCGGCGGACTCCGGTGCGATCGACGTTTCCTACGGGCGTCCCTGATGGGGGCAGGGACCCTTCGGAGCGGGCGTTGCGGCGGGTTGGGGGCCCCGCGTGGACGCCCGTTTGTTCAGGTCAGGCCTCGCTGCGCTGCTGCGGAATGCCCGCGAGCAGTGCACGGACCTCCGCCTCGCGGTAGCGGCGGTGCCCGCCGAGCGTGCGGATGGACGTGAGCTTGCCAGCCTTGGCCCAGCGCGTGACCGTCTTCGGGTCCACGCGGAACATCGTGGCAACCTCAGCGGGGGTCAGCAGCGGCTCGGCATCAGGGGTGCGAGCGGTCATGAGCGGCCTCCTCGAGAGAACCGAACCAACACGGTTCTTTCCTCTAAATTCTGCACCTTGACCCGCGTTGCCCGAAATGGCGGACGCGGGCCGAGTCGGTAATAGGACGAACGGCTTGTCCTTGGCACTACAACTACACCATCTGTCCAGCCGTGTCGGCCAAACCGATGGATTTGCCCTCTGAGGTGTCTAAGCTCGACGGAAGCCGATGGACCGGGCCATAACGGACAGTCACGCTTGAGTGACGATCAGTCACAGCCAACCCACGAGCCACAGCCCCACCTCAAGGGGATGCAATCCCGGACATTCCACCCAGAGCGAGTGGAAAGAGGTCCTTCCGGACCCGATGTCCCATATTGTCATGGGGGGTGGGGATGAGGGCAAGACCCCTAAACGTGCTTTAGGTCACGCTTAGGCCAAAGGTACCGGTCGGCCGGACTCAGGACCAAAGTCCCTCCCCCACGACCGGCTCCCGACGGACCCTCAACTCGCGTACAGCAGTTCCCTGACGGCCCGCCAACGGTCGCTGAGCCGCTCGTAAGCCTCGCCGGCCCGGGTGCTGTCCCCGTCCCGCAGCGCGGCCAGCGCCTCCGCCACGTCGGCGGCGGACCGGTCCCCCGCGAGGGAGTCCGGGGCGATGGCGTGGACGAGCCCGCCGTAGTCGAGTTCGACCAAGGAGCGCGGGTGGAACTCCTCCAGCCAACGCCCTACATCTACCAGGCCGTCGATCAGGGGTCCCTCTTCGAGTGAATCCTTGAGCACCCGCAGCGCCCGGGCCGTCCGCCGGCGGGCCTGCACCATGGGGGTCCGGTAACGCATCACCGGCTGCTTGGACTCGCCCGCGCCCGCGGGTTCGTACTCACGCTCGGAATCGTCGAACAGCACAAACCAGCGCACCGGGACGTGCCACGTGGCCCCGCGGATCCAGGGCCGCGCATCGGCGTTCTCGGGCTTCTCCGCCCGCCACGCCGTGAAGTCGGCCTCCGCCTGCTCGCGCACGACCGGCGGCAGCACGGCGTCCACCACGGGGGCGGGGAACTCCTCGACCAGTTCGGACAGGGCCAGCCAGCCGCGCAACCGGGTGCGCCAGGGGCAGACGTGGGTCACGCCGTCCACGACGGCGACGAAGGCGTCCCCGCTCTCGCGCACCGGGACGGCGACGGGCGGCACGGACAGCAGACCGGCCAGCGACTGGCGCAGTTCGTCCTGTGCGGACCGCTGAGCGCCCTGGGAGGCATACCGGTACCAGTAGCCGCGATCGGGCTCCGGGAAGGCCGCCAGCGGCTCGTACACCCGCAGATACGCCGCGTACGGGACCAGCACCGATGACAAGCCCACACCCGCTCCCTCGTGACGGCTTCCGCCCTGGCATCGTCCCACGTCGCTTCCGGCACGGGGAGTGATCCACGACACTGGGAGGATGTTCACGGCCGGGTGGTTCTAGTCTTCTGCCAACCGGCCCTCCCCCACCCACCCGGAGGGCGACCTCTGGACATTCGGGAGTCACCACAGTGACCGACGTACGTCAGACACCCGGCATCGTCACCACGCTGTTCCGATCGGAGCAGGGCGGTCACGAGCAGGTCGTCTTGTGCCAGGACCGCGCCAGCGGCCTCAAGGCCGTCATCGCGATCCACTCCACCGCCCTGGGCCCGGCCCTCGGCGGCACCCGCTTCCACGCGTACTCCTCCGACGAGGCGGCGGTCGAGGACGCGCTCAACCTCGCCCGCGGCATGTCGTACAAGAACGCGCTCGCCGGCCTCGACCTCGGCGGCGGCAAGGCCGTCATCATCGGCGACCCGGACATGGACAAGTCCGAGGAGCTGCTGCTGGCCTACGGCCGCTTCGTGGCCTCGCTCGGCGGCCGCTACGTCACGGCCTGCGACGTCGGCACCTACGTGGCCGACATGGACGTGGTCTCCCGCACCGCCCCGCAGTGGACCACCGGCCGTTCGCCCGAGAACGGCGGCGCCGGCGACTCCTCCGTCCTGACCGCCTGGGGCGTCTTCCAGGGCATGCGCGCCTCCGCCCAGGCCAAGTGGGGCGACCCCACGCTGCGCGGCCGCAGGGTCGGCGTGGCCGGTGTCGGCAAGGTCGGCCACCACCTGGTGGAGCACCTGCTCAAGGACGGCGCCGAGGTCGTGATCACCGATGTTCGCGGCGAGGCCGTCGACCGGATCACCTCCCGTCACCCTCAGGTAACCGCCGTCTCCGACGCTGACGTCCTGGTCCGGACACCGCTGGACGTGTACGCCCCCTGCGCGCTCGGCGGCGCCCTCGACGACGACTCGGTGCCGGCCCTCACCGCCTCGATCGTCTGCGGCGCGGCCAACAACCAACTCGCCCACCCCGGCGTCGAGAAGGACCTGGCCGACCGCGGGATCCTCTACGCGCCGGACTACGTCGTGAACGCGGGTGGCGTGATCCAGGTCGCGGACGAGCTGCACGGCTTCGACTTCGAGCGGGCCCGCGCCAAGGCGACGAAGATCTTCGACACCACGCTCGCGATCTTCGAGCGCGCCGCGGCCGACGGCATCCCGCCGGCCGCCGCCGCCGACCGCCTGGCCGAGCAGCGCATGGCCGAGCGCACCCCGGCGGAGAGCTGGCTGCGCCCGTGAGCCATGGGGCCGCGGCGGTGCCGCGGCCCCTCCGGCACGCCCCCGTCCGCCCGTGGACGGGGGCGTGTCGTCCATCACAAAGCGGACACCCGCGGGGTGCCGCCGACGTACGGTGTCCGCGCGTCCTCACGAGTCGGGGCGGCTCCCTGCGGGCCTCCGTGACGAGGGCCGCAGGCTGGACATCCGACCGTTACCACGCCCCGGCAGCCAGACCGCGGCGGAAGAAGGTAAAATCGCGATTGACCAGCCAGGACGGGGCCATCGCGGGCCCCTGCTCCGACGCGCGTCGTGCGGGCGACGTACCGTGCGGCCTCGGAAGCAGGTACCGTTGAAGTCCTACGGACCGGGACTCTCATGTGAGGGCCCGTTCCACATCGTGAACGCGTGTCAAGACTCGGGGCCGTCGAGCCCCACCGTTGAGGGGGTCGAGCCAATGGGGCGCGGCCGGGCCAAGGCCAAGCAGACGAAGGTCGCCCGCCAGCTGAAGTACAACAGCGGCGGAACGGACCTTTCACGTCTGGCCGAAGAGCTGGGCGCATCGTCGACACTGCCGGTCAATCCGGAGGTACAGGAAGACGACGATGACGACGAGCTGGAAGACGACCCGTACGCACGGTACGCGGATCTCTACGGCGACGACGAGGACGACGACGAGGACGACGAGTCCCAGTCCTCCTCACAACGCCGTCGTGCTTGACGCAACACATTCCGTTCCAGCTTGACCACTGACCCGGTCCGGGCGCCGCCCGGACCGGGCTTCGTGCTGCCCCGCGCCGGTCAGCCCGCGTAGTCCCCGGTGAGCTCGACGGCCTCGGCGTGCTCGCCGCGCTCCACGACCTCGCCGGCCACCCAGGCGTCCAGGCCCCGGTCGGCCAGCGTGGTCAGCGCCGCGTCCACCGAGCCCTCGGGCACCACGGCGACCATGCCGACGCCCATGTTCAAGGTCTTCTCCAGCTCCAGCCGCTCCACGCCGCCGAGCTCGCCGACCGTGCCGAACACCGCGCCGGGCGTCCACGTCGAGCGGTCCACCGTGGCGTGCAGGTGGTCCGGGACGACCCGGGCCAGGTTGCTGGCCAGCCCGCCGCCGGTGACGTGCGAGAAGCCGTGCACCTCGGTGGTACGGGTCAGCGCCAGGCAGTCCAGCGAGTAGATCCGGGTCGGCTCCAGCAGCTCCTCGCCGAGGGTCCGGCCGAACTCCGGGACCTCCCGGTCCAGCGCCCAGCCGGCCCGCTCGAACAGCACGTGCCGGACGAGCGAGTACCCGTTGGAGTGAAGACCGGAGGACGCCATGGCGATCACGACGTCACCCTTACGGATGCGATCCGCGCCCAGCAGCCGGTCGGCCTCGACCACGCCCGTACCGGCGCCGGCGACGTCGAACTCGTCCTCGCCCAGCAGGCCCGGGTGCTCGGCCGTCTCGCCGCCGACCAGGGCGCAGCCGGCGAGCACGCAGCCCTCGGCGATGCCCTTGACGATGGCCGCGACGCGGTCCGGGAAGACCTTGCCGACGCAGATGTAGTCGGTCATGAAGAGCGGCTCGGCACCGCACACGACCAGGTCGTCGACGACCATGCCGACCAGGTCGTGGCCGATGGTGTCGTAGACGCCCATGCGGCGGGCGATGTCGACCTTGGTGCCCACGCCGTCGGTGGCGGAGGCCAGCAGGGGCCGCTCGTAACGCTTGAGCGCGGAGGCGTCGAAGAGCCCGGCGAAGCCGCCGAGACCGCCCACGACCTCCGGGCGGGTGGCCTTCTTCACCCATTCCTTCATCAGCTCGACCGCGCGGTCGCCCGCCTCGATGTCGACTCCCGCCGCGGCGTAGCTGGCACCGGTGTTCTCGGACATGGCTGTGTTGTGTCCTTGCGTCGAATGCTTACGGGCGACGGAGCGCGTCGGCGGCGTCGGGGCCGCCGGCCAGCTCGGTCTCCAGAAGGTGCTTGCCGAGCAGCTCGGGGTCCGGCAGCTCCATCGGGTACTCGCCGTCGAAGCAGGCCCGGCAGAGGTTGGGCTTGGCGATCGTGGTCGCCTCGACCATCGCGTCCAGCGAGATGTACGACAGCGAGTCAGCGTCCAGGGACTTGCAGATCTCGTCGACCGACAGGCCGTTGGCGATCAGCTCGGCGCGGGTGGCGAAGTCGATGCCGAAGAAGCACGGCCACTTGATCGGCGGCGAGGAGATCCGGATGTGGACCTCGGCGGCGCCGGCCTCGCGGAGCATCCGGACCAGCGCGCGCTGGGTGTTGCCGCGGACGATCGAGTCGTCCACGACCACCAGGCGCTTGCCCCGGATGACCTCCTTGAGCGGGTTGAGCTTCAGGCGGATGCCCAGCTGCCGGATGGTCTGCGAGGGCTGGATGAAGGTCCGGCCCACGTACGAGTTCTTCACCAGGCCCGAGCCGTACGGGATGCCGCTCGCCTCGGCATAGCCGACCGCGGCCGGCGTGCCGGACTCCGGGGTCGGTATCACCAGATCGGCCTCGACCGGGGCCTCCTTGGCCAGCCGGCGGCCCATCTCGACCCGGGAGAGGTAGACGTTGCGGCCCGCGATGTCGGTGTCGGGGCGGGCGAGGTACACGTACTCGAAGACGCAGCCCTTGGGGCGGGCGTCGGCGAAGCGGGAGGCGCGCAGCCCGTTCTCGTCGACGGCGATCAGCTCGCCGGGCTCGATCTCGCGGATGAAGCTCGCGCCCACGATGTCCAGCGCGGCGGTCTCCGAGGCGACGACCCAGCCGCGCTCCAGGCGGCCCAGCACCAGCGGGCGGATGCCCTGCGGGTCACGGGCGGCGTAGAGCGTGTGCTCGTCCATGAAGACCAGGCTGAAGGCGCCCTTGACCTCGGGCAGCACCTGACGGGCGGCGTCCTCGACGGACAGCGGCTTGCCGTCCTCGTCCACCTGCCCGGCGAGCAGCGCCGTGACCAGGTCGGTGTCGTTGGTCGCGGCGACCCTGGTGGCCCGGCCGTTGCCCTGGGGCAGCGCGGCGACCATCTCGGCCAGCTCGACGGTGTTGACCAGGTTCCCGTTGTGGCCGAGGGCGATGGAGCCGTTGGCGGTGGCGCGGAAGGTGGGCTGGGCGTTCTCCCAGACCGAGGCGCCGGTGGTCGAGTAACGGGCATGCCCGACCGCGATGTGGCCCTGCAAGGAGCCGAGGGAGGTCTCGTCGAAGACCTGGGACACCAGGCCCATGTCCTTGAAGACCAGGATTTGGGAGCCGTTGCTCACTGCGATGCCCGCGGACTCCTGTCCGCGGTGCTGCAGGGCGTACAGCCCGAAATAGGTGAGTTTGGCGACCTCTTCGCCGGGGGCCCAGACACCGAAGACGCCGCAAGCGTCCTGGGGGCCCTTCTCGCCGGGGAGCAGGTCGTGGTTGAGTCGTCCGTCACCACGTGGCACGGCACCGAGTCTAGGGCAGGTTCCGGTGTCGTCCGAACGAGGGAACCCGACAAAAGTGCGTTCTATGCGCGTAAACCCATGGGGCACTTGGCCGTGTGACCTTGGTCGTGCTCTCGGTCGAAGCCTGCTCAGGGGCGCAGTCCGGGGTCACGGACCATGGCGGTGAGCTCGGCCGCGGCACGCGTCGCGGCCGACGGGCGGTGCCGCACCCGCTCCCATCCCGGAACGGCGACCGCGCCGAGCCGGAGGTCGTCCAGACCCGCGACGCGGCGGACGATCAGTTCCCCGTCCGCGGTGCGGACGACACGGGTGACCTCCGCCCAGGGCACGTGCCGGGTGCGCAGATGGCGACGGACCCGCAGACCGGTGGCGTCGGCGGTGATCCGCCAGGTGATCATGGACAGCGCCTTGTCGACCAGCCACAGGCCGCCCAGGACCGGCAGCAACGCGCGCCACCAGGGCCCGCCGGAGAATCCGGAGCCCAGGAACACCACCGTGCCCACCAGGAGCAGCGCGCCCGCCGTGCGGTCGCCCGCACCGCCGTGCCAATGGACGGGGCCCGCGCCGGGCTTCAGGGCCGCGGCCGCCTCGGCGACCCTGGCCTCCGCTTCCCGGCGGTGCTCGGCGTGGTCGGGCGACCCGCTCCCGGACGACGGCGCCACCCACCGCCGCGCCGGCGACTCCGTGGCACCGACCAGGAGGTCGCCGGAAGCCGTGACGGCCGCCAGCACCAGTTCCGCGCCTTCCGCCGGGAGGCCGAAGAGCACGCCCTCGCCGCTGGCCCACGCGCCGGGTCCGGCCGCGCGGTAGGCCAGCACCGGTGCCCCGGCGGCATCGTCCACCGGCCGGATGACGGTCCTGCCGTCCTCGCGCCCCGCCAGCACCCGGAGCACGGGAACGGGTCCTCGGCGCACCGAGCGGGCCCGCAGCGCCGACAGCGCCCCCGACAGCAGCAGGGAGAGGCCGAGGCCGCCCGCCGTGAGCGTCAGGAGCTGCAGGCCCGTGCGGTCCTCGTACGGCTCCGCGGCGAGCCGCAGCCACTCCCCGTCGACGAGCACGGGCACCTCGGTGCCCCGGTCGTGGTCCTCCGGGAACGTCACCGCGACGCGGTGCCGCGTGCCGTCGCCGAAGCGGACGACGATGTGGTCCTCGGCACCGTTGCCGACGACGACCGCCGCGGCGCGGACGGCCGCCGCAGCGTGCGCCCGGTCCGCCCGGTCCCCGGACACGGCGGTCGCCGCGGTCACCGCCGCGACCACCAGGGCCGCCACGCCGACGGCGATCCGGAGCACGCCACGCCGCACCGGCCCGGCCCGCTGCGGCACCGGGAGCGCGACTGCCCCCGCCGCCTCCAGGGCCAGGGCCCGCTGGCGGCGGCGCACCCGCAGCCGCGCGAGGACCGCGGCCCAGCCCCAGCACAGCGCGGCCACGACCACGACGTCCACGCCGCGCTCCGCGGCGCCGCCGGTCCACAGGTCCGGCCGGGTCATCCACAGCAGCAACAGCGGCGCCGACAGCGCCGCAGCTTCGGGCAGGACGAACAACCACAGGGTGTGGACGAAGAAGCCGACGGTGCCGACCGCGTCAAACCACATCGGCCCGCAGGGCGCGGCCACCGTGCAGCCGTCGTCCGCCGCGAGGGCGATCGCCGCGATCACCGCCGCCACCAGCACCGGGGCGCACCACAGCGGGCGCGCCCAGCCGGGAAGCCGTACCGCGGCCCAGCGGTGGGCGTCGGTGGAGAGCCAGGGGCGGGCCGGTGTGCCGGCCGGGGCGTTCGTCGAGGTCACCGGCGCATTATGCGGACGCCGGGACCGCCTCAGCCCAGCAGGGGGAGGTACGGGGCGAGGTCGGCGCGCTCACCGCTCGCGGAGACCGCGGCGGAGTCCAGGGCGGCGGCCCAGGACGTGCGCCCGGTGGCGAGACGGATCCAGGTGAGCGGGTCCGTCTCGACGACGTTGGGCGGGGTGCCCCGGGTGTGGCGGGGCCCGGGCACGCACTGCACGGCCGCGTACGGCGGTACGCGGACCTCGACGGAGTTGCCGGGCACCGAGACCGCGAGGGTGTCCGCGAGGAGCCGTACGACGGCGGCGACGGCCTGCCGCTCCAGGGGGACGGGCACACCCGTCGCCGCGGCGAGGTCGTCGCTGTGGACGACCAGCTCGACGAGCCGGGTCACCAGGAAGTCCGTGGACCGCATCGCGCCGAGCGTGATCGCCACCAGGCGCTCGGGCGCCACCGCCTCGTCCAGCACCCCGGCCAGGCCGTGGGCGGCCTCCTCGAGGCGGGCGGCGGCGTCGGCGGTCTCCGCGGCGGCCTCACGGGTGTCGGCGTCCAGCGGGCCGGCGATGCGCGCCGTGGAGCGCGCCCACGCGGTGAGGTCGAGGTCCGCCTTGGCCGGGGCGGGCGCGGTCACCACCCGGGCGACGGCCTCCACCTGCCGGGCGATGTGCACCACCAGCGTGTGCACGTCCCACCCCGGCAGCCCGGCGGGCGCGGCCAGTTGAGCCGTCGTCAGTCCCCGTGCGGCCCCCAGGACATGGGCGAGCTGGGCGGTGAGCGCCGCGCGGGTCCTGGCGGGGTCGTAGGTGCGGGCCTTGCGGGCGGTGGACGGCATGCCTGCAGCCTACGCGCGGTGCCCGGCCCGCACCCCGACCCCGGGGGTCAGGCCTGGCGCGGGCGCTCGAAGGTGAGCAGCAGCCCCTGCACGGCGCCGGGGCCGATGCGGCCCTTGACGTCGGCGGAGGTGATCGCCTTGAGCTGCCAGCCGTCCTCGGCCTGCTTGTTGAGCGTCTTCTCCAGCTTGTCGTCGTCGATGGCGTCGCCTATCAGCGATTCGCGGAAGCTGACGACCTTGTACTCGTACATCGTTGACACCCCTTGTCGTACCGGTGGTTGCGGGACGCACAGTAGTACCGCCGGTCGCGGGCTACGCGGGGCGGACCGGTCCCGCCGCCCGGCAGACGAGGGTGCCGCCCTCGGTCTCGGCGGACAGCAGCACCAGTTCGGCGCCCTCGTACGGCGCCCCGAACAGCAGGGCGGGGCGCAGCGCGTCCTCCCGGGACCCGGACGGCGGCTCGGGCTCGGGGTCGACCGGACAGGAGAAGAGCGCCGTGCGGCCCGCGTGGTCGTCGGCCGCGAACACCCACGTCCGGGCGTCCTCGTCCACCCGGGTCAGCACGCGCAGCACCGGCTGCGCGCCGCGCCGCAGGGCGCCCGCCCGCACCCGGGCCACCAGGCCCACGGCGAGCAGTGCGCCGCCGGCCAGTGACAGCAGGCGGATCTGCGGTGGGATCGCGGCCGCGCACAGCACCCCGAACGCGATCGTGGCCGGCCCGCGGCGCAGCGGCGGGAGGGGCCCGGGGAGCGGAAGCCGTACGTCCTGGGCGGCGTTCGCGGCGAGCAGCCGCTGCCGGCGGTGGACGCCCGTACGGTGCCGGGCGCCGGCCCAGCACAGCAGCAGCGCGGCGACGGCGGGGAGCGCGGCCTGCGGTTCCACCCGCCAGACCAGGAGCGCGGCGAGCACCGGCGCCGACACGAGGGTCAGCCCGGGCAGTCTGAAGAGCCAGTACACCTGGACGGCGACCAGCCCGTAGTGCACCGTCCCGAACGCCCCCGGGGCCACCGCGGCCCCGACGGCGGCGGCCGCGGCCAGCGCCAGGGCGCCCCAGCGCGGGCGGGCCCACGCGGCGGGGCGGCAGGCCGCCCAGCGCGCTGCGTCAAGGCCGCGCCACAGGGGCGGTTCGCCGGGGGTGTCGCGCTCGCTCACGTCTGGAGTATGAGGCCGTCCTCAACGGAGCCGGTCACCGGCCCCCGGCGAAGCGCCCCCGCGCCTGGCGGCACGGGGGCGCTTCGGGAGGGCGCGCCCGAAGGGCGCGTCGGAAGGGCGGACGGATCAGCCCAGGAGGGCCGGGATCGTGCCCTCGTGAGCCGTACGGAGCTCGTCCAGCGGGATGCTGAACTCGCCCTGGAGCTCGACCGCGTCGCCGTCGACGACACCGATCCGCGTCGCGGGCAGACCGCGCGCACCGCACATGTCGGTGAAGCGGAGCTCCTCGCTGCGCGGCACCGAGACGACCGCCCGGCCCGCCGACTCCGAGAAGAGGAGCACGAACGGGTCGAGACCGTCCGGCACGACCAGGCGCGCGCCGTTGCCGCCGCGCAGGCAGGACTCGACGACGGCCTGGACGAGCCCGCCGTCCGACAGGTCGTGGGCCGCGTCGACCATGCCGTCGCGGGAGGCCGAGATGAGGATCTCACCGAGCAGCTTCTCCCGCTCCAGGTCCACCGCCGGCGGCAGTCCGCCGAGGTGGTCGTGGATCGCCTGGGACCAGGCGGAGCCGCCCAGCTCCTCCTTGGTGTCGCCCAGCAGGTAGAGCAGCTGGCCCTGGTCCTTGAAGGCGACCGGCGTGCGGCGCGTGACGTCGTCGATCACGCCCAGCACCGCCACGACGGGCGTCGGGTGGATGGCGACGTCACCGGTCTGGTTGTAGAGCGAGACGTTGCCGCCGGTGACCGGCGTGCCCAGCTCCAGGCAGCCGTCGGCGAGGCCGCGGCAGGCCTCGGCGAACTGCCACATCGCGGCCGGGTCCTCGGGCGAGCCGAAGTTGAGGCAGTCGGAGACCGCCAGGGGCTTGGCGCCGGTGGTGGCGACGTTGCGGTACGCCTCGGCGAGCGCGAGCTGGGCGCCCGTGTACGGGTCGAGCTTGGCGTAGCGGCCGTTGCCGTCGGTGGCCACCGCGACGCCGAGGTTGGTGTCCTCGTCGATGCGGATCATGCCGGAGTCCTCCGGCTGCGCCAGCACGGTGTTGCCCTGCACGAAGCGGTCGTACTGGTCGGTGATCCACGCCTTGGACGCCTGGTTCGGGTGCGCGACCATCGTCAGGACCTGGGCGCGCAGCTCCTCGCCGCCCGCCGGGCGCGGCAGCTTGTTGGCGTCGTCGGCCTGGAGCGCGTCCTGCCACGCGGGGCGGGCGTAGGGGCGCTCGTACACCGGGCCCTCGTGGGCGACGGTGCGCGGCGGGACGTCGACGATCTGCTCGCCGTGCCAGAAGATCTCCAGCCGGTCGCCGTCGGTGACCTCACCGATGACGGTGGCGATCACGTCCCACTTCTCGCAGATCTCCAGGAAGCGGTCGACGTACCGCGGCTCGACGATGGCGCACATGCGCTCCTGCGACTCGCTCATGAGGATCTCCTCCGGCGAGAGCGTCGCGTCGCGCAGCGGCACGGTGTCCAGCTCCACCCGCATGCCGCCGGAGCCGGCCGAGGCCAGCTCGGAGGTGGCGCAGGACAGGCCGGCGCCGCCGAGGTCCTGGATGCCGGCGACCAGCTTCTCCTTGAAGATCTCCAGGGTGCACTCGATGAGCAGCTTCTCCTGGAAGGGGTCGCCGACCTGGACGGCGGGGCGCTTGGCCGGGCCGGTGTCGGAGAAGGTCTCCGAGGCGAGCACGGAGACGCCGCCGATGCCGTCGCCACCGGTGCGGGCGCCGTAGAGGATGACCTTGTTGCCGGCGCCGGAGGCCTTGGCCAGGTGGATGTCCTCGTGCTTCATCACGCCGACGCACAGGGCGTTGACCAGCGGGTTGCCCTGGTAGCAGGGGTCGAAGACGACCTCGCCGCCGATGTTGGGCAGGCCCAGGCAGTTGCCGTAGCCGCCGACGCCCGCGACGACGCCCGGCAGGACGCGCTTGGTGTCGGGGTGGTCCGGCGCGCCGAAGCGCAGCGGGTCCATGACGGCGACCGGGCGGGCACCCATGGCGAGGATGTCGCGGACGATGCCGCCGACGCCGGTGGCCGCGCCCTGGTAGGGCTCGATGTACGAGGGGTGGTTGTGCGACTCGACCTTGAAGGTGACCGCGTAGCCCTGGCCGACGTCCACGACGCCGGCGTTCTCGCCGATGCCGACCAGCAGGGCGTCGTTGGCGGGGGCCTTCTCGCCGAACTGGCGCAGGTGGATCTTGCTGCTCTTGTACGAGCAGTGCTCGGACCACATGACGGAGTACATGGCGAGCTCGGCACCGGTGGGCCGGCGGCCGAGGATCTCCCGGATGCGCTCGTACTCGTCCTGCTTCAGGCCGAGTTCGGCCCACGGCTGCTCGGTGTCAGGAGTCCCGGTGGCGTGCTTGACGGAATCGAGTGTCATGACGCGTGAACCAGCTTCTTGAGGATCGAGGTGAAGAATCCGAGGCCGTCGGTGCGGCCGGTCCCGATCAGCGACTCGACCGCGTGCTCGGGGTGCGGCATGAGGCCGACGACATTGCCTGCGGCGTTGGTGATGCCGGCGATGTCCCGGAGCGAGCCATTGGGGTTCCAGTCCGCGTAGCGGAACACCACACGGCCCTCGGCCTCCAGCTGGTCGAGGACGTGCTCGTCGGCCACGTAGCGGCCGTCGATGTTCTTCAGCGGGATGCTGATCTCCTGGCCCTGCTCGTAATCGGCCGTCCAGGACGTCGAGTTGTTCTCGACACGCAGCTTCTGGTCCCTGCAGATGAAGTGCAGGTGATTGTTGCGCAGCATGGCACCCGGCAGCAGATGCGTCTCGGTGAGCACCTGGAAGCCGTTGCAGATACCCAGGACCGGAAGACCGTCCTTGGCGCCGGCGATGATCGACTCCATCACGGGCGAGAAGCGGGAAATCGCCCCGGCCCGGAGATAGTCGCCGTAACTGAATCCACCGGGCAGGACGACGGCGTCCACCTGGTGGAGATCCTTGTCACGGTGCCACAGCGGCACCGGCTCGGCGCCGGCGACGCGGACCGCGCGCTGGGTGTCCCGGTCGTCGAGCGTCCCGGGGAAGGTGACGACACCGATGCGTGCGGTCACGACTCCACCTTCACGGTGAAGTCCTCGATCACTGTGTTGGCGAGGAAGGTCTCGGCCATCTTGCGGATACGGGCGAGGGCGGCGTCGTCGACCGGCCCCTCCAGTTCGAGCTCAAAACGCTTGCCCTGGCGGACGTCGGCGATTCCCTCGAACCCGAGGCGCGGCAGCGCTCGCTGCACCGCCTGGCCCTGGGGGTCGAGGATCTCCGGCTTGAGCATGACGTCGACTACGACGCGTGCCACGGTCACTCCCGGTGGTGTGCTGCGGTGAGATGTCCCCACCGTACCCCGCCGAAAAATCTACGCGGGTAGATATTCCAGAATGGTCACGGAATATCCCCCCACCGGATTGCCCTCGGGACACCCGGAGGAATTGGCCGATCGGTTGCGGCGAAAAAATGCGGACCGGTAAATGGAAAAGCATTGACCCCGGCCCTGGGGCTTCGATACAACAACGGGGCCAACGCAGTCTCCAGGCCTTCTCCATTGAAAGGACCGGCATCCATGGCGCAGCGCGTAGTGGTCACGCTCTCCGACGACCTCGACGGCGGTGAAGCGGCGGAAACGGTCACTTTCGGCCTCGACGGGAAGTCGTACGAGATCGACCTGTCCGCCGGCAACGCCGAGAAGCTGCGGGAGGCCCTCGCGCCGTACGTCGAGGCAGGGCGCCGCCGCAACCGGCTCGGCAAGGCCTACAAGCACACCTCGCTCGCCCCCGACCCGGCCGCCGTGCGCGCCTGGGCGCTCTCCCGGGGCTTCGACGTGCCGCCGCGCGGCCGTATCCCCAAGAAGCTCTACGAGGCGTACGCCGAGGCCAGCTGATCCGCCGCCGGGCCCTTCCCGGACGGGCCGGGGCCCCGCCCGGGAATCACCCGGAAGAAGCGATTGGACAGCCACCCCCGTTGATCCGCTAGAGTCTGGAGCACGCCGAGGGCGGGCCGAAAGGCCGAGACCCCCGGGCCACGCGGGTGTAGTTCAGTAGCAGAACATCCCTCTTCCAGGGGGAAGGCGCAGTGTGCGATTCCTGTCACCCGCTCTGATTGCTCGACCGGTCCTGAGGATCGGGTAGGGTAGTCGCCGTGCGGACGTGGCTCAGTTGGTAGAGCATCACCTTGCCAAGGTGAGGGTCGCGAGTTCGAATCTCGTCGTCCGCTCTTTGAGGGAAGGCCCCGGTCGGATCACCGACCGGGGCCTTCTTCGTGCTCCCGGCACCGGTCGGTGTGACGGTGGCCACAGGGCGGAACGCCCGAACTCCCCTGACCGCGGGCGGCGATCGCCCCCGCCCGCCGCCCCTCCCGCGCCCCGGGACCCGCCCGCACCGGGCGTCCACGGGGGCCGCGGCGGCTCTGGGGCACGCCGTGGAACCGGAGTTGACCGGCCGGCCGGGAACGCCGGCGGGGACCGCCCGGAGGTCCGTGACCAGGCCCTCGTCGCTGCCGCGCCCCCGTCGCGTGCGCCGCGGGACACGACGCGGGGAACCCGCCGCGCCAGGGTGTGTGCCCAAGGCCCCCGGCGTTGGCTATAGTGGATGACGCACCGCACGGGAACGCGCGGAGCAGGCGGACGTAGCTCAGTTGGTAGAGCGCAACCTTGCCAAGGTTGAGGTCGCGAGTTCGAGCCTCGTCGTCCGCTCAAGAGAAGGCCCCGGTCGTGACGACCGGGGCCTTCGGTGTTCCTGGGACGGCTGGGCCGTCCGCCGTCGCCGCGGCTGCCGCACTGCCCGCCGGACGGAGGACCGGCGGGCGTGCGGGCCGTGGCGGACTACCAGCCGAGGCCGGTGAGCCGCTCGTACGCCTCGATGTACTTGGCGCGGGTCTGCTCCACCACGTGCTCCGGCAGGGGCGGCGGGGGCTGCTCGCTGCGGCGGTCCCAGCCGGACGCGGCGGAGGTCAGCCAGTCGCGGACGAACTGCTTGTCGTACGAGGGCTGGGCGTGGCCCGGCTCCCACAGCTCGGCGGGCCAGAAGCGCGACGAGTCCGGGGTCAGCACCTCGTCGGCGATGGTCAGCACCTCGCCGTCGAAGCCGAACTCGAACTTGGTGTCCGCCAGGAGGATGCCGCGCTCGCGGGCGATGTCCCGGGCCCGGCCGTAGACCGCGAGGGTGCTCTGGCGCAGCTGCGCCGCGGTGTCGGCACCGACCCGGCGGGCGACCTCCTCGTAGCTGACGTTCTCGTCGTGCTCGCCGACCTCGGCCTTGGTGGCCGGGGTGAAGATCGGCGCGGGCAGCTCGGAGCCGTCCACCAGGCCCTCGGGGAGGGTCACCCCGCACACCGTGCGGTCGGTGTCGTACTCGAGCAGGCCGGAGCCGGCCAGGTAGCCGCGCGCCACGCACTCGACGGGGATCATGTCCAGCGGCTTGCAGACCGTCGTCCGCCCCTCCCAGTCGGCGGGGGCGCCCTCGGGGAGCTCGGTGGACAGCACGTGGTGCGGCACCAGGTCGGCGATCTGGTCGAACCACCACAGCGACAACCGGGTCAGGACGCGGCCCTTGTCCGGGATCTCGGTGGGCAGCACCCAGTCGTACGCGGACATCCGGTCGCTGGCCACCATCACCAGCTCCCCTGCCTCGTTCTGGTACAGCTCGCGCACCTTGCCGGTGTGCAGGTGCACCAGGCCCGGCACTTGCGCGGGCTCGGGCTTGTGGACGAATCCGGACATGGGTCCTCCCCGATCGGCGGTTCGGTTCCCGATTCTCCCGTACGTGCGCCCGGCGGGCGCGACGCGGGGGTCAGCCGTGCTTGCAGATGTGGTCCAGGAGGTTGGCGGTGGCGCGCTGGACACGGGGGTCGACGTGGCCCGGACGGTCCAGCGCCGGGGACCAGGCGAAGGTGCCGGAGGCGAAGACCAGGGCCCCGCCGGGCGCCCGGTACAGCGAGGTCTCCTGGTGCGCTCTGCGGCCCGCCGAGTCCTCGTACGGGGAGTGGGCAAGCAGGATCCGCTCCATGTAGTCGGGCAGCGGCGTGCGCGGGAAGTAACGGTCCGCCTCGCCCGCGACCAGGCCGGGGATCTCGTCGCCCTCCTCGGCGCCGGTGGCCTCCCACAGCCAGTGGCCGGCGTTCCGCACCACCAGCGGGGACGGTTCGGGCACCCGGCCGGAGTACTGCACGCCGATCAGCAGTTGTTCGGGCTCACCCATGTCACGCCACAGGGCGCTGCGGCCCGGCGGGTGGCCGCGGCGCTTGCGGCAGCTGAGCAGCCGGTCGGGGTCGCCCGACGGGGAGGGGCCCAGCTCGGTCTGCCAGTACATGGTGTTGGCCGACAGGAAGACCAGCGAGGTGCCGCCGTCCCGGGCCGCCTCGACGGCGCGCCGCATGGGGACCGTCCAGTACTCGTCGTGACCGGGGAAGACCATGCCCCGGTAGCGCGAAGGATCGATCCGCCCCGCATGCAGGTCGCGCGCGTCGGCGTAGGCCAGGTCGTAGCCGTAGCGCTCGGCCCAGCGGATGAAGTCGTAGGCGTGGCCGACGTGCAGCGGGAGCCCGGCGCCCGCGTACGGGCGGTCGAAGGAGACGGTGACCGCGGCCTCCTCCTCGCCCAGCAGGCGGCCCTTCTCGTCCCAGGCGTGGTAGAGGCTGGCACCCGTGCGGCCGTCCTCGGGGTAGAGGTTGTACGCCTGCCAGGTGACGTCGGGCAGCAGCAGGAGCAGATCGGCCGGCCGGTCGTCGCGCACGGTGAACGGGATGTGGCTGCGGTAGCCGTCCTGCGTGGTGAGGACGGCGACGTAGGCGCCGGACTTCCAGTACGAGGGCACCTGCAGCCGCCAGGACTGCCACCAGTGGTGACAGGAGACGGTGCGCCCGGCGGCGAGCGGCGTCGGCTGCACGATCCCCGACAGCCGGGGGCTGGAGGTGAACTGGGCGGCGCCGTCGCCGCCGTAGTGCCCGATCCGGTAGACGTCGATGCCGTAGCTCTGCGGCGGGTCGACGGTGATGCGGAAGTCGATGGCGTCGCCGGGGGCCACGGAGGCGCCAGGCGCGAAGCCCTTGATCTGGCACCGCACGTCGTCCGCGGCGCGCGGGCCTGGCACGCGGGGCGTGCGCCCCACGGCGTCGCCCGGCAGACCCCCGGGCTCCCCGCGGCTGGCGGCCAGGTCGACGTACCACGGCACGACCTGGCCGGTGTCGTCCAGATACTGCACCGCGCCACGCAGCCACGGCACCGGGCCCTGCCCGAAGGGGTCGGTGACCCCGTGCGCCAGTGCCCCGGACTGCCAGCGGCGGACCTGCTCCTTCACCACGATGGTCCCCTCCTCGTCGTCCCCCGAGGTGGTGTGCGTGTGCGCACATCCAGCACATCACACAATGCGCTGCCTTGGTTACTGTTCGTGGTGCATTATCGCCAGGAATTCACGCCGGGGCGGACAAACCCCGCCATTTTTCCGTCAGATGAGCCGTATCGGCTTCTCGGGGCGTACGCCCACGGCACTGAGCCAGGAACGCAGCGGGGCGGCGTCGCCGTTCTCCACGAGCCGGAGCACGGGCCAGGCCAGGTCCCCCCGGCGCACCCCGCCGACCAGCAGGGCCGGCCCGTCCAGCCAGTCCAGGCCCGGGGTGGCACCGGCGGTGTCCACCGCGGCACAGCAGATCATCGCGGTCACATGGTCGGTGAGCAGCTCGCGGCCGGTCCGCGGCGGGAGCAGCTGGTAGACGGGCGTGAGGACGCCGCCGGACGGGACCTGGTCGGCGGACTCCTCCCGCGCGGCCGCCTCGCGCACGGCCTCCTCACGGGCGACGTGCCGGGTGATGCGGGCCGCCAGCTCCTCGCTGCCGCCCGCGGAGAGCCGCTCCAGCACCCGGGCCAGGGTCGCACGCCCCGGCTCGGCGCAGTCGTCCACCGTGCTCCGCGAACCGCCGGAGGCCACGGATATGCGCCGGCTCCCGGCGACCCCCGCGGGCTCGTGCACCTCGTCCAGGACGGTCACCAGGCGGGAGGCGTCGCTGCGCCAGATGCGGTCCACGACCTCCTGCGGGTAGGTGTCCCAGCCGACCGGGGACCATTCGGGGCCGGGTCGCTGCGGACCGCCGTGGAACAGCCGGGCGGCGAGCAGCGAGGCCGCCTCGTCCATCGTGCCGGGCTCCTCCAGCAGGTCGCACGCCGGGCGCTCGCCCAGCCGGGACTCGAAGCCCTCGGCCAGCCGGTCCCGCCGGGACAGCTCGGTCAGGGCCGCCACCACGCCCGCGTCGAGCCGGGAGGGCCAGCGGCCCATGCGCCAGGCCGGCAGCGCCACCCGGGTCAGCAGCCGGTCCCAGCCCGCGTAGGCCAGACCCACCTGCTCCTGGGCGACGATGCGCAGCCCGTAGTCGACCGCCTGGGCCCGCTCGGAGGCGGAGGCGGCCACCGCGCGCTCCATCTCCGCCGCGTGCGCCCGGCAGCCGCGCAGCAGCAGCTTGGCGACCCAGCCCAGGAACCCGTACGCGGGACGGCGCAGGAACCCGACGACCGAGGGCTCCTGCGGGGCGGTGGCCACGCCGACGGCGGCGTCCAGGCCGCGCACGAAGCGGCGGGCGGCCGCGATGTCCGGATCCGCGGCCGGGCCCGTGCCCGCCACGACCGGGGCGAGCAGGGCGCGCAGCTCGGCGACGCGCATCCACCACATGAACGGCGAGCCGATCACCAGCGTGGGCGCCTCGGACACCGCGCGGCGCCGCTGCCGATGGGTGCGGTCCTCCAGCCAGCTGTCGCAGTCCGGAGTCAGTTCTATCGCCGAGGGGGCGGGCACCTGCAGGCGGACGGCCAGGTCACGCACCATGCGGTACAGGTCGGGGGCCGACGCCTCGGAGACGGCCACGGTCGGGCTCTCGGCCGGCCTGGCCCGTACGATCACCGCCGCGACACCGGCCGCGAGCAGCAGCACGAGCAGCGCGCCCGCGACCACCGCCCAGCGCAGCACCTCGGACGCGTCGCCGACGATGCGGCCCGTCGCGCCGCCGACCAGCAGCACGACCGCCAGCGCGGCGGGCAGCAGCGCGACCGTGAGCGCGGCGCTGCGGATGCGCAGGACGGCGAGCGCGCGTGACCGCGCGTGTCCCTCACCTGCTTCCCCGGCCAACGGTGTGCTCACCCCCAAGCTGCTGACGCGACTGCATGCCCCCACTGTCGCACCGCCCACCGACACCGCAATGCCGGTAGGGCCGATAGTGCAGTGCGCGCGGGGTTCCACAGTGCGCTTGCCGGGCACAGTAGTTGGGCTCGGGGCTCACGTCAGCAGGATGGCGAAGGCATCACCCCTTGGAGTGGCCTTGCCCGCCGATTCAGGCTTGGGCGGCCTTCTCTGCGATATCCGAACGGTGGTGCGAGCCCTTCAGCCCGATCCGTCCCACCGCCCGGTAGGCGCGCTCCCTGGCCTTGGCCAGATCGCCACCGGTGGCGGTGACGGACAGTACGCGGCCGCCCGCGCTCACCACACGGCCCTCGGCGTCCGCCTTGGTGCCCGCGTGCAGCACGTAGGCGTGCTCGTCCTGCTCCGCCACCTCGTCCAGGCCCGTGATCGGGTCGCCGGTGCGCGGGGTGCCGGGGTAGTTCTCGGAGGCGATGACCACGGTCACCGCGGCGCCGTCGCTCCACCGCAGCGGCGGGAAGGCGGCCAGCCGGCCGGTCGCCGCGGCGCGCAGCAGGCCCGCCAGCGGGGTCCTCAGCCGGGCCAGCACGACCTGGGTCTCCGGGTCGCCGAAGCGCGCGTTGAACTCGATCACCCGCACACCGCGCGAGGTGATCGCCAGCCCCGCGTACAGCAGCCCGGCGAACGGGGTGCCGCGGCGGCGCAGCTCGTCGACGGTCGGCTGGAGCACCGTGCGCTCCACCTCCTCGACCAGCCGGGGATCGGCCCACGGCAGCGGGCTGTACGCGCCCATGCCACCGGTGTTGGGGCCCTCGTCGGCGTCGTGGGCGCGCTTGAAGTCCTGCGCGGGCTGCAGCGGGACCACCGTCTCGCCGTCGGTGACGGCGAACAGGGAGACCTCGGGGCCGTCCAGGTACTCCTCGATGACCACCCGCTCGCAGGAGTTGGCGTGCGCCCGGGCGGCCTCCAGGTCGTCGGTCACCACGACGCCCTTGCCCGCGGCCAGGCCGTCGTCCTTCACGACGTACGGGGCGCCGAAGGCGTCCAGCGCGTGGTCCACCTCGGCGGGGGTGGTGCACACGTAGGAGCGTGCGGTGGGCACGCCGGCCGAGGCCATCACGTCCTTGGCGAACGCCTTCGAGCCCTCCAGGGCCGCGGCCTGCCCGGACGGGCCGAAGCAGTCGATGCCGCGGGCGCGCACGGCGTCGGCCACGCCCGCCACGAGGGGGGCCTCCGGGCCCACCACGACGAGGTCGGCGCCGAGCCGCTCCGCGAGGTCGGCCACCGCCGCGCCGTCGAGGGCGTCGACCGCGTGCAGCTCCGCCACCTCGGCGATGCCGGCGTTCCCGGGCGCGCAGTGCAGCGACTCCACGTCGAGGTCGAGGGAGAGGGCACGGCACAGGGCGTGTTCGCGGGCTCCGCCGCCGATCACAAGCACGTTCACGTGCCCAGGGTATCGGCTGGCGGCACCCTCCCCGTGGGCCGGTCGTCACGACCCCCAGCTCACTCTTTCGGGTGGCCCGGAGCCGGGCCCCATACCTGATCAAGGAACCCGTAAGGGCGGAAATGGCCCGATGACCCTCGCACGGTCAGCCGTTCGGCGGTAAGAAGGTGCCTCGTCATCGGAAGTCGCGAGGGAGCGTGCAGGTGAGCCAGCCGGACATGTATCCCGAGGAGGTCCCCCGGGAGAAGCCGAAGCGGCGCGCGCTGCACCGGCAGGAGGACCTGCGGACGCCGCCCTTCCCGCTCGGCGACTGGGGGGAACCGGCCGGGCGGCTGGAGGAGCTCTACCGCTGGGTGGAGGCGGACGCCCTGCGGACCGTCGAGTGGTACCTCGCCGACCGTCTGCGCAAGCGCCGCTGGGCCCGGTCGCTGCGGGTCGGCGCGGCCCTGTGCGCGACGACCGGCGCCGTCCTCGCCGTCACGGGGGCGGGCGGGCACATCCGCTGGGCGTACGCCGCCTTGGTGCTGGCCGTCGTGTGCGTGGGCCTGGACCGCTACCTCGGCCTCACGGCCGGCTGGATGCGGGACATGGCCACCGCCCAGGCCGTGCAGCGCCGGCTGGAGGCGCTGCGCTTCGACTGGGCCTCGGAGTCGGTCCGCGAGGTCCTGGGCCCGACGGAGGGCACCGCGGCCGAGGCCGCCGAGCGGTGCCTGACCGTGCTGCGCCGCTTCAGCGAGGACGTCTCGGAGCTCGTGCGCTGCGAGACCGCCGACTGGATGGTGGACTTCCGGGCCGGCGCCGCCCCGCTGCGGACCCAGTCCCTGACCTGGGCGGGGAGCAGCCGGGGCACCGAGGGCGCCGCGACCGGCACCGGCGGCAGGTTCCCGCTGCTGCCCGGCGGCCGGCCGAGCATGCCGCGCCAGCGCCCCCCGGAGGGCCCCCGCGCGAGCTGACCGCCGCCGGGGGGCGCCCGCCGCCCGGTGCTAACTGAAGACGATCATCGAGCCCTGTCCCAGCGCACGCGTCGCCGCCGCGTGCAGCCCCAGCCACACGTGGCGCTCCCGCGCGAAGGGGCTGCCGTCGTGGTGCGCCGGCGGGGCCGCCGGCTCCTCCAGCTCGGTGGGACCGGCCGGCGGCGCCGGGGCGGGCGGCGGGTTGTGCGGGTCGATGCCGATCACCGGGGCGACGAACTCGAGCTCGCGCAGCAGCCCGTGGGCGGAACCCAGGGGGCCGCCGGCGTCCAGGAGTTCGTCGTTGACCAGCGGATGGGGGAAGTCGAGGGGGACGTAGCCGCCCGCGTGGTCGTAGTGCCAGACGAGGTGCGACTGCTGGGCGGTGGTCTCGAACATCTCCAGCAACTGCTCGTAGTCACCCCCGAGTTCGTCGACCGGGGTGACCGCGAGGCCCTGGATGTGGAGCAGGTACGCGCGGCGCAGGAAGTGCAGCGCGTCGTAGTCGAAGCCCGCGACCGGGGCCACGTCGCCGGACAGGCCCGGCATGTAGGAGTAGACGGGCACCGGCGGGAGACCGGCGTCGCTCAACGCCTTGTCATAGCGGGCGATCTCCTCGGCGAACGGGTTGTCGGGGCTGTGGCAGAGCACGTCCACCAGGGGAACCAGCCACAAGTCGCAGGCCACAGGCGCTCCAAGTCCTTCCGTGCGTGGTCGGACCAGCGTAGTGGGCGGCGGTCGTTCCTACCGGCCCGCGGCCAGTCGCCGCATCAGCGCGAGGGAATGGTCGTCGAACTCCTCGACGACGCGCTGGGCCGCCTCCGTGTCCCGCTTCTCGATCGCGGTGACCAGGGCGACGTGTTCGGACCAGCACAGGCCCGCCAGGTCCGGCCGGCCGCGCAGGAAGGGCACCGCGTACACCCAGGTCTGGGTGCGGATCCGGTCGAGGAACTCCCCGACGTGGTTGTTCCCGGCCAGCGCCGTCAGCTCGCGCCAGAAGCGGATGTCGTAGCCGATGAGGACGTCCAGCTCGCCGGCCCGGGAGGCACGCGCCGCGGCCTCGGCCCGGCGCCGTACGGAGGCCAGCTCCATGGGGTCGACCTCGCGCATGCCGCGCGCGGCGATGCGGCGGAAGATCCCCTCGACGACGAGGGTGCGCGCCTCGACCATGGAGCGGAACTCGGCGTCCGTGAAGCGTCGCACCTGGAAGCCGCGGTGGTGCTCGACGTCGAGCAGCCCCTGCGCCGCCAGGTCCACCAGGGCCTCGCGGACCGGGGTGGCGGACACGCCGTACAGATCCGCGATCTCCTTGACCGTGAAGTGCCGCCCGGCCGTCATGCGCCCGGTGAGCACCTCGTCGCGGAGCGCGTCGGCTATCTGCTGCCGCAGACTGCTCCGTCGGACGGGTCCGCCCGCTGGGCCTTCCGGCATGCCGGTGCCTCCCTACAGGTGTGGCGGTGCACTTACGGCTCCGCCACACCTTATGCGAGGCCGGGCCGCGGGTGGTCCACACCTGTGGTGTGGACCACCCGCGGTCCGCGGACGCCCCCCGGGAGCGCTCAGCGCGTGTGCTCGTCGGCCACGGACAGCGCCGCGTCGAGGAGTGCCAGGCCCTCCTTGGCCTCGGCCTCGGTGATGTTGCAGGCGGGCACCACATGGGTGCGGTTCATGTTGACGAACGGCCACAGGCCGCTCTTCTTGCAGGCCGCCGCGAAGGCCGCCATGGGGGCGTTGGCCTCGCCCGCCGCGTTGTAGGGGACGAGCGGCTCCCGGGTCTCCCGGTCGCGCACCAGCTCCAACGCCCAGAAGGCGCCCAGGCCCCGCACCTCGCCCACCGACGGGTGGCGCCCGGCGAGCTCCCGCAGGGCCGGGCCGAGCACGTTCTCGCCGAGCGCGGCGGCGTGTGCGACGACGCCCTCGTCCTCCATCACCTGGATCGTGGCGACGGCGGCGGCGCAGGCCAGCGGGTGGCCGGAGTAGGTGAGGCCGCCCGGGTAGGGGCGGGTGGCGAAGGTCGCGGCGATCTCCTCGCTGATCGCGACACCGCCGAGCGGCACGTAGCCGGAGTTGACGCCCTTGGCGAAGGTGAGCAGGTCAGGGGTGACGTCGAACCGGTCGGCGGCGAACCAGCTTCCGGTGCGGCCGAAGCCGGCCATGACCTCGTCGAGGACGAAGACGATCCCGTACCGGTCGCAGATCTCGCGCACCCCGGCGAGGTAGCCAGGCGGCGGCACCATGATGCCCGCCGTGCCGGGCACCGTCTCCAGGACGATCGCCGCGACGGTCTGCGGGCCCTCGAAGACGATGGTGTCCTCGAGGTGCTGCAGCGCGCGGTCGCGCTCCTGCTCCTCGGTCTCCGAGTGGAACGGCGAACGGTAGAGGAACGGCGCCCAGAAGTGGACGACGCCGGACGAGCCGTTGTCGGAGGCCCAGCGGCGCGGGTCGCCGGTCAGGTTGATCGCGGCCGAGGTGGCGCCGTGGTACGAGCGGTACGCGGACAGCACCTTGGGGCGGCCGGTGTGCAGCCGGGCGAGCCGTACCGCGTTCTCGACGGCCTCGGCGCCGCCGTTGGTGAAGAAGATCTTGTTCAGGTCGCCGGGCGTGCGCTCGGCGATCAGCCGGGCGGCCTCGGAGCGCGACTCCACGGCGAAGGCGGGCGCGAAGGTGACGAGCTTCGCGGCCTGCTCCTGGATGGCGGCGACGACCGTGGGGTGCTGGTAACCGATGTTGGTGAACACCAGGCCGCTGGTGAAGTCGAGGTAGCGGTTGCCGTCGTAGTCCCAGAAGTACGCGCCCTCGGCCCCGGCGACCGGCAGCGGGTCGATCAGGCCTTGCGCGGACCAGGAGTGGAAGACGTGGGCGCGGTCGGCGGCCTTGACGGCGGCGCCGGTCCCGGGGTCGGCGAAGGGAGGGGTCATGCGCCCAGGCTAAGGAAACGGCCCGGGCGCACGACATTGGCACCCTGTATGACGGTGGGCGCGCGCGCCGACAGGTTGTAGGGCCCGCGCGCCGCCGTCACTCAGAGGAACGAGTTGATCTCGATGGTCTCGGTGCGGCCGGGGCCCACGCCGATGGCCGAGACCGGGGCGCCGGACATCTCCTCCAGCGCCTTGACGTACGCCTGGGCGTTCTTCGGCAGGTCGGCGAAGGTCTTCGCCTTGCTGATGTCCTCGCTCCAGCCGGGCAGGGTCTCGTAGACCGGCTTGGCGTGGTGGAAGTCCGTCTGGCTGTACGGCAGTTCCTCGACGCGCCTGCCGTCGATCTCGTAGGCGACGCAGACCGGGATCTGCTCCCAGCCGGTGAGGACGTCGAGCTTGGTGAGGAAGAAGTCCGTGAGGCCGTTGACCCGGGTCGCGTAGCGGGCGATCACCGCGTCGAACCAGCCGCAGCGGCGGTCCCGGCCCGTGGTGACGCCGCGCTCGCCGCCGATGCGGCGCAGCGCCTCGCCGTCGGCGTCGAACAGCTCGGTCGGGAACGGGCCGGCGCCCACGCGGGTGGTGTAGGCCTTGAGGATGCCGATCACCCGGTTGATCTTGGTGGGGCCGATGCCGGAACCGGTGCAGGCGCCGCCCGCCGTCGGGTTGGACGAGGTCACGAAGGGGTACGTGCCGTGGTCGACGTCCAGCAGGGTGCCCTGACCGCCCTCGAGGAGGACGACCTTGCCCTCGTCGAGCGCGGTGTTGAGGACCAGCGTCGTGTCCGCGACGTAGTCACTGATCTGCTCCGCGTAGCCCAGGTACTCCTCGACGACCTGGTCGATGCTGATGGCACGGCGGTTGAAGATCTTGATCAGGACCTGGTTCTTGTCGTGGAGCGCCGCCTCGACCTTCTGACGGAGGATCGACTCGTCGAAGAGGTCCTGGACCCGGATGCCCACGCGGTTGATCTTGTCGGCGTAGGCGGGGCCGATGCCGCGGCCGGTGGTGCCGATCTTGCGCTTGCCGAGGAAGCGTTCCGTCACCTTGTCGAGCGTCTGGTGGTACGGCGTGATCAGGTGCGCGTTACCGCTGATGAGGAGCTTGGACGTATCGACGCCGCGCTCGTTCAGCCCGCTCAGCTCGGAGAGCAGGACCGCCGGGTCGACGACGACTCCGTTGCCGATCACCGGGGTGCACCCAGGTGACAGGATCCCGGAAGGCAGGAGGTGGAGCGCGTACTTCTGGTCGCCGACGACGACCGTGTGGCCGGCGTTGTTGCCGCCCTGGTAGCGCACCACGTAGTCCACGGAGCCACCGAGCAGGTCGGTGGCCTTTCCCTTGCCCTCGTCACCCCACTGAGCACCGAGCAGCACAAGTGCGGGCACAGGCGTACACCCCTTCCGGGCGGGGCATGTCCAACGTGGCTCCCCATGGCGGGGAGAGCCGTCGGACCGGTGCCCCGGAAATAGACGAAGCCCCTGGCGCAAGGCAGCGCAAGGGGCTCTTGCACCGAGATGTTACCTGAGGAAGGACCAAGGTGTCGGCTCAGCGACCGTCCGGGCAGCCCCTGCTCGTGGTCATCGACCCCGCTGCCCGCGTCATGGACGGCGAATCCGTACGCATCGCGAAGGATGTGCTGTGCGGGGGAGCCCCCTCCGTGAAGATCGCCCTTCCGGAGTCCGAGGAGGAGGCCGTCCGGGTGCTGGAGCACCGGGGCCGGCGGCGTCCGGTGGTCGTGGGTGACGACGCGGCGCTGCTGCGCACGGTACGGGCGCTGCACTCGGCCCGGGGACTGGGCGAGGCGGTCGTCGGTCTGGTGCCGGTGGGGCGGCGGACCGGCCTGGCGCGGGCGCTCGGCGTACCGGGCGGGGCGGTGAGCGCGGCGCGCGCGGTGCTGGACGGGGCGGAGCGCGAGCTCGACCTGCTGCTCGACGACAGCGGCGGCATCGTGCTGGGCGCGCTGCGCATCGGCTCGGCGACACCCGCCTGGTGGACGCCGGTGGAGCGCCGGGCCCGCTCGCTGGCCCGCACGCTGAGCCTGAACGGCCACACCGCGCACCTGGGGCTGGGGATGCGCGGCGGGCAGCGGCTGCGGATCGAGGCGGACGGGGTGGTCCTGGCCGACCTGGACGACTGCGTCGAGGAGGTCTCGGTCTCCACGGCGGTGCCCGGCCTCGCCGAAGTGCTGGTCCGCAGGGAGGGCGGGGCGCCCGCGGGGCCGGTGCACGCCCGGAGCGTCACCGTCTCCGGACGGGACTTCCGCTACACGGCCGACACCGCGCCGGCCGGCCCGGTCCGGCGCCGTACCTGGACGGTGATGCCCGCGGCCTGGCGGCTGACGGTCCCGCGGTCCGCCTACTAGAGGGTCACAGGACGCCCTGTTCGCGCAGCTCCGCCTTGCGGTCGCGCCAGCGGTCCATCATGTCCACGAGCTCCTCCTGCAGGAAGTCGAAGAAGGCCGCGGTCTCCGCGAGCCGCTGTCCGGCCGCGGTGTCCGGGCCGAGCGCGTCGATGCCGGACCGCAGGGTGTTCTCCCAGCGGGCGAGGACACGGTCGCGGCGGGTGAAGGTCTCGTACCACTGGTCGCTGTGCACCCGGTAGCGCTCCCGCCGTGAACCCGGCTCCCGCTCGCGGGTGAGCATGCCGACCTGCGCCAGGTAGCGGACCGCGCCGGACACGGCGGCCGGGCTGGCCTGCAGCCGGCCGGACAGCTCGGCGGCGCTCAGCACGCCGGTCTCCGAGGCGAGGAGCGCGGCGAACACCCGCGCCGCCATGCGCTGCATGCCCGCCTCGACCAGCTCCGCCGCGAAGCGTTCGACGAACGTCATCGGCTCCGAGGACTCTTCGGCCACCGCCATCACCTCCCGTCCCGAAGTTTATACACTTCCTTAACTTCACAAATTTGTGAATCTACTGTACGTTCAGAATCATGACGAAGGCAATCAGTGTGGCCGGACTGCACAAGTCCTTCGGCCGCACGCGCGCACTGGACGGCCTCGACCTGACCGTCGAGGAGGGGGAGGTGCACGGCTTCCTGGGGCCCAACGGCGCCGGCAAGTCCACCACCATCCGCATCCTGCTCGGCCTGCTGCGCGCGGACCGGGGTGCCGCCCAGCTGCTCGGCGGCGACCCGTGGCGCGACGCCGTCACCCTCCACCGGCGCCTGGCGTACGTCCCGGGTGACGTCACCCTCTGGCGCAACCTCAGCGGGGGCGAGGTCATCGACCTGCTGGGTCGGCTGCGCGGCGGGCTGGACGAGGTCCGCAGGCGGCAGCTGCTGGAGCGCTTCGAGCTGGACCCGACGAAGAAGGGCCGCGCGTACTCCAAGGGCAACCGGCAGAAGGTCGCGCTCGTCGCTGCGTTCGCCTCCGACGTGGACCTGCTGATACTCGACGAGCCCACCTCCGGCCTCGACCCGCTGATGGAGGAGGTCTTCCGCGAGTGCGTCCGCGAGGAACGCGACCGCGGCCGGACGGTGCTGCTGTCCAGTCACATCCTCAGCGAGGTCGAGGCCCTGTGCGACCGGGTCAGCATCATCCGGGGCGGGCGCACGGTGGAGACCGGGAGCCTGACCGAGCTGCGGCACCTCACCCGTACCTCGGTCACCGCGGAGCTGGCCGGCCGGCCGAACGGCCTCGGCCAACTGCCGGGCGTGCACGACCTCGACGTGCGCGGCAACCACGTCCGGCTCCAGGTCGACACCGACAAGCTCGACGCCGTGCTGAGGCAGTTGAGCGAGACGGGCGTGCGCAGCCTGACCAGCACGCCGCCCACGCTGGAGGAGCTGTTCCTGCGGCACTACGAAGACAGCCCTGCCGACCCTGCCGGCACCACCGGCGCCGTCGCGGCCGACGCGGAGGCCCGACGATGAACGCGCTCACCGGGACGGGCACGCTCACGCGGCTCGCGCTGCGCAGGGACCGCGTCATGATCCCGGCGTGGGTCGTGCCGATCGCCCTGCTGGTCGCGTCCACCGCGTCGGCCTTCGGCGGCCTCTACGACACCCCGGCGGAACGCGCCGGGGTCGCGGCGAGCACGGCGGGCAACGGCTCGCTGCGCGCCCTGTACGGACCGGTGTTCGACACGAGCATCGGGGGCCTGACGGCCTGGCGCATGATGGCCTTCGGTGCGGCGCTGGCCGGACTGATGGCGCTGCTGCTGGTCGTCCGGCACACCCGGGAGGAAGAGGAGGCCGGCCGGCTGGAGCTGGTCGGCGCGGGTGCCGTCGGACGACGGGCGCCGCTGGCTGCCGCCCTGGTCACCGGCACCGGGGCCTCGCTGCTCCTCGGACTGCTCGTCACCGCGGCCCTGCTCGGGCAGGGCCCGCGGGGCGCGGTGGCCTTCGGGATCGCCTTCGCCGGCGCGGGATGCTCCTTCGCCGCGGTCGCGGCCGTCGCGGCGCAGCTGACGGAAAGCGCGCGTGCGGCGCGGGGCATCGCGGGCGCGGTCCTGGGCCTCGCCTTCCTGATACGTGCCGTCGGCGACGCCGGCAGCGGCACCCTGACCTGGCTCTCGCCGCTGGGCTGGGCCGAGAACATACGCCCCTACGCGGACGAACGCTGGTGGGTGGCGGCCCTGTTCGCGGCCTGGGCCGCCGGTCTCGTCGCCGTCGCCTACGCCCTGGTGGCCCGGCGTGACATCGACGCCTCCCTGCTGCCGTCCCGCCCCGGCCCGGCCACCGCCGGTCCCCGTCTGCGTTCCGCCCAGGCCCTGGCCTGGCGGCTGCAGCGCGGCTCCTTGTGGGGGTGGACGGCGGGCTTCGCCGTGGGCGGCGGCGCGCTCGGCGGCCTCGCCAACGGAGCGGCCGACCTCGTCCGGGACAACGAGCAGCTGGCCGATGTCATGCGCGACATGGGCGGCGCCTCCGGGCTGGTCGACTCCTACCTCGCCTCCATGACCGGGGTGATGGGGATGATCGCCGCGATCTACGCCGTCCAGGCCGTGCTCCGGCTCCAGGGCGAGGAGAGCTCCGGCCGCGCCGAGCCCGTCCTCGCCACGCCCGTGGGGCGGGTGCGCTGGGCCGCGGGCCACGCACTGCTCGCCTTCGCCGGTTCCGTGCTCCTCATGGCCGTCTCCGGCCTCACCATGGGAATCGGTTACGGGGCGACGGCCGGCGACACGGGCGGCCAGATGTGGCGGCTGGCGGGGGCGGGCCTGGTGCAGCTGCCCGCGGTCTGGTGCGTGGCCGCGGTGGCGCTGCTGCTGTACGGCGCGGCACCGAAGGCGGCGCGGGCGAGCTGGGGGGTGGCGTCGCTGACGCTCGCCATCGGGCTCTACGGGCCGGCGCTCAAGCTCTCGCCCTGGGTGATGGACCTGTCCGTCTTCACGCACCTGCCGAAGGTGCCGTCGGCGGACGTCACCGTGACCCCGCTGGCGGTGCTCACCGTGCTGGCCCTCACGCTCGCGGCCCTCGGCCTCGCGGCGCTGCGCCGCCGCGACATCACCGCGTGAGCCGCGGGACCCGGCCACCGGGCCGGGTCCCGCAGCGATCCGGAGGACAGGACCTAACAGGTGACGCGCAGTTCGCGCAGACCGCGGATGACGTAGCCCTCGTTCCAGGCGGGCTCCGCCGCGAGCTCCAGCCGCGGGGCGCGGCGCAGCAGCGCCGTGAAGGACGCGGCGAGTTCGATGCGGGCCAGCGGCGCGCCGAGGCAGTAGTGGATGCCGGCGCCGAAGGTGATGTGCGGGTTGTCGGCGCGGGAGAGGTCCAGCCGGTCAGGGTCGGGGAAGCGCTCCGGGTCGCGGTTGGCGGAGCCGAAGAGCAGCGCCACCTCGCTGCCGCGCGGGATCACCGTGCCGCCCACCTCGATGTCGTCCAGCACCCAGCGCTCGAACATCTGCAGCGGGGTGTCGAAGCGCAGCAGCTCCTCGATCGCCGTCGGCAGCAGCTCCTCCGGTGCCGCGCGCAGCTCCGCCAGCTGCTCGGGGTGCCGGAAGAGCGTCCACCAGCCGTTGCCGGTGGTGTTGACGGTCGCCTCGTGGCCCGCGTTCAGCAGCAGCACGCAGGTGGAGACCATCTCCTGCTCGGTGAGCCGGTCGCCCTCGTCGTGCGCAGCGATCAGCGCGCTGATCAGGTCCTCGCCGGGCGCCTTGCGGCGTTCGGCGATCAGCTCGCGCAGGTAGGCGGAGAACTCCTCGCTCGCGCGGACCGCCCGGCGCGCGGCCTCCTCGGAGGGGTTGAGCTCGAACATCCCGACGATGTCGGCCGACCAGGGCCGCAGCAGGTGCCGGTCCGCGGCCGGTATCCCCAGCATCTCGGCGATGACGGCCACCGGCAGCGGTTCCGCGACCGTGGCGATGAGGTCGCCGCCGCCCTCCGCGACCAGCCGCTCCACCAGTTCCCCGGCGAGCCGCTGCACGGTCGGCGTGAGCCGCTCGACCGTACGCGGGGTGAACGCCTTGGAGACCAGCCGCCGGATGCGGGTGTGGTCGGGGGCCTCCAGGTCGAGCAGGCCGTTGCCGTTGAGCGTGGTGAAGGGCTCGTGCTCCGGCGGCGGCGCGGTGCGGCCGAACTCCTCGTGGGTGAAGCGGTGCAGGTACGTCCGCCCGAGGCGCCGGTCCCGCAGCAGCGCGCTGACGTCCGCGAAGTGCGGGATGAGCCACTGCCGGCTCGGCTCGAACCAGTGGGCGCGCCCCACCGCGCGCAGCCGGGCGTACGCGGGGTAGGGGTCGGCGACGAACTGCGGCGACCAGGGATCGAAGGCGGTGGCAGTGCTGCTCATGTGCGGAGACTACCCTCCGCCCGTTCAGCCGCCCGGGGTGACCAGCCGCGCCTCGTAGGCGAAGACCGCCGCCTGGGTCCGGTCGCGCAGCCCCAGCTTCACCAGGACCCGGCTCACGTGCGTCTTGACCGTCGACTCGGCGACCACCAGATGGTCGGCGATCTCCGCGTTCGACAGTCCCTGGGCGACCAGCACGAGCACCTCGGTCTCACGCTCGGTGAGCTCCCCGACCCGGTCCTGGGCGGGCGGCCGGGGGGTGCCCAGCCGGTTGAACTCGGTGATCAGCCGCTTGGTGATCGCCGGGGCGAGCAGCGCGTCGCCGGCCGCCACGATCCGCACCCCGTCCGCGAGCTGACGGGCCGAGGCGTCCTTGAGCAGGAAGCCGGAGGCGCCCGCGCGCAGCGCCTGGTAGACGTACTCGTCCAGGTCGAAGGTGGTCAGCACGAGCACCTTCGCGTCGGCGTCCGCGGCGACGATCTCGCGGGTGGCCTCCAGGCCGTTGAGCTCGGGCATGCGGATGTCCATCAGCACGACGTCCGGCCGCAACGCCGCCACCTGCTCGATCGCCTGCCGCCCGTCGACGGCCTCGCCGACGACCTCGATGTCGGGCTGGGCGCCCAGCAGCACCGAGAAGCCCTCGCGGACCATCATCTGGTCGTCCGCGATCAGCACCCGGATGGTGTTCCCGGTCATGCACGCTCCCCGGGGACCGGGATGAACACGGAGACCTCGTAGCCGCCGTCCTCGGTGGGCCCGTCGGTCATCTCGCCGCTCAGCATCGCCACCCGCTCCCGCATGCCTGCTATGCCGTGTCCCGCTCCGGGTGACGGTTTCACCAGGCCGCGCGGCGGACCGTTGACGACGCGCAGCCCGAGCCCGCCGAGGACGTAACTGACCTCGACCCGGGCGGCGGCGCCCGGCGCGTGCCGCAGGCTGTTGCTCAGCGCCTCCTGGATGATCCGGTACGCCGACAGCTCCACTCCCTGCGGCAGCTCGCGCACCGCGCCGGTCACCGTCCGCTCCACCTCCAGCCCCGCCTCGCGCACGTTGGCCACGAGCCGGTCCAGGTCGGCGAGGGTCGGCTGCGGCGCGTCGGGGGCCTGGTAGTCCTCGGCACGTACGACCCCGAGGACGCGGCGCAGCTCGGTCAGGGCGATGACGGCGTTCTCGCGGATGATCGAGAAGCTCTTGGTCAGTTCCTCGGGCGGGTCCTCCACCCGGTACGGCGCGGCCTCCGCCTGGATCGCGATCACGGACATGTGGTGGGCGACGACGTCGTGCAGCTCACGGGCGATGGTCGTGCGCTCCTCCAGCAGCGTGCGCCGGGTCCGCTCGACCTCGGTCACCGCGACCTGGGCGGCGACCTCCTGCCGGGACTGGCGCAGCCCGCGCACCGCCGACACGACGGACAGCACGACGGCGGAGAGGAAGATCATGATGAACGGGTCCGAGCCGTACCCGCTCGACAGCCCCTGGAAGGCCAGCGCCAGAGCGGCGGTCAGCAGCCACATCTCGGCGGCCACCCGCGCCCGGGTGCGCGCCGCCACCACGCCCAGCACCGTCAGGTGCGAGACGAAGCCGGCGTCCGTCCACGGATACGTGGAGGACCAGCCGGAGCTGAACACCCCGGTGAGCACCGCGGCACCGACGGACAGCCACCACGCGCCGATCGGCCGGAACATCGTGGTGAGCAGGGGCACACCGGCCAGCAGCGCCAGCACGAAGCCGCCCGGCCCGCCCACGCTCTCCGTCGAGACGAACATCAGGAAGACCGTGAAGCAGGTCAGCGCCGCGTGCGGCATCCAGCGCGCGTACCCCCGGAGCCTGCGCGGCACCACCGCGAACAGCGGGTGCCCGTCGCGCAGCGGTGCCATCGGCCGGAAGGCGAAGCCATCGGTGATCAGGTCGTGCCGCAGCCCGCTGAGGGCGCCGCGGGCCATGCGGAGCTCGGTCCGCAGCGAGGTCTGGCTTGTCTCGGTCACGCTCTCACGGTAGGCAATCCGCGTGTCGCCGTCGTCACCTGCGAAGACGATGTGGCGGCGTCATCCTCAAGTAGGACCTCCCGCAGGAGGACGCCTCACCAGGCGAGCTGGGCGATCTCCTCGGCGACCACGGCCGCCGCGTCCGCCGCCGGGTCGATCACCGGGAAGTGGCCCACGCCCGCCAGCAGGGTCAGCTGGACCTCCTCCCCCGCCTTCGCCGATGCCGCCGCGAAGGCCTCCGCGACCTGCGGCGGTACGACCTCGTCGCGGTCGCCGTGCACGACGGTCACGGGGATGCCGGTGGGCAGCAGCGCGGCCGGGTCGGTCTCGGCGCGGCGCTCGGCGAGCAGTTCGGGCCCGCCCAGCAGTTCGGCGACCGCCCCGGAGCACACGTCGCGCTCCACGGCGGCCTCGAAGTCGGCGATGGGCGCGAGCGCCACCACCCCGCGCAGCGTGGGCGCGCCGGGGCGGTGCCAGCGCGACCCGGCCGGCAGCACGTGCCGGGCGGCCGCCCACAGCGCGAGGTGGCCGCCGGCCGAGTGACCGGTGAGCACGATCCGCCGGACGTCGACGGTGTCCTCGCCCAGGGCGGCCACGGCCAGCGCCGCGACGGCGTCGGTGGCGGCCGCCACGTCGTCGAAGGTGTCCGGCCAGCGGCCCGCGACCGTACCGCCGTCGCCCCGGCGGTACTCCACCGAGGCCACCGCGAAACCGTGCCGGGCGAGCAGGTCCGCGAGCGGTGAGACGTGCGTCCTGTCGTACGGCGCCCGCCAGGCGCCGCCGTGCAGCAGCACGACCAGCGGCCCCGGCCGTGTGCCGCCCGCCCCGGGCCGCGGACGGTAGAAGTCCACGACCTGGTCCGGGTGGTCGCCGTAGGCGGCCGTGGCGTCCGGGGGGACGGGGGCGTGCGAGAACGCGGACGCCTCCTCGGCCGCGGCCCGCTCCGCGGGGTCCCGCGGAGCGGACCGGGGCCCCACCGCGTCGGCGCGGCCGTCGGCGCCCGCCGCAATGGTGTCGCTCGACGAGGTGGGATCGGACATGCGTTACCGCGTCCCTTCCAGGACCTGGGCCAGCACCCGCGCCGCCCGCTCCGCGTCCGCGAAGCGCGTGTACAGCGGGGTGAATCCGAAGCGGAGGATATCCGGCTCGCGGAAGTCGCCGACGACGCCCCTGGCGATCAGCTCCCCCATCACCGCGCCCGCCCCGGGGCAGCGCAGCGCGACCTGGCTGCCCCGCTCGGCGTGCGCGGCCGGGGTGACCGACCGTACGGCGCCGTCCGGCACGTACGCCGCGACGCACTCCAGGAAGAAGTCGGTGAGGGCGAGGCTCTTGGCCCGAACGGCGTCCAGGGACACGCCGTCCCAGACGTCGAGGGCCGTGTCCAGCGCCAGCAGCGACAGGATCTCCGGGGTGCCGACCCGGCCGCGGACGCTGCCGTCGGCGGGCCGGTAGGCGGCCTCCATCGCGAACGGGTCGCGGTGGGAGTTCCAGCCGGGGAGCGGGGAGTCGAAGCGCGGCTGCAGGTCACGGCGGACGTACAGGTACGCGGGCGCGCCGGGGCCGCCGTTGAGGTACTTGTACGTGCAGCCGACGGCCAGGTCCACGCCGTGCTCGTCCAGGCCGACCGGCAGGGCCCCGGCCGTGTGGCAGAGGTCCCAGACCACCAGGGCGCCGGCCGCGTGCACGGCGGCGGTGGTGGCCGGCAGGTCGTGCAGCCGGCCGGTGCGGTAGTCCACGTGGTTGACCAGCGCGACGGCGGTGCGCGGGCCCGCCGCGGCGGCGACCTCCGCGGCGTCGACCGCGCGGATCGCGCACCCGGTCATACGGGCGGCGGACTCCGCGATGTACCCGTCCGTGGGGAAGGTGGCGGCGTCGACCAGCACCTCGTCACGGGCCGGATCGGTCTGCCGGGCCATCCGGACGGCGCCGACGACGGCCTTGAAGACGTTGACGCTGGTGGAGTCCCCGGCCACGACCTGGCCGGGTCCGGCGCCTATGAGCGCGCCGATGCGGTCGCCGATCCGCTCCGGCGCCGTCCACCAGCCGCTCTCGGTCCAGGAGCGGATGCGCAACTGCCCCCACTCGCGCGCGACCACGTCCGCCATCCGGTCCTGCACCCCGGCGGGCAGCGCGCCCAGCGAGTTGCCGTCCAGGTAGATCACGTCGTCCAGCACGAAGCGGTCGCGGAGCTTGGCCAGCTCGTCGGCGGTGTCGAGGCGGGCGGCCCGCGCCGCCGGGGACTCGGTGGGCTTCATCGCGTCAGACATGGCTGCGGGCCGTCCAGAGCTCGGGGAACACGTTCTTGGTCGCGCGCTTCTCCAGCCAGGAGACCCCGGCGGAGCCTCCGGTGCCGGTCTTGGCGCCCATCGCGCGGCGGGTCGCCACCAGGTGGTCGTTGCGCCAGCGCCACACCAGCTCGGCCACCTCGGTCAGCGCCTCGCCCAGCCGGACGAGTTCGTCCTCCTGGTCACCGGAGTAGACGGCCTGCCAGGCCCGCTCGACCGCCGGGTCGGCCTCGTAGCGCTGCGAGAGGTCGTCGCGCTGCGGGACGTCGTGGCCGCGGCGGGCCAGCAGCCGCAGCACCTCGTCGTAGAGGCTGGGTTCGTGCAGCGCCTTCTGCAGCTCGTCGTGCACCCGCGGCGCGCCGCGGTGCGGGACCAGCATCGACGCGGACTTCTCACCGAGCAGGAACTCCATGCGCCGGTACATCGCCGACTGGAAGCCCGAGCCCTCGCCGAGGGCGGCGCGGTAGGCGTTGAACTGCGCCGGGGTGAGGTGGGCGATCGGCTCCCACGAGGCGTTGAGCGACTGCAGTTCGTAGGTGCTGCGCTTGAGCGCGGCCAGCGCGGTGGGCAGGTCGTCGGCCGCGAGCGCACGGGAGGCGGTCTCCCACTCGTGCACGATGACGGTGAACCACAGCTCCATGACCTGGGTGGTCACCAGGAAGACCATCTCGCCGGGGTCGTCGGAGCGGGGGTGCTGCAGATGGGTGAGGACGTCGGCCTGGACGTAGTCCTCGTACGGGGTGGTCCCTTCGAAGTCCAGGTTCGGGGCCTCGGGGGCCGCCTGGGAAACGTCGGGGCGGTGGGACATCGGTGTCTCCGTGGATACGAGCTACCGGGTAGCGGTCTGTCCCGCGCGCCGTCGCGGCGGGACCCCGGTCCCCTCGGGCCCGCGCCCTACCGGCGCCGGGCCCAACGGGCATCATGCGTGGTCAGAGCACGCTACGGCAAGACCTGCCCGGCGCGCGCGCCGGACAGGTCGGGGGTGGATGCCGTGGTCAGCGGCGGGGCGGTGGCTCAGCCGAGGGTGTCGGCGGCGGTCTGGGAGGAGTCCCGCAGGAAGGTGCTGCAGCGCTCGTACTCCTCCTGCTCGCCGATCGCCTGGGCGGCGCGCGCCAGGGCGTGCAGGGCCCGCAGGAAGCCGCGGTTGGGCTCGTGCTCCCAGGGCACCGGGCCGTGGCCCTTCCAGCCGTTGCGGCGCAGCGCGTCCAGGCCGCGGTGGTAACCGGTGCGGGCGTAGGCGTACGACTCGACGACCCGGCCGCCCTCGAAGGCGTCGTCCGCGAGCTGCGCCCAGGCCAGGGAGGACACCGGGTACTTGGCGGCGACCTCGGAGGGGGCCGCTCCGGAGGCGAGCAGCTCGCGCGGCTCGGGGTCGTCGGGCAGGTTCGTCGGGGGCGGTCCCCCGAGCAGGTTCTCGTGAATGGCCATGGGTTCCAGTATGGCCGGGGCCCGGCCCTCCGCGTGGAAGGGCCGGGCCCGGTGCGTACCGCCGTGCGGGGCGGTTACTTGAGCTTGGTGCCGGCGGAGCGCAGGTCCTGGCAGGCCTCGAGGACGCGGGCGGCCATGCCGGCCTCGGCCAGCTTGCCCCAGCTGCGCGGGTCGTAGGTCTTCTTGTCGCCGACCTCGCCGTCGATCTTCAGCACACCGTCGTAGTTGCGGAGCACGTGGTCCGCGACCGGACGGGTGAAGGCGTACTGCGTGTCGGTGTCGATGTTCATCTTGACCACGCCGTTCTCCAGCGCGGTGGCGATCTCCTCCTTGGTGGAGCCGGAGCCGCCGTGGAAGACGAAGTTGAACGGGTCCTGCTTGCCGAACTTGGCGGCCACGCCCTCCGCGAGCTCCTTCAGCAGCTCGGGACGGAGCACGACGTTGCCCGGCTTGTAGACGCCGTGGACGTTGCCGAAGGATGCGGCGAGCAGGTACCGGCCCTTCTCGCCCAGGCCCAGCGCCTCGGCGGTGCGGATGGCGTCCTCGACCGTGGTGTACAGCTTGTCGTTGATCTCGTGGGTGACGCCGTCCTCCTCGCCGCCGGTGGGGGTGATCTCCACCTCGAGGATGATCTTCGCCTTGGCGGCCTCGGCCAGCAGCTCCTGGGCGATGGCGAGGTTGTGGTCGAGGGTCTCGGCGGAGCCGTCCCACATGTGCGACTGGAACAGCGGGTTGCGGCCGGCCGCCACGCGCTCCTGGGAGATCGCCAGCAGCGGGCGCACGTAGCCGTCCAGCTTGTCCTTCGGGCAGTGGTCGGTGTGCAGCGCGATGTTGACGGGGTACTTCTCGGCGACGACGTGCGCGAACTCGGCCAGCGCCACCGAACCGGTGACCATGTCCTTCTTATACTGGCCACCGAGGAACTCGGCGCCGCCCGTCGAGATCTGGACGATGCCGTCGCTCTCCGCCTCCGCGAAGCCGCGCAGCGCGGCGTGCAGGGTCTGGGTCGAGGTCACGTTGATGGCCGGGTAGGCGAACTTGCCGGCCTTCGCCCGGTCGAGCATCTCGTTGTAGATCTCGGGGGTTGCGATGGGCATCTGTCCGCTCCTTGTGATGTGCGGGTTGTTCGGTGAGTGACCCTGACCTGGGATCGACGTCATCGTCGCCCCCATCTTGGCAGACTTGCGCGAGAGCTCCACACACTGCGCAGCACGGACATACCTCAGGGGTGAAGGGTTTCACGTGAAACCCTTCACCCCTGAGGGAAAGCCCAGGTCAGACGGCCAATCAGCCCAGACCGAGATCGTCCAGACCGAAGGCGCGGACGTACGGGAGACCCGCCTCCGCGATGGCCCCGGCGGCGCCCCGCTCGACGATCACGGCGACGGCCACGACCTCGGCGCCGGCCTCGCGCGCGGCCTCCACCGCGGTCAGCGGCGAGCCGCCGGTGGTCGAGGTGTCCTCGACCACCAGCACCCGGCGGCCCGTGATGTCCGGCCCCTCGATGCGGCGCTGCATGCCGTGCGCCTTCTGCGCCTTGCGCACCACGAAGGCGTCCAGCCGGCGGCCGCGGGCCGCGGCGGCGTGCAGCATCGAGGTGGCGACCGGGTCGGCGCCGAGGGTGAGCCCGCCGACGGCGTCGAAGTCCAGGTCGGCGGTGGCGTCGAGCATCACCTGACCCACCAGCGGAGCGGCTTCGGCGTCCAGCGTGATCCGGCGCAGGTCGATGTAGTAGTCGGCCTCGAGACCCGAGGAGAGGGTCACCTTGCCGTGCACCACGGCCTTGTCCTTGATCTGCTGCAGCAGGGCATCACGCGCGTCGCTCATGGCCACGAGCCTAGCCCAGCGGCTCCCAGGCCCAGGTGGCGCGCATCTCCAACGGGTCGATCGGGGTGACCAGACGCGGCGCGGTGTTCAGCCCGTCCGGGGGGCCCGACTGCGGTTCCACGCAGATGGCCGGGGGCTGTTCGTCGTAGACGACGACCCACTCGGCGGGGCTGGTGATCCGCAGCCGCAGCTCGCCCGGCCACGTCAGGGTGACGTCCACACCGTCGGGCATGCCGAAGCAGTCGTCCCAGGGGCGGGGCCCCGGCTCCACCCGGCGGCCGGTGGGCAGGTGGTCCTCGCCGCGCTCCTCCATCCAGCCGGGGGTGAAGTCGATCAGGGCGTCCTGCCCGCCCCGGCCGAGGTTGCGCAGGAACCAGGGGTGCCAGCCGGCCTGGGCCGGGAAGGAGTCGTCCGTGGTCTCCACGCTCATCGTGAGGTCCAGGCGGTCCTCGGACAGCTCGAAGCGCTGGCTGACCCGGCCCTTGTACGGCCAGGGCTCGGCCAGGTCGTAGTAGAAGCAGACGCTGGTGCCGGTGGCGCCCGGGGCCTTGTGCCAGGCGACGTGCCGGCCGGTGCCGTGGATGGCGTGCGGGCCCGCGTCCCGCGGCATCTGGTGCAGCACCCCGCCGTTGCGGAACTGCCCGTCCCGGGTGCGGCCGCACCACGGGACCATCGGGAAGGACCCGAAGTTGGGGCCCTGCCGCAGCAGCTCGACGCCGCCGACGGTCAGCGAGCCGACACGGCAGCCGAGATCCGGAAGGATCGTCAGCCGCGCCGGTCCGGCTTCGAGTTGGACTGCGTGCTCGTCGTCTCGCCCGTCAGGGGTCTCATCCGTGGCCACGGATGAGACCCTACGGGAACGAGCGCCTGCGCCGCCGCAGCACCCGCCCCGCGACCACGGCCGACAGCAGCAGCGCCGCCGCGGCCGGCGCGTAACGGCGCAGCGACGCGGCCGCGGCGCCGCTCTGCGGTGCGGGCACCGGGGCGTAGCGGCCGCGCGGCGGGGCGTGGTCGACCTCCTCGGCGCTGCGGCCGATCAGGGTGCGGCGGGCGTGCGCGGCCTCCGCGGGCAGGTCGATCCCGGCCGGGTCCTCGGGGACCCTGGCCACCGCCTCCGCTCCGGGCAGCACCTCGCCGACGGCCTCCGCGCCGTCCGCGTCCTCCAGCTCGGGGAGCTCCTCCAGCTCACGCAGCTCCTGGGCGTCGTGCCCGGCGAACTCGTCGAGCTGCGCGGGCAGGTCGTCGGCGAGGTCCTCGACACCGGCGTCCTCCACAACCGGCTCGGGCGCCCCGGCCGGTGCCTGCTCCTCCAGGTCGGAGGTGAGCGCGGCGACGAAACGGTCCAGCAGGCGGTGGCCGGCGGAGGTGACCGTCGCCTCCTCGTACTCGCCGAGCCGCCCGTCGGCCTGCACGGTGCCGGTGAAGGTCAGCAGGGCACCGCCCGACACGGCGTCCACGCCGAGCTCCAGCGCCAGCTTGACCGTGCCCGCGCCGCGCGACTCCACCGCCTCGCCCTCGACGGCCAGCCCGCCGCCGCGCGGGACCAGTCGCAGCGTGCCGCGGTAGGTGATGGTCGAGCCGCCGATCCGGAGCCTCAGCCGGCCGGCGAGCCCCTCCTCGGCGCCGGCGTCCCGCTGGAGGCCGGGCACGCAGCGCGCCACGCGCTCCAGGTCGGCGAGGGACCGGCGAATGGTTTCGGCCGGAAACGGAACGAACACCTCATGCGGCTCCATGCCGCGAGCCTAATCCGCCGGCCGGTGCTTCGGTGCCGATTCACCGCCGGTTCGCCCTCACCCGGAGCGCGGATGCATCAGCGTCGACGGGGGCAGGTCACGCAGCGGGGACCGCGCGGCCCGCCGGACCGCCGAGGCGAGCACGGCGGGGGACAGCGACCGCAGCCGCGGCGCGTCCGCGGGCAGCCGCGGGGCCGGGGCGCGGTGCCGGGCGGCGAGGACGAAGCCCCAGTCCTCGTCCTCGCGGCCGGTGCCGATCCAGTAGTCGGCGGTGCGCAGCCCGGACGCCCGTACCGTCGCGTCGACGGTCCAGAAGCCGCGCCGGGCGGCGCCGGGCGCTCCCGCGTGCACCGCGAGCCGCCCACCCGGGGCGAGCACGCGCCCGGCCAGCCCGTAGAACTCCTGCGAGTACAGCTTGGCGCTGCGCGAGATCCCCGGGTCGGGGAGGTCGGCGAGCACGACGTCGTACCCGCCCGGCGGTCGCGGCGGGCCCTCCTGCCGCAGCCAGTCGAAGACGTCCGCGGCGGCCACCTCGACCCGGGGGTCGCGGTAGGCGTGCCGGTTGAGGCGGGCCAGCGCCGCGTCGTCCCGCGCCAGGGCGACGAGCCGGGCGTCGGGGTCGACCAGGGTCACCGAGCCGACCCCCCGGTAGCGCAGCACCTCGCGCAGCGCGAGCCCGTCGCCACCGCCGAGGATCAGCACCCGGCGGTGCCGGCCCGCCATGGCGGGGTGCACCAGCGCCTCGTGGTAGCGGTACTCGTCCCGGTCGCGGACCCGCAGCCGGCCGTCGAGGAAGAGCTGCAACGGAGCCGAGGTGAGCACGACCTCCTGGACGGCGGTCTGCTCGGCGAACCGCACGTCGCCGCCGTACACCGCCTGCCGGGCCGCCCGCTCGAACGGCCCGGCGGCCCAGGCCGCCGCCGCCAGCACCGCGAGGACCACGAGGTTGGCGGCGATCAGCCGGGCCCTGGCACGTGGCGTGACGTCACTGCGGAAGAGCCAGAGCACGATGGCGCCGCCCGCCACGGCGTTGACCGCGCCCGTGACGAGCGCCCCGGTCAGCTGGCCGTAACAGGGCAGCAGCAGGAAGGGGAAGGCCAACCCGCCGACCAGCGCGCCCACGTAGTCCGCGGCGAAGAGGTCGGCGACCGCACCGCCCGCGTCCTGCCGCCGGACCCGCTGGATCAGCGTCATCAGCAGCGGTATCTCGGCGCCGATGAGAACGCCGATCGCGAAGGCGAAGACCGCCATCGCGGGCCGGGACTGGCCGAACCAGGCAAAGCTGGCGTACAGCGCCATCACCGAGAGCCCGCCGACCAGCGCCAGCACGATCTCGACGGCCGCGAAGCCGATCGCCGGCGCGCAGCTGAGCCGCTTGGCCAGCAGGGAGCCGACGCCCATGGCGAAGACCATCACGGACAGCACGATCGACGCCTGCGTCACGGAGTCGCCGACCAGGTACGAGGCGAGGGCGACCAGTTCGAGCTCGTACACCAGGCCGCAGGCGGCGCAGACGAAGACCGCGGCCAGGACCAGCGCCCTGGCCGCGGCCACCGGGACGGGGAGCCGCAGCCTGCAGACGCGCGGGGCGGCCCGGGCCGTACGGGAGGTGGACTGGTCGATCATGCTTGCACGCTATGTCAGGTATGTGGCGGTCCACGTCACCCACAGGGGTGCAATTCGTGGCACTTGGCGGCGCGTTGACGCCGTGTCGGCCACGGGCGTACCACCGCGCTCACGGCTGCGCGCTGAGGGTCGAACGGGTCGCCACCAGGCGTCCTTCCTGGGGGTACGCGTGCCAGGTGCGCCACAGGACGCTGCCGCCGCGGTACTGCACCAGCATCGCGGTGAAGGCGTGCGGATCACCCGGGAACGTCCCCGCGAGGCCATTGGGGTGATCGGCCACCAGCGCGAGCAGCTCCTGCGCCCGCCCCGCGAAGCCTCCCCGGGAGAGCGTCTCGATCCGCGCCGCGAACTCGTAGTCCCAGCCGGCGATCCGCCGCGCCACACCGAACGGCAGCGGCGCGCTGGTGCCCGGCAGGCAGGCGACGGTCTCCGAGCAGCGGCCGCGGGCCGAGTCCAGGATGACCTGGTGGGAGGCGCCGAGCAGCCGCAGCTGAACCTGGACGCCGGGGGCCGCGGGCGCGTCGGAACCGGCGCCCGGGAGCTCGCGGTCGAGCACGGCGAGCGCCGGCAGCTCGTCCTTCCCCAGACACCAGGCCAGGTCGCCGGCGCGGGTGTCGGTGTAGGCGGTCTGAAGCATGGTGAGCATAAAGTCGGCTCCGCAGGCACATCGCGAGCAAGCGAGGGGAGGTCACGGGCATGGTGGGAGAGGACGCGCCGACCCGCGCCTGTGGGGGGAGAACGTCCGTCGGCTCGTGCCCACGAGGGGTCGGTGAATACGCAATCATGAATGGCGCGTCGCCTTCAGCGTTTTTACCCATCTCCACCCCCTTTACATCCGCAAGGGCCCGGACGGGTTCAGGTGTTCACTACAAATGCGCCCGACGGGTGAGTAACCCACCGGGCGCATATGCGATTCGGCACGGGCAATACGCAATTTCGTATCGTCAGCTTCCGCCGCCGCAGCCCCCGCCGCCACAGCCACCGCCGCCCCCGCCGCACGAGCTCCCGCCGCACGAGCTCCCGCCGCCGCAGGAGTGGTGGCCTCCCCCGTGGTGGCCACCGCCTCCCCCGTCGGAGGAGCCCGCGCCCCCCGCCCACCAGCCGGCCCCGGCGCCCCCGGCGGAGGAGCTGTACGAGTGCCGCCGGCCCCTCCGCCGGCCGCCCTTCCTCGCCGCCAGGACGACGAGCCCCACTATCGCGCCGAAGACGAGCAATACGACCAACGCGCCCATCGTTCCCACCCCCGCTTTCCGTGCTTTTCGTTGTGCGACGGTGATGCCCCCGCCGTCCGCGGCCGAAAGCAAAGTTGAGGAAGTCCAGAGGTTTCCGGGTACGCGAAGGCCCCTGGTCTGCATCGGAACCAGAACCAGGGGCCAAGGGTGGGCGACTGGGCCGTCTAGGGGCCGTGATCTTCAACGTGCGGCGGCCCAAGGACTCGATCAACGGCTCGCCGGGATCGCTCGCGGCTGTTGGGCATCAGGTGCGCGTACACGCGAAGGGTCATCGCCGGGTCGGCGTGTCCCATGTACTCGCTCACGGCCTTCACGCTCTCCCCGGAGTCGAGGAGTACCGAGGCGTAGAAGTGCCGGAGGGCGTGCATGCCGTGTTCACGGGCGGAGACGTAGCGCTTCCCTTCCTCCGCCTCCGGGATGAGGCCGATCGAGGCGAGAGCGGGCTTCCAGTCGTGGGCGTTGAAGTTGCTCCGCCACACGATGCCTCCGCCGGCGTTGGTGAACAGCAGGCGAGCTGTCACCTCACCGACGAACGCCCCGTCGAGATCGCCGACATCATCATCCCCGGCGACCGCTACTCACTGAGCTACGAGTTCCGCGTCACCGACGAAGACGATCCGACAACCGACTGAGCTGCACTGTTACGGATTTCTCTACCTCATCAAGGCGCTCCCGCCGCGCAGAGCGCGGCGGCGCGAGGGGTGCCTGAGGAGGCAACCCTCTGTGGCTGGGGCGGTCGGCTCCACGGTTTTACACAGCCACCATGGGGCGAGCCTCGAAGATCGGGACCCACATCGGGCTATTGCGGGCAGGCAGGGAGCCAGCCCGATTCGCGGCCAGCGTACGGGCCCCGATCTCTCGCCCCATGGCAGCTCCCGTGCAAAGCCGCTACGCCAACCTTGACGCCGGGCGAACGGAGGTCACCGGGGAATCTGCTGCCCGGCCTCGGTAAGGACGAGCGTGAGGCGACCCAGCCACTCGAAGTCTTCCGGGTACTCCCAGTTGTCAGCATCGGCCAGCAAGGCTGGAAGGTCGTGCCGTGGGATGGATGGTCCAGGCTGAAGTCCCGGTGTGCCGTCAACGGTGGTCCAGGGGATGCAGCGGGAGACTTCAATCCATCCCTTGTCGATGAGCGGCAGAAGGATTGCCGCAAGCTCGGTGGGACCGGCGGATGCCAACGGTTCATCCAGATCTCCCCGGACGCCCGGCAGGATGTCAATCTCCGTCGCATTGATCATGAATGCGCGCTCTGCTGACGACAGCTCGTCTGTTGCGGGGTAGCTCACCTCGGGATTGTCCCAGTTGCAGAAGAGGCGGCGGCATCGCTAGCTCTCGGGCCGTTGCTGGGCCGTCTACGGGTGGCCAACAGTGACAAACGACGACAGCGGCCGACCGCCGCTCCGCAGGTCAGAAGTTGGGATACAGAAGGAAGCGCAGGTCAGGGATGCGCCGAATCACTTCCAGAAGAACTGACCGGCTCGTCGACTGCGAACCCGCCGGGTGCGTCTAGTGCTTCCCAACCACCCGCCTCCACGCACCACGCGCAGCGAAAAACAGAACGGTGCTGATGACGAGGGCGACGAGGATACTCGGCACGTCGCCGCCGCCCACAGCGCCGTTGATGGCACTGTTGAGGCCGCCGACCGCAAAAACGGAGAGCACGAAGGCCAGGACCGTCCAGAGAGCGCGATTCATGGGCGAACCATAGTGCGTGCCACACGCGTGCCACGTCGGGCGGGGTCGCAGGGGGAGCCACGGGGAACAGCGGCGACGGGACCGCGTTGCCGCAGGTCAGCGTCCGCCCAGGTGAGGCGCAGTCCGCGGCCTCAGTCTTCCAAACTGGCGCTCCCCGCTTCGAGTGCGGCGGCGCTTGCCTGAGCCATTGAGGCTCCGGTTCGCCAACGAGCCCGCAGAACTCCGTCGTTGTCTGGCATGACAGCTGTGAACAGAGGGACACTTTCACCCGCGTACGTGGACAGTAGTACGGCGGCGCGGGCGCTGCGCATACGTGCGGTCAGCTCCGGGAATGCGGTCTCGTCGGCGATGGCGCTGTGGATGCGACCGTCGTTGTCCTGCCAGACGCCTTCGACGAGACCTTCTGCGGGGAGGGCTTCCAGGACGGCATTGATGTCGGAGGACAAGGGCGGCCAGACGGACAGACGGGCCCGGGGAGCCATTCCGGCGCGAACCGTGTCGACGGTGTCGCGGTCGAGGTGGTGCCATCGTGAGGCGCCTTCGAGATACGTCTCTTCCAGGATTCCGGCGCTGCCGTTGGTGACTGCCCTGTGCAGGTCGGCCCAGAAGTCGTCATCGCCGGGCCGCTGGGTGACCTGCTCCTCCTCTTCGGCCTCGAAGGCATACGGAAAGACGTCCAGGCGTTCTGGGAACAGTCCGAGCTCCCGGGTGTGGGCCAACGCTTCCTCGCAAGGCCGGCTGCTGCTGATGTAGAGGTACTGGTCCCATCCCACATGGACCGCGAACGTGCCTTCGGCCTCCAACCGGCACCAGGCACCGTTGTCGCGCAACATGGCGCGCACCAGCTGCAGCCCGATTTCGAGCGATACTTCTGCCCCGTCATAGAAACCGACAGGGCCAGCAGGGAAGAGCCCGTCCAGCCCAAAGCCGTCCACCGCAGGCTCCACACCGAAGTGCGCGAGGGACGGGACCTGTGGTTCACGTACGGCCAGGTGATCGACACCGGTGTCCCTGGCAAAGGCCGCGACCGCCTAAAGGTAAGACGCCTCGACCTCGCCGTGATCGCTGACGGTGTCCTCACTGCCGGTGTAATGCCCGTGTGCGTCACGGTCGGCGGGGTCGTACTTGGTGACGCGGTAGACGTAGGGGAGCTGCACATTGCCATCTTCCCCCACGGCCGCCGTGCCCCTGGCGTGCCCGATCAGACGGTGAACCGCGGGGAATCACGGTGCCAGCAGGCATGAAGAAGGGGCGCCCCCGTGTCTTGGGGCACCCCTTCTGTCCAGCGCCTTCGCCGGCCTACTGCGGAGAGTGTGGGATTTGAACCCACGGTGACATCGCTGCCACGACGGTTTTCAAGGTCGTTCTCGGGCTTGACGCAGCCATTGAGGCTCCGCCGGCCTCAGGCCTGCAGGTGTGGCCAGCCGTCCTGATTCGAGAATGTCTCGAAGCAGTAGCGCGTGGACCGATCCCACTCCTGCCCGGTTGCCAGTTCGTAGGCCTGATCAGGCACGTAGAGGAGCGACTCGCCGTCGCGCGTAGGGGCGGTGTACGGGGCGAACTGGTCGACGTCGAAGAACACGGACTCCCAGACGGATTGGCCGGCAGCCACCACAGCACAGCGTGCATACAGGAAACTGTCTGCGGATTGCGGGAGGGGTTCACCGTCTCGCAGCGTCAGGTCGGCGACGGGCAGGGTGCCGAACTTCTCCTGATCCAGACGGTACAACGCCTCGGCCAGGCGCTCTGCGAAGCCTTGGATGTCGGGAACCGGGCGATTACTCAGCTCTGCAGCAAGGCGGCGGCAACCAGCTTCATCAGTCTTACCGCCCAGGGTGTCTATCAATGCCCAGAAGTCAGCCCAGGTCATCATCATGGCCAGAGCGTACGGCCCGGCGATCCTGGGCCGTCTGTGGGCCGTCCGAGGGCAGCCAACGACGACAGACGACGCCAGACGACGACGGCCTCCCCCCTGGTCAGAGGGGGCGTGTTGGGTACCACCGCAGGTGCTCACCCACGAAGCTACGTTGAGGAAGTCCAGAGGTTCGGCGGAGGATGGCGGGCATGACCTCCTCGCGACCCCCGCTCAACCGCGCACTCGCCGAGTTCGGGACCACGATCTTCGCCGAGATGTCCGCCCTCGCCGTCCGCACCGGTGCGATCAACCTCGGCCAGGGCTTCCCGGACACCGACGGCCCCGAGGAGGTGCGCGAGGCCGCCGTGCGCGCGCTGCGCGACGGCCGCGGCAACCAGTACCCGCCCGGGCCCGGTGTGCCCGAACTGCGCCTGGCCGTCGCCGAGCACCAGCTGCGCTTCCACGGGCTCGGCTTCGACCCCGACACCGAGGTGCTGGTCACCGCGGGCGCCACCGAGGCCATCGCGGCCGCCATGCTCGGGCTGCTGGAACCGGGCGACGAGGTGATCGCCTTCGAGCCCTTCTACGACTCGTACGCCGCCTGCATCGCCATGTCCGGCGCCCGCCGCGTCCCGCTCACCCTGCGCGCGCCGTCCTTCCGCCCGGACCTGGACGCCCTGCGCGCGGCGGTCACCCCGCGGACCCGGCTGCTGCTGCTCAACAGCCCGCACAACCCGACCGGCATGGTCCTCACCCGGCAGGAGCTGGCGGCGATCGCGGAGCTGGCCGTCGAGCGCGACCTGATCGTGGTCACCGACGAGGTCTACGAGCACCTGACGTACGGCACGGAGCACGTGCCGCTCGCGTCCTTCCCGGGGATGCGCGACCGCACGGTCACCATCTCGAGCGCGGGCAAGACGTTCTCGTTCACGGGCTGGAAGGTCGGCTGGGTGACCGCCGCCCCCGTCCTGGTCGACGCGGTGCGCGCGGCCAAGCAGTACCTGACGTACGTGAGCGCGGGGCCGTTCCAGTACGCCGTGGCCGAGGCGCTCCGGCTGCCGGACGCCTACTACCGGGACTTCCGCGAGGACCTGCGGCGCAAGCGGGACCTGCTCTCCGACGGCCTGGAGGCGGCCGGGTTCCGGGTCTTCCGCCCGGAGGGCACGTACTTCGTGACCACCGACATCCGGCCGCTCGACGAGAAGGACGGCCTGGCGTTCTGCCGGGCGCTGCCCGAGCGCTGCGGGGTGGTGGCGGTGCCCAACGTGATCTTCTACGACGACGCGGAGGAGGGCCGCAGCCTGGTGCGCTTCGCCTTCTGCAAGCGCGAGGACGTGCTGCGCGAGAGCGTGGAGCGGCTGCGCCGGCTCTGAGGCCGTGGGCGGGCCGGGGCCGGTCGGGGCGCGCGTCCGGCCGGGACCGGAGCAGGACAGCCCGCCCGCGCACGCCCGCTCACCGGCGGTCGCGTGGCGGACGGGCTGCCCTCGTGCGGTCCGTGTACGCCCGTGGGGGCGCGCTCAGTCCTCGCCGTCGCCGTCGTCGTCCGTGGACTCCGCGTCCTTCTCCAGCCCGAGGGCCTCGAGGATCCACTTCTCGAACTCGATGGAGGCCCGGACCCAGCTGACGGTGCTGGAGACGAAGTGCTCCAGGCCGACGCCGAGGCCGATCAGCATCTGGGCCTCGCCGATCAGACGGACCGTGCCGTCGTCGTGCGTGTGGGTGTAGACCTTCGGCCACAGGGTGCGGCGGTTCCAGTCGTCGAGCGCCTCGTGCAGCTGAGGCTTGTCCTCGATGCTGTACGGCCGGTCGTAGAAGGTGCGGACCGCGAAGATCTGCTGGTCCTCCTCCCCGCGGAACATGAAGTAGGTGCGGAACTCCTCCCACGGCGCGGCGAGGTCGCCCTCCTCGTCGACGACGTACTTGAGCTCCATCTGCTCCAGCAGCTGCTTGACCAGATCCTGGTCAGGAATGACCACGTTCCCGGCAGGGCCGGGCTGGGGGTCCGGCTGGCCCCCGAAATTCGGAATCGAGGACGGGTCGATGCTCACCTTGCAGTTCCCTTCGTACGGATACACCCATCCTCCCTCACCGCGGGCCGCGCCGTGCAAGCGCGGCCCGCCGTGCCCTGTTCGCGTGCCGTTCCCGGGGTGCCTCAGAGGGTCTTGCCGGTGGTCGCGCCCACCAGCAGCCGGTCGCCGACCCGCTCGACCCGCACCGTGTCGCCGTCCCTGACCTCGCCGGCCAGGATCTCCCTGGCCAGCTGGTCGCCGATGGCGGTCTGCACCAGCCGGCGCAGCGGACGGGCGCCGTAGGCGGGGTCGTTGCCCTCCTCGGCGAGCCAGTCCAGAGCCTCGTCGGTGACGTCGAGGGCGATCCGCCGGTCGCGCAGCCGGGCCGCCAGGCGGTCGGTCTGCAGCCGGGCGATGCGGCGCAGCTCGTCCTTGTTCAGGGCGCTGAAGACCACGATGTCGTCGAGCCGGTTGAGGAACTCGGGCTTGAACGAAGCCCGCACCGTCTCCAGCACGCTCTCCCTCTTCTGCTCGTCGCCGAGCACCGGGTCGACCAGGTACTGGCTGCCGAGGTTGGAGGTGAGGACGAGGATGGTGTTGCGGAAGTCGACCGTACGGCCCTGGCCGTCGGTGAGCCGGCCGTCGTCGAGCACCTGGAGCAGGACGTCGAAGACCTCGGGGTGGGCCTTCTCCACCTCGTCCAGCAGCACCACGGAGTACGGGCGGCGACGCACCGCCTCGGTCAGCTGACCGCCCTCCTCGTAGCCGACGTAGCCGGGAGGGGCACCGACCAGGCGGGCGACGGAGTGCTTCTCTCCGTACTCGCTCATGTCGATGCGGACCATGGCCCGCTCGTCGTCGAAGAGGAAGTCCGCCAGCGCCTTGGCCAGCTCGGTCTTGCCGACACCGGTCGGGCCGAGGAAGAGGAAGGAACCGGTCGGGCGGTCGGGGTCGGCGATGCCGGAGCGGGAGCGGCGCACCGCGTCGGACACCGAGCGCACGGCCTCGCCCTGGCCGATCAGGCGCTTGCCGAGCTCCTCCTCCATGCGCAGCAGCTTCTGCGTCTCGCCCTCCATCAGGCGGCCGGCCGGGATGCCGGTCCAGGCGGCGACCACGTCGGCGACGTCGTCCGGGCCGACCTCCTCCTTGACCATGGTGCCCCGCTTGGCCACCTCCTCGGCCTCGGTGGCCTCGGCGAGCTCCGCCTCCAGCTTCGGCTTCTCGCCGTACAGCAGCTTGGACGCGGCCTCGAAGTCGCCGTCGCGCTGGGCGCGCTCGATCCGGGTGGTCAGGTCGTCCAGACGCTCCTTGAGCTCACCGACCCGGTTCAGGCCCTCCTTCTCCTTCTGCCAGCGGGCGGTGAGGCCGCGCAGTTCCTCGTCCTTGTCGGCGAGGTCCTTGCGCAGCTTCTCCAGACGCTGCTTGGAGGCCTCGTCGGTCTCCTTCTCCAGCGCCATCTCCTCCATGCGGAGGCGGTCGACGGAGCGCTGCAGCTCGTCGATCTCGACCGGCGAGGAGTCGATCTCCATGCGCAGCCGCGAGGCGGCCTCGTCGACCAGGTCGATGGCCTTGTCGGGCAGGAAGCGGGCGGTGATGTAGCGGTCGGAGAGGGTCGCGGCCGCGACCAGGGCGGCGTCGGCGATCTGCACCTTGTGGTGCGCCTCGTAGCGTCCCTTGAGACCGCGCAGGATCGCGATGGTGTCCTCGACGCTGGGCTCGGCCACCAGCACCTGCTGGAAGCGGCGCTCCAGGGCCGGGTCCTTCTCGATCCGCTCGCGGTACTCGTCGAGGGTGGTCGCGCCGACCATGCGCAGCTCGCCGCGGGCCAGCATCGGCTTGAGCATGTTGCCCGCGTCCATCGCGGAGTCCCCGCCGGCGCCCGCGCCGACGACGGTGTGCAGCTCGTCGATGAAGGTGATGATCCGGCCGTCGCTGGCCTTGATCTCCGCCAGCACGGCCTTCAGCCGCTCCTCGAACTCGCCGCGGTACTTGGCGCCCGCGACCATCGCGCCCAGGTCCAGGGCGACCAGCCGCTTGTTGCGCAGGCTCTCGGGCACGTCGCCCTTGACGATCCGCTGGGCCAGGCCCTCGACGACGGCCGTCTTGCCGACGCCGGGCTCGCCGATGAGCACCGGGTTGTTCTTGGTGCGCCGGGAGAGCACCTGCACCACGCGCCGGATCTCGTTGTCCCGGCCGATCACCGGGTCGAGCTTGCCCTCGCGGGCCGCCGCGGTGAAGTCCGTGCCGTACTTCTCCAGCGCCTTGTACGTGCCCTCGGGGTCGGGTGTCGTCACGCGCTGACCTCCCCTGATCTGCTCGAAGGCGTCCTGCAGCCTGCTGCCGGTCGCACCGTACTCCTTCAGCAGCCCACCGGCCGCTCCGCCCTTGAGGGCGATGCCGATGAGCAGGTGCTCGGTGGACACGTACGCGTCCCCGAGTTCCTTCGCCCGCCCCGCCGCGTCGGCGATCACGGCGAGCAGTTCGCGGTTCGCCTGCGGCGGCGCCACCGTGCTGCCCTGGACGCTGGGCAGTCCGCCCAGCAGCCGCTCGGCGCCGGAACGCACCGCGGCGGCGTCCGCGCCGGTGGCCGCGAGGACGTCCAGCACGCTGTCGTTCTCCGGCTGCTCCAGCAGCGCCAGCAGCAGGTGCACGGGGGTGAGGTCCGCATGCCCGGCCGAGACCGCCTTGGTGTTGGCGGCGTTCAGGGCCTCGCGGCTCTTGTTGGTCAGCTCGGCGTCCACGTCCGCGTACTCCTCCTTCTGGGTCCTTCCGGAACCGTTTCGGACCTGCCTACTCCAGCGTGAGACAAGTTGAGTCTATTCCACTCAAGTCTGTGAATGCCAGCGACGGGCGCAGAAAGCCCTTGCAGTTCTCCGCATCTCTGCCACGATCAATCCCCAGGGGAGGGGATCCACTGACATGTCCATACGCCACTCCGCAGCCGTGGTCGCCGCTGCCGCCCTCGCATGGGCCACCACCGCCGGCGCCGTTCCGGCACACGCCACCACCGCCGTCACCTGCGGCACCAACGTGTGGAAGGCGTCCTACTACGCCGGCACGACCTTCAACGGCACCCCCAAGAAGACCGTCTGCGACACGAAGATCAGCGAGAACTACGGCTCGGCCGACCCGGCCGGCGTCTCACTGCCCAAGGACAACTTCGGTGTCCGCTGGACGGTGACGAGGAACTTCGGATCGGGCGGCCCGTTCGCTTTCAGCACCACCGCACAGGACGGCATCCGCGTCTACCTCGACGGCAACCGCAAGATCAGCCTCTGGAAGGACGTGAGCAAGACCCAGAAGAAGACGGTCAACCTCACCGTCCCCAAGGGCAGGCACACCATCCGCGTCGACTTCGCCGCCTTCAAGGGCAAGGCCAACGTGACGTTCGGCTACGCGCCCCGCACGTCGGCCTCCGTCGACAAGATCAAGCCACTGGCCCCGGCCGGCCTGCGCGCCACGTACTCCGGCAGCACGGCCAAGGCCGGTCTGACCTGGTCCCCGAACGCCGAGATGGACCTGGCCGGCTACCGCGTCTACCGCAGGCTCGCGACCGCGACCGTCTGGACCAGGATCGGCGGGACCGGCCTGGTGACCTCGCCCCGCTTCGGCGACACCCCGCCGCCCACGGGTGCGAAGTACGTCTACACGCTCACGGCAGTCGACAAGGCGGGCCACGCCTCGGCCGATTCCACCATGATCACGGTCGCCAGCACCGACAGGACCGCTCCGGCCGTACCGACCGGGGTCCTGGCGACGTACTCCGAGTCCACCGGCGCCGTGACGGTGACCTGGGCCGCCGGCAAGGACGGCGACCTGCGGTCCTACCGCGTGTACCGCCGCACCGGCGCCGACGGCGCCTGGGTCCGGCTCGCCCCGGACAGCGCCCCGTCCACCGAGCTGTACCTGAACGACCAGATGCCCGGCGGCACGGCCGGGACGTACTCCTACGCGGTCACCGCGGTCGACGCCTCCGGCAACGAGTCCGCCAGGTCCCAGGCGCCCTCGGTCACCCTGACCGCGGTCTCGGGCCCGCCGGCCGCCGTCACCGGCCTCACCGGCACGGCCGAGAAGTACGGCATCGAACTCGACTGGGACGACAGCACGGCGGCCGACCTCGACCATTACGAGGTCCACACCGGCTCCTGGCAGTTGAACGCCTACACCAGCCAGTGGTACTTCCAGAAGGACACCACGGCCGTGGTCCCCGCCGGCACCACGCACTACCGCCTGGTCAAGCCGCTCGGCAGCCAGCCCGTGAGCTTCCTGGTCGTGGCCGTCGACACCTCGGGCAACGCCACCGCGGACACCGTTGCCGCCACCTTGGACGTCACGCCGATCGACATGGTGGACACCCCCTACCCCGCGCCGGGCACCCTCGCGGTGCGGATGGACAGCGTTTCGGAGACGACCGCGGGCGGGGTGCTCCTGGACTGGCACTGCTCGAACGCTTCCGTGTGCGACCGGATCACCGGCTACAACGTGTACGACTTCGACTACACCACCCGCGCCTTCGTCAAGCTCAACGCCCTACCCCTGCCCACCGTGCCGTCGAGCTGGACCGACACCGCGCCGGCCAGGGGCACGACCCACGTCTACCGGGTGGCCGCCGTCCTCGACGACGGGACGGAGTCCTTCCCGGCGTGGGGCTCCGTCGCCCTGGCGCCGATGGGGTGACATCCTTCCCGGTATGACGGTCAACCCACGCGAACCGGATCCCGCCTACCTCGCCTTCTGGCGGGAGTACCTGATGAGCACGCTCACGACCCACCGGCCCGACGGCTCCCCGCACGTCGTGCCGGTGGGCGTGACGTACGACCCCGAGGCGGGGCTGGCGCGCGTGATCACCAACAAGGCGAGCCGGAAGGTCGCCCACGTGCTGGCGGCCGGGCCCGAAGGGGCCCGGGTCGCGGTGTGCCAGGTCGACAAGGGGCGGTGGGCGACGCTGGAGGGCGTGGCCCGGATCAACACCGACCCGGACGCCGTCGCCGACGCGGTACGGCGCTACGCCGAGCGCTACGGCCGCACTCCCGCCCCCAACCCGGACCGGGTCGTCGTCGAGATCGCGCTGACCCGCGCCATGGGCCGCGCCTGACCCTCGGCCCGGCCCCCGCGGCCCTGTCGATCCGCCCCCGAAAGACCCCTGCATGCTGCATGATTGACGCTCCGGCAGATTCGGTTGGCGTACGGCTACGGGGAGGTGCCCGGCTGTGGCACGGGTTGTGGGAATCGATCTGGGCACGACGTACTGCGCTGTCGCGGTGGCGGACCGGACCGGCACCGCGTCCATCGTCCGCAACCGCGAGGGCGAGAACATCACCCCGTCCGTGGTGATGTTCCAGGGCGACGTCGTCGTCGTCGGCTCGCAGGCCAAACGCTCCGCGGCCACCGCCCCGGACCACGTGGTGCAGTTCGTCAAGCGCTACATGGGCGAGCCCACGCCCGTCTACACCTCAGAGTCCGGCACCCCCTTCCGCCCCGAGGAGATCTCCGCGCTGATCCTCAAGCGGCTCAAGGAGGACGCCGAGATGATGCTCGGCGAGCCCGTCGAGCGCGCCGTGATCACCGTCCCCGCCTACTTCGACGACGCCCGCCGCAAGGCCACCCAGGACGCCGGCCGGATCGCCGGCCTGGAGGTGCTGCGGATCGTCAACGAGCCGACCGCGGCCGCCCTCGCGTACGGGCTCGACCAGGACGAGGACGAGCGGGTCGGCACCGTCCTCGTCTACGACCTCGGCGGCGGCACCTTCGACGTCACCGTGATGAAGGTCGAGGACGGCGAATACGACGTCATCGCCACCGACGGGGACCGCAACCTCGGCGGCTTCGACTGGGACGGGGCGCTGATGGAGCACCTCAACGGCGCCTTCATGGCGGCCGGCGGCCCCGACCTCACCGACGACACCGCCGCCCTCGCCGAACTGCGCGACAAGGCGGAGATCGCCAAGCGCACCCTGTCCAACGCCCCGCAGGCCGTCGTCATGCTCTCGGCCGGCGGCCGGCACGAGCAGATCCGCGTCACCCGCGAGAAGTTCGACGAGCTCACCGCCGAACTGCTGGACCGCACCCGCATCCTCACCGAGGGCGTCCTGGAGGAGTCCGGACTCACCTGGGACGACGTCGACAAGGTGCTGCTCGTCGGCGGTTCCACGCGGATGCCGCAGGTCCCGGCCCTGGTGGAGCGGCTGTCCGGGCGGACCGCGGAACGCGGCGTCAGCCAGGACGAGGTGGTGGCCCTGGGGGCCGCGCTGATCGCCCTGGACGCCGAGGTCCGCGCCGAACAGGCCGCCGAGCGCAAGAAGTACATCGGCAGCGGCGCCCACGTGGAGTCCGCCCCCGGCGACGGCCTGGCCCGGCTCACCAAGGGCAGGGTGAAGTCCATCAAGGACGTCACCTCGCAGTCGCTCGGCATGGTCGCCGTCCACGACGACGCCCCCCGCTCACCGGAGTACAACGCGGTGATCATCCCGCACAACACCACGGTCCCCGCGAAGGAGAGCGACACCTTCTACACGGTCCGGGAGCGCCAGTCCGCGCTGCGGGTGCAGGTCACCGAGGGCGAGGGCGAGGACCTGGACTACGTGAAGGTCGTCGGCGAGAGCACCCTGAAGATCCCGCCGTACCCCAAGGGCGCGCCCTTCGAGGTGTACTACGCCTACGACGTGGACGGCATCATCCACGTCGAGGTCAAGGACCTGACCTCGGGCGAGTGGCTCGGCGAGTTCGAGGTCGAGCGCCCGGACAACCTGGGCACCGAGGAGCTCGAGGAACTCAGCGACCGCGTGTCCCGCACCGCGGCCCTCTGACCGGAGCGGGAGCCGACGCCCCATGACCACGACGGACGTGCCCGACTACTACGCCGAGTTCGGGATCGGCACCGCCGACAGCGCCGAGGAGATCGGCAGGAAGCTCGACCGCGAGCACCGCAGCTGGGCGGGGAAGGCGAGCAAGGCCCCCACTGCCGACAAGCGCCGCGAGGCCGAGGACAAGGTGCGGCGCGTGCTGGAGGCCCGCAAGGCGCTCACCGACCCTTCCGCCCGCGCCCTGTACGACCAGCGGCTGGCCCGGTCCCTGAAGAAGGGGCCGGGGCCCCGGGAGCCTGAAGCCGTACAGCCGACCCTCGGCGGCACCGTACGCGACTGGGTGGGCAACGCCGAGCGGAACATCGAGGACGGCGACCTGCAGGCCGCCGAGTACGAGCTCCGCCAGGCCGTGCACCACGACGACCGCAACGCCTACGCCTGGCGGCTGCTGGGCGCCGTCCACCAGGACCTCGGCGCCTACCAGGACGCCCTGCAGGAGCACCGCAGGGCGCTGCAGCTGGACCCGGACGACGCCGCGAACCACTTCCAGATCGGCAACGTCCACACCGCGCTCGGCGACCACCACACGGCCCTGACCTGGTACATGAAGGCCGACGACCTGGCGCCGGGCGACCTCGGGACCGAACTCGCCGTCGGCGACGGCCTGTACGCCTCCTCGCGCTTCGACGAGGCGCTGACCTGGTACGAGAAGGCCCTGGCGCACAGTCCCGGCCACACCGGGCTGCGCAACCAGATCAGCCGCATCTGGTCGCTGCGTGCCGAGGGCTCGATGATCACGCACCCGGTCACCCGGAGGCTGGTCGTCGCCTCCGAGGAGGCCGCCCGGCGCATCCTGCACTGCGTCGACCAGGGCCTGGCCGTCCGCCCGGCCGATCCGGACCTGCTGGGGCGGCTGGAGTTCTACCGGGGGCTCGCCGCCGAGTCCCTGGGCAAGACCTGGCGGTGGCACAAGAGCATGCTCTGGGTCCTCGTCCCGGCCGTCGGGGTGCCGCTCACGCCGGCCAGGCCCTACGCCTGGTTCGTGGCGCTCGCCGCCCTCGCGCTCATCGCGTGGATCGGCTTCCGACCGCGCTGGTGGCACACCCGCGCGTCCCTCCCTCGGCACCTCCTCAACCCGCCGCAGCAGTACTGGAGCCGCGCATGAGCACCCCGCCACCGCTGCCTCCGCAGCCTCCGCAGGTCCCGCCCGTGCCGGTGGTGCCGGTGGTACCACCGGCACCCCTGCCGGAGGTGCCCCCGCAGCCCCCCGCGCCGCCGGAGGTGCCGCAGGTGCCGCCGGAGGGCCCCGCCCCGCAGACCGCGGAGGAGCCCGCGCCCGACCCCCTGGCCGTGGTGGCCGACGCCGTCGACGGCCTGCGCGAGGAAATGGCCGCGCTCGGCGACCAGTTCCGCCGCCGGCTGCTCAACGACCGTGAGGGACGGCGCGGTCTGGACGAACTGCGCGCCGAGCTCGACCACACCCGCAGGGCCGCCGAGGGCCGGCTGGTGCAGCCGCTCCTGTACGACCTCGTCCTCCTCCTGGACCGCATCGACCGCCACCTCGGCGTCGACGGCGGCTTCGGCGACTCGGTCGGCGCAGAGCTGCTGACCCTCCTGGAGAAGTACGGCATGACCCGCATCCCGGTCACCGCCGGGCGCTTCGACCCCGCCCTCCAGGAGGCCGTGGGCACCGTCCCCGCGCCCCGGCCGGAGCTCGCCGGCGACGTCGCGGAGGTCGTACGGCACGGCTACCGCATGGGGGACCGCGTCGTACGCCCCCAGCAGGTCCGCGTGCACGCGCCCGCGTGACCGGAGGAAGCCAAGGAAGCCAAGGACCCGAGGAACCCAGGGAGCCCCGGATTGCCCAGGACCACACAGCTGCGGACGTACACCATCAAGCCGGAGATGCTCGACGCCTGGCTCGGCCTGTGGCACGCCGAGATCGTGCCGCTGCGCCGGGCCCACGGCTTCGAGATCGGCCTGGCCTGGGTGGACCGCGAGCACAGCCAGTTCGTCTGGCTGATCGCCTACGACGGCGAGGACGGCTTCGCCGCGGCCAACGCCCGCTACTGGGACAGCCCCGAACGCGTACGGATGCCGCTGCAGCCCGAGGACTACCTCGTCGGCAGCGAGGTCCGTGACGTCGAACCGGCCTGAGCCGCCGCCCACACCGCGGCCACCGCCCAGACCGGCAGCCACACGGCGGCCACCAGCGCGCCGGCCCCGGCCGCCGCACCCACCACGCCCATCCCCCGGCGCCGGGCCCACACGGAACCGGCGCCACCCACCACCAGCAGAGCCGCCACCACCGGGACCGGCACCAGGCCCGCGTACCGCGGCACGCCCACGTCCCCGTACGCCGCCACGCCCACGCTCACCAGGACCAGTGCCATGAGCCCGGCGATCCACCACGGCCCCTCGCGCCGCGCCGCCAGCCGCAGCCCGGCCCACATCGCCACGGTCGCCAGCCCCACGTCCAGCCCCTCGGCGCCCCAGTTCGTCCCGAGCGGCATCGCACCGGCCACCATCCCCACGGCCAGCCCCACCACGATCCCTGCTCCGACGCCCTTGTGCGGCATAGGGACCGTCTTCCCCACCACGCGCCCCACACGCCCGCCCCGCCACGGGAGGCCACCCCTTCGGCGGACGCGGGACCGGGACGGCACGGCCTGATCACGAGCAACCGAACCGACTTGGCACGGGTGTTCGGGGCCTGCCAGGATCTCACTCCTCAAGGAGGGATCTTTGACCAAATCCATACGCGCCCGCGCCACCGCGCTCGCGCTCGCAACGACCGCCGCGGGCCTCGCGCTGCCGGTCGGCGCCGCCCACGCGGCGACCACCTGCTCCACCGGGGTGTGGGTCGCGTCGTACTACGCGAACACCACGTTCAAGGGCACCCCGAAGAAGACCGCCTGCGACACCTCGATCAACGAGAACTACGGCACCGGCGATCCCGCCGGCGTCACCCTGCCGAAGGACAACTTCGGCGTCCGCTGGAGCCTGACCCGCGACTTCGGCTCCGGCGGCCCCTTCACGTTCACCGCCGCCCCCCGCGACGGCATCCGCGTCTACGTCGACGGCACCCGCAAGATCGACCTCTGGAAGGACGTCTCCACCACCCGGAGCAAGACGCTCAACCTCACCGTCCCCAAGGGCAGGCACACCCTCCGCGTCGACTTCGCCGCCTTCAAGGGCAGCGCCAACGTCAAGTTCACGTACGCGCCGCGCACGTCGGCGTCGGTGGACAAGACGAAGCCGCTGGCACCCACCGGCCTCAAGGCCCCGGCCAGCGGCCACGCTTTCACGCTCGCATGGACCAGGAACGCCGAGATGGACCTGGCCGGTTACCGGGTCTACCGGCGCACCGGCACCGGCGCCTGGGCACGGATCGGCGGCAGCGCGCTCGTGACCACGCCGTCCTACCGCGACCTGCCGGCCGCCACGGGGGCGAAGTACTCCTACGCGGTCACCTCGGTCGACAAGGCGGGCAACGCCTCCGCGATGTCGGCCGCGGTCACCGTCACGTCGATCGACGAACAGGCCCCGGCCACGCCGACCGGCCTGAAGGCCGCGGTGACCGCCGACGGCAGGGGCTACGCGCTCACCTGGAGCCCGAACGCGGACACGTCGGCGTACCAGGTGTACCGGGGCACGTCGGCGGCCGGCCCGTGGGCGCTCCTCGACACCGTTGCCGCCCCGTCGTACACGGACACCAAGGTCGCCACCAGGACGCAGTACTTCTACACGGTCATCGCGATGGACGCCGCCACGAACCTCTCCGGCAGGTCGGCGGCCGCGAGTGCGGCCCCGCTGGCGATCCGGCCGGACGCGCCCCGCGACGTGGCAGCGGTCTCCTCCGAGAGCATCATCGGCATCAAGGTGACCTGGAGCCTGCCCAGGGAGCAGGCCGTCGGGTCGTACACGGTGTACCGCTCGACCACCTCGCCGGTGGACCCGTCCACCGCGACCGCCCTGGACTGCGCCATCAGCGGGGAGGGCGAACTCGGCGGGGACACCGCCCGGTTCAGCTGCACCGACAAGGAATCCCTGCGGCGCGGCGTGACGTACCACTACGCCGTCACCCAGACCGCCGACGGGCTCGAGTCACCCCTCTCCGGCGAGGCCGCTGTCACCCTCCCCGGCGACGAGGAGCCCCCGGCCAAGGTCGCCGGCCTGACCGTCGTGCCGACCGAGTACGGGGTGCGCCTGCACTGGGACCCCAACACCGAGCCGGACCTGGCCCGTTACGCGGTCTACCGCGGTGAGCTGTACGAGGACGAGGAGGAGCGGGCCTGCTACGACGTCCACGTGGTCGAGTGGCTGAGCCCGGGCACCACCGAGTACCTCGCCGAGCGGCTGCCCGACGGCGAGAAGGGCTGCTACTTCGTCGACGCCCAGGACATCTCGGGCAACTCCTTCTTCCTCCTGGACCACGACGCCAATGTGGTGGAGTTCACGGAGCTCGACCTCACCCCGTCCATGGAGACCCCCGAGGGCTCCCCGGTCCGCTTGACAGCCGCCGGCGTCGGCGACGGCGTGCGGCTGGGATGGGAGGACGTGGCCGACGCCGTCGGTTACCTCGTCTACCGCTGGGACCGCGACACCGGCCGCTACGAGAGCCTCACCTCGGAGCCGGTCACCGCCACCGCCTGGACCGACACCACCGCCGCCCGCGGCACCACCCACTTCTACTGGGTGCGCGCCGTGTACGCGGACGGAACGGAGTCGCTGCCCGGCGGGGGCTACGCGATCCGGACGCCATGAGGTCCTAGGACAAGCGGAAAAGGGCGGGCCTTGCGATTATCGCAAGGCCCGCCCTACTCTGTAGACATGGATCCGTTCGTCATCGAACGCGTACGCACCGTGATGGACGCGGCGGCGATGACCCAGGCCGCCTTCGCCCGGTCGGTCGGGCTCACGCCCGACAAGCTGTCGAAGTCGCTGAGCGGGGTCCGCCGTTTCACCTCGCTCGACCTGGCGCTGATCGCGGAGGCGGGCGGCACGAGCGTGGACTGGCTGCTGACCGGCAACGAGCCGCTGCGCCCCGCGCTCGCGGCCCGTACGCGGGGCGACACCACCGCCGACCCGGTGGGGGCGCAGGAGGTCGCGGCGCGGTTCGCCGACGCCTTCGAGGTGTTGGAGCTGCTGGGCCGCACAAAGGAGTTGCCCGCCGTGCCCGAGGTCGACCCGGCGCCGGAGCGGTACGCGGCGCAGGGCGAGCGGCTGGCGGCCGAGGTGCTGGAGCTGCTGCCGGCCGCGGGGACGGACACGGACGAGCTGATCGCGGCGATGGAGGACCGCTTCGGGGTGGACGTCGCCATCACCGGGCTTCCCCAGGGTGTGGACGGCCTGGCGTGGCAGGCCGGCTCCTTCCGCCTCGTCCTCCTCGCGCCCACCGACCTGTGGACGCGGCAGCGCTTCACCCTGGCCCACGAGCTCTGCCACATCCTCGCCCGGGACGCGCGGAGCGTGGTCGTGGAGTCCCGGGTCGCCCCCGGCCGGCAGAAGGACCTGGCCGAGGTCAGGGCCAACGTCTTCGCGTCGCATCTGCTGATGCCCACACGGGAGTTGACGCAGGCCGCGACGGCGGAGGGCGGACTCTCGGACGCCGGCTTCGAGCGGCTCGTCGTGCGCTTCCGGGTGTCGCCGAGCGCGCTGGCGGCCAGGCTGCACCAGCTGGGACTCATCGACGTGGCACGCCGCAAACAGCTGCGCGCCCTCACCACCGAGGCCTGCCACCTGCTCGCGGGCGCCGGCGACGACTACCAGAAGCAGGCCTCGCGGGCCTCGGCGGAGCGCTTCCCGCCCCGTGTCGCCTCGGAGTTGTACAAGGCCTACCTGGCGGGGGAGACGACCCTGCGTCCGCTGGCCGCGCTGCTGGGCACCGACGTGGAACGGCTGCACGACCTCCTCGCGCCCGAACCGCCCCCGGGCAACGGCATCGAGCAACAGGACGCGGAAGAAGGGGATCCGGTCTTCCAGCCATGACCACGTGGTGGTTCCCCGACAACACCGTCCTGTGCAACTTCGCGGCCGTCGACCGGCTGCTCCTGCTGGAGAAGGTGCTGGACGGCCGCGGCCGCTGGACCCAGGCCGTGGCCTGGGAAGCGGGCCGTTCCGCGCGGTTCCTGCCGCGGCTGGCCGGACTGGCGGAGGCCGGGTGGCTCGGCGAGCCCGTGGAGATCAGCGACGGCGCCGAACTGCGGGAGGTCGACCGGCTGCGCCGGGCGGTCTTCGGCGGCTCGTCCCACCTGCCGACCAAGCACCTCGGCGAGGCCGAGACGTGCGTGCTGATCACCCGACGCCGTGAGTTCCGGGGCTCGGTCTGGATCACCGACGACCGCTCGGCCCGCGACTTCGCGCGCCGGCGGGGCATCACCACCAAGGAGACCTTCGACCTCGTACGGGAGGCGTGCGCCGGGGGGCTCGTCCCCGCCGCGGAGGGCCACCGACTGCTGGAGGCGATGGTCGCCTCGGGGCGCCATCTGCACCGCGTCTCGCGCGGCCCCGCGGACCTGCTGGCCTAGGCCGTGTCGTCACGTGAGCGGCGGCCGGTCACTCCGGCCGCTTGGGCCGCCAGACCACCAGCGCGGAGGTCTGCTGGACGTCCTGGTAGGGCACCAGGTCACGCCGGTACGAGGCGTGGACGGCGGCCTCACGCTGCTGCATGGCGGCCGCCGCGCCCTCCAGGGCCGCGGAGAGCTCGGCGACCCGCGACTGCAGGGCCGCCACCTGGTTCTCCAGTTCGATGATGCGCTTGATCCCGGCCAGGTTGATGCCCTCGTCCTGGGAGAGGCGCTGGACCTCGCGCAGGAGTTCGATGTCACGAGCCGAATAGCGGCGGCCTCGCCCGGCCGTACGGTCGGGCGAGACCAGGCCGAGGCGGTCGTACTGGCGCAGGGTCTGCGGGTGCAGCCCGGAGAGCTGGGCCGCCACCGAGATGACGTAGACGGGGGACTCGTCGGTCAGCTCGTACGGGTTGCGGCCCCGACCGCCACGCATGCCGCCGCTCGTGTTCATCGGCTCAGACTCCCTTCGCGGCATCGAACAGCTCTGCCCGCGGGTCGTCGTCCGCGGTCGCCTCCCGGTAGGCCTCCAGGGCGTCCAGCGCCTTGCCCTCGGTGGTCGCCGGGACCGCGACCTCGATCGTGACCAGCAGGTCCCCGCGGGTGCCGTCCTTGCGGACCGCGCCCTTGCCGCGGGCCCGCAGCGTACGCCCGTTGGGCGTGCCGGGGGGCAGCTTGAGGGTCACGGCGGGACCGCCGAGCGTCGGCACCTTGATCTCCCCGCCCAGCGCCGCCTCCACGAAGGTGACGGGCACGGTGACGGTGAGGTTGTCGCCCTTGCGTCCGAACACCGGGTGCGCGTCGACGTGCACGGTGACGTACAGGTCGCCGCCCGGGCCGCCGCGCTCGCCCGGCGCGCCCTTGCCGCGCAGCCGGATGCGCTGCCCGTCGATGACACCCGCCGGGATGCGCACCTGCATGGTGCGCGCCGAACGGGCCCGGCCGCTGCCGCTGCAGACCTCGCAGGGGTCCTGCGCGATCAGGCCGCGGCCCTTGCAGTCCGTGCACGGGTCGGTGAGCGAGAAGCTGCCGCTGCCGCCGCGCGAGACCTGGCCGGTGCCGACGCAGGTGGGGCACACCCGGGGCGTGCCGTTCTTGTCGCCGGTGCCGGAGCAGGCCTTGCAGGGGGCCTGGCTGGTCATCTTCAGCGGCACGGTGGCGCCGTCCACCGCCTCGGTGAACTTCAGCGTCACCTCGGTCTCGATGTCCTGGCCGCGCCGCGGCTGCGTACGGGTCGTACCGGCGCCGCGGTTGAACAGACCGCCGAACACGTCCCCGAGGCCGCCGCCGAAACCGCCACCCTGGGTGGTGGTGCCGCCGGGGCCGCCGCCGAAGAGGTCACCGAGGTCGAAGCCGAACCCGCCCGGGCCGGCCGGGCCGGTGCGGAAGCCGCCGTTGCCGAAGAGGGCGCGGCCCTCGTCGTACTCCTTGCGGCGCTTGGGGTCCGACAGGACGTCGTTGGCCTCGGAGATCTCCTTGAAGCGCTCCTCGGCCTTGGCGTCGCCCTTGTTGGCGTCCGGGTGGAACTCGCGGGCGAGCTTCCGGTACGCCTTCTTGATCTCCGCCTCGGTGGCGTCCTTCGGGACGCCGAGGACCTTGTAGAGATCCTTCTCGAACAAGTCCCTGCTGATGCTCATCCCCGGCGTCCCTCCTTCCGTGCGCTACCCACGTCAGCCCTGTTCGGGGCCACCGTTCTCCTCGTCCGCCGTGTCGTCGTTCTTCTGCGTGCCCTGCGAGCCCGGCTGGGGCTCGGCGACGGCCACCCGCGCGGGGCGGATGGTGCGTTCACCGATGCGATACCCGGGCTGCAGGATCTGCACGCAGGTCGTCTGCGTGACGTCCGGCGAGTAACTGTGCATCAGGGCCTCGTGCACCAGCGGGTCGAAGGGCTCGCCCTCCTTGCCGAACTGCTGCAGCCCCATCTTGGCGACGACCGTCTCCAGGGACTCGCCGACCGACTTGAACCCGCCGACCAGCTCCTTGTGGTCCCGGGCGCGGCCGATGTCGTCGAGCACCGGGAGCAGCTCGGTCAGCAGGTTCGCGATCGCGATCTCGCGGACCGCGATCCGGTCCCGCTCCACCCGGCGGCGGTAGTTCTGGTACTCCGCCTGGAGCCGCTGGAGGTCCGCCGTGCGCTCACCGAGCGCCGTGCGCACCTGGTCCAGCTGCGCCTGCAGAGCGACGTTGGCGTTCGCGTCCCCGGCCGGGGCCGCCGGGCCCGCCTGGTCGGCGGACCCGGCGCCGGGCCCCGCCTCGCCGGGGGAGTCCCCCGGCGAGGTGGAACCGGCCTCGGCAGAGGGGACGTCAGGCTCCTGCTCGAAGCCCGGGGTCTCCTCCGTCACGCGGCACCGTCCTTCTTGTCCTCGTCGACGATCTCTGCGTCGACGACGTCGTCGTCGGCCTGGGGCTGGGCACCGCCCGCCGCACCGGCCGCGCCGCCCTCGGCCTGGGCGTTGGCGTACAGCGCCTGGCCCAGCTTCTGCGAGGTGGCGGCGACCTTCTCGGTCGCCTCGCGGATGGCGGCGGAGTCCTCGCCCTTCAGCTTCTCCTTCAGGTCCGCGACGGCGGCCTCGACCTCGGTCTTGACGTCACCGGGGACCTTGTCCTCGTTGTCCTTGAGGAACTTCTCGGTCTGGTAGACCAGCTGCTCGGCCTGGTTGCGGGTCTCGGCGGACTCGCGGCGCTTGTGGTCCTCCTCCGCGTACTGCTCGGCCTCGCGCATCATGCGGTCGATGTCGTCCTTCGGCAGCGCGGAGCCACCGGTGACGGTCATGCGCTGCTCCTTGCCGGTACCGAGGTCCTTGGCGGAGACGTGCATGATGCCGTTGGCGTCGATGTCGAAGGCGACCTCGATCTGCGGGATGCCGCGCGGGGCCGGCGGCAGACCGGTCAGCTCGAACATGCCGAGCTTCTTGTTGTACGCCGCGATCTCGCGCTCGCCCTGGTAGACCTGGATCTGCACCGACGGCTGGTTGTCCTCGGCCGTGGTGAAGATCTCCGAGCGCTTGGTCGGGATCGTGGTGTTGCGCTCGATCAGCTTGGTCATGATGCCGCCCTTGGTCTCGATGCCGAGGGACAGCGGGGTGACGTCGAGGAGCAGGACGTCCTTGACCTCGCCCTTGAGGACACCGGCCTGGAGGGCGGCGCCGATGGCGACGACCTCGTCCGGGTTGACACCCTTGTTGGCGTCCTGACCGCCGGTCAGCTCCTTGACGAGCTCGGCGACGGCGGGCATACGGGTCGAGCCGCCGACGAGGACGACGTGGTCGATCTCGGAGAGCTGGATGCCCGCGTCCTTGATCACGTTGTGGAACGGGATCTTGCAGCGCTCCAGCAGGTCCTGGGACAGCTGCTGGAACTGGGCGCGGGTGAGCTTCTCGTCCAGGTGCAGCGGGCCCTCGGCGGAGGCCGTGATGTAGGGCAGGTTGATCGAGGTCTCGGTGGACGAGGACAGCTCGATCTTCGCCTTCTCGGCGGCCTCGCGCAGACGCTGCAGCGCCATCTTGTCCTTGGACAGGTCCACGCCGTGACCCGAGGCGAACTGCTTCACCAGGTAGTCGACGATGCGCTGGTCCCAGTCGTCACCACCGAGGTGGTTGTCGCCGTTGGTGGCCTTCACCTCGACGACGCCGTCGCCGATCTCCAGCAGCGAGACGTCGAAGGTGCCGCCACCGAGGTCGAAGACGAGGATGGTCTGGTCGTCCTTGTCCAGGCCGTACGCCAGGGCGGCGGCCGTGGGCTCGTTGACGATGCGCAGGACGTTCAGGCCCGCGATCTCGCCGGCCTCCTTGGTCGCCTGGCGCTCGGAGTCGTTGAAGTACGCCGGGACCGTGATGACCGCGTCGGTGACCTTCTCGCCGAGGTAGGCCTCCGCGTCCCGCTTCAGCTTCTGCAGGATGAAGGCGCTCATCTGCTGCGGGTTGAAGTCCTTGCCGTCCAGGTTGATCTTCCAGTCGGTGCCCATGTGGCGCTTGACCGACCGGACGGTCCTGTCGACGTTGGTCACGGCCTGGCGCTTGGCGACCTCGCCGACGAGCACCTCGCCGTTCTTGGCGAAGGCGACGACGGACGGCGTGGTCCTGGCACCCTCGGCGTTGGTGATGACGGTGGGCTCGCCGCCTTCGAGAACGCTGACGACGGAGTTAGTCGTGCCCAGGTCGATGCCGACCGCACGTGCCATGGTGGAATCCTCCAGCTGCCTACTTGAGTGGAACTGGCTCAAGGGTGCCTCACAGCTCTCACGCTGTCAACAGACCTGAGTCGTGGCGACTCAACTTATGGGCCAGCCCTCCGCGCACGGACGGCCACGACCAGCGACCGCGCGGCCGCCGGACCGCCCCGGCGTCAAGGGAAGGCACGCCTCAGCGACACAGATCACCGGCGGCACGGCTGCGCACGTGCGCCGATACTGGGTAGTCTCAGGAGAACCGAATAAGTTACTGCTTAGTAGGCAGCCGGGCGTCAGCCCCGAGCCTCCGCTCTCGCAGGTCCGAGGAGCCCCCTCATGCAACTCGCCGCGATCATCGTGTCGCTGGTACTCGCCGTGGTCGGCGTTGCGCTGTTCAGCCGCGCCATTGCCCAGATCTACCGGTTCGTACGACTGGGCCAGGACGTCCCCGCGGACACCCGTACGGACGACTGGCGCGCACGCACCGTCACGGTGGTCCGGGAGTTCCTCGGCCACACCCGGATGAACCGCTGGGGCGTCGTCGGCGTCGCCCACTGGTTCGTCGCCGTCGGCTTCTTCTCCCTCGTGCTCACCCTGGTGAACGCCTTCGGCCAGCTCTTCCAGGCCGACTGGATGCTGCCGGTCATCGGCCACTGGCTGCCGTACGAGGTGTTCGTCGAGTTCATCGGCCTGATGACCACGCTCGGCATCCTCACGCTCATCGTGGTCCGCCAGCTGTCCCGGCCGGGCCGGGCGGGCCGCAAGTCCCGCTTCGCGGGCTCCAACACCGGCCAGGCCTACTTCGTCGAGTCCGTCATCCTCATCATCGGCCTCGCGATCATGACGCTGCGCGGCCTGGAGGGCGCCCTGGCGGAGGTGCACGGCTACGAGGCCGCCTACTTCGCCTCGTACCCGCTGGTCGCGGCCTTCAAGGGGCTGAGCGTCGGCACGCTGCAGAACCTGGTCTACCTGACCGCGATGATCAAGATCGGGACCTCCTTCATCTGGATGATCACGGTCGCCCTCAAGACCGACATGGGCGTCGCCTGGCACCGCTTCCTGGCCTTCCCGAACATCTGGTTCAAGCGGAACGCCGACGGCGCCGTGGCGCTCGGCGCCCTGCTGCCCATGGCCTCCGGCGGCAAGCCGATCGACTTCGAGGACCCGGGCGAGGACGACGTCTTCGGCGTCAGCCAGGTGGAGCAGTTCTCCTGGAAGGGCATCCTCGACTTCTCCACCTGCACCGAGTGCGGCCGCTGCCAGTCGCAGTGCCCCGCCTGGAACACCGGCAAGCCGCTCTCCCCGAAGCTGCTGATCATGTCGCTGCGCGACCACGCGCACGCCAAGGCGCCTTACCTGCTCGCCGGCGGCGGCAAGACCGTGGAGGGCGAGGAGAAGGCCTCCGAGGAGCAGCTCAAGGACGTCCCCGCGCCGGCCCTCGCGGAGGCCGAGCGCCCGCTGATCGGCACCGCCGAGGAGAACGGCGTCATCGACCCGGACGTCCTGTGGTCCTGCACCACCTGCGGCGCCTGCGTCGAGCAGTGCCCGGTGGACATCGAGCACATCGACCACATCGTCGACATGCGCCGCTACCAGGTCATGATCGAGTCCTCGTTCCCGTCCGAGGCGGGCACGATGCTCAAGAACCTGGAGAAGAAGGGCAACCCCTGGGGCCTGCCCAAGAAGCAGCGGCTCGCCTGGGTCAAGGAGGTCGACTTCGAGGTCCCCGTCGTGGGCGAGGACATCGAGGACCTCACCGAGGTGGAGTACCTGTACTGGGTCGGCTGCGCCGGCTCCCTGGAGGACCGCGCCAAGAAGACCACCAAGGCCTTCGCCGAGCTGCTGAACATCGCGGGCGTCAAGTTCGCGATCATGGGCGGCGAGGAGAACTGCACCGGTGACTCCGCCCGCCGCCTGGGCAACGAGTTCCTCTTCCAGCAGCTCGGCGCCGAGAACGTCGCCATGCTGAACATGGCCTTCGGCGAGGACGACGAGGACGAGTCGACCAGGAAGCCGAAGGCGCAGAAGAAGATCGTCGCCACCTGCCCGCACTGCTTCAACACCCTGGCGAACGAGTACCCGCAGCTCGGCGGCGAGTACGAGGTCATCCACCACACCCAGCTGCTGCAGCACCTGGTCGACGAGGGCAAGCTCGTCCCCGTCACCCCGGTCGAGGGCATCATCACCTACCACGACCCCTGCTACCTGGGCCGCCACAACAAGGTCTACACGCCGCCGCGCGAGATCATCGCCAAGGTGCCGGGCCTGCGGAACGAGGAGATGCACCGCCACAAGGAGCGCGGCTTCTGCTGCGGCGCCGGCGGCGCCCGCATGTGGATGGAGGAGCGGATCGGCAAGCGCATCAACAACGAGCGCGTGGACGAGGCGCTGTCCCTCAACCCCGACATCGTCTCCACCGCCTGCCCGTTCTGCCTGGTGATGCTCTCCGACTCCGTCAACGGCAGGAAGAACGAGGGCAAGGCCAAGGAGTCGCTGCAGGTCGTCGACGTCTCCCAGCTGCTGCTGGACTCGGTCAGGACCCCGCTCGACCCCGACGGCGAGCAGGAGACGGCGAGCGAGCCGCAGCCGGAGCCCGCGAAGTAGCACGTGGAGCAGGCCGGTCCGCAGACCGGCCTGGGAACGCCGGTGGGCGCGTACGGATCCCGTACGCGCCCACCGGCGTTCTTGCGCTCTTCCCGCTCCCCGGCGCCCTCAGCCGCCGATGCCGGACTGCCGCAGCAGCGCGGCGAAGGACGCGGGGTCGAACAGCTTCTGCAGGTCGGCCTGGGACACCGCCGTGCCGTCGATCTTCACGTACGGGGTGCCCGTGGCCCCGCTCTTGACGAAGGCCTCCTCGGAGGCGGTCACGAAGTCCCCGTACGACTGCTTGCGCACCGCCGTGTCGAAGGCCGCACCGCGCAGCCCCTCCACCCGTCCGGCGAGCTCCAGCAGGTACGCGTCGGTGAACCCGTCCACCTGCTCCTGCGGCTGGTTGGCGTAGAGCAGCTCGTGGTAGGTCGCGAAGGCCCCGGTACCCGCCTCGACGGACGCGCGCAGGGCGCCCGCGGCCTTCTTCGAGCCGCTGCCCTCGAGGTTCTCGTCCAGGAACGAGGCCAGGGTGTACTGCAGTTTGACCTCACCGGCCTTCGCCAGCGCCGCCAGCTGCGGCCCGGCGGCCGTCTCGAACGCCTTGCAGATCGGGCAGCGCGGGTCCTCGTAGATGTGGACGGTCTTCGGCGCCGCCGGGTCGCCCACCGTGATCGTCGTCCCGTCCGCCTCCAGACGGGCCGGCAGGGCGGCCAGCACCGCGGGGTCCGGCTTCACCGGCACGCCGCCCACGGCGGACGAGGCGGCGGGGGAGCTCGCCGCGGCCGGCGCGTCCGGCGAACCGGAGTCGGTCGTCAGCAGCCCGCACCCCGTCACCGCGAGGGTCAGCAACCCCGCGACCGCCGCGCCCACCGCGGCACGCGCTGAGGTGCGCGCTGAGGTGCGCGCGGTCCCGCGCGCGGCATTCCGTACGGCCCTGACAACCATCGGCACTTCCGTCCCTTCGGATCCGTTCCGCCCCGAACGGTAGGGCTTCACCGGGCCGTATGCCCAACCGCGCGACCGGGCCGCCGGCATCCCCCCGCGCGGGTGTCCGCCCCGAGTGCACCCGGACACAACCTTTCGTCCACCCGGCCCGTCACACAGGCACCTGTTCCGCACCGATGGGAGCCACCGTGCGCGTTCGCGTCCTCGCCCTCGCCCTCACCGCGACGGCAGCCTGCCTCGCCCTGCCCTCCCAGACGGCCGTGGCCGCCACGCCCGCCAAGCCGTACGACTTCAACGGCGACGGCTACCCCGACCTGGCGATCGGCGTGCCGGGAGGGACCGTGGGCGGCAAGACGGCCGCCGGGTACGTCGCCGTGGTCCCCGGGTCGGCCGCCGGCCCCCGCACCTCCGCCCGCCGCACCGTGAGCCAGTCCACCGCGGGCATCCCCGGTTCCTCCGAGACCGGCGACCGGTTCGGGGCCCGCCTGGCCAGCGGCGACCTCGACAGGAACGGGTACGCGGACCTGATCGTCGTCGCACCGGGCGAGAACGCGTCCGCCCTGGAGGACACCGGCCGCATCACCATCCTGTGGGGCGGCTCCTCCGGCTTCACGCGCGGCACGTCCCTGCCCGGCTCGGGCGCCTACAAGGGCACGGGCTTCGCCGGCCTGGCCGCGGCGGACGTCAACGGCGACGGGCGGCTCGACATCGTCACCGGCAACCGGGGCGACGAGAGCGGGGGCCTCTCCGTCGCCCTCGGCCCGTTCGCCCCCGGCCGGGCACCGGCCGCCCTCACCACCGTCACCGACGACGGCATCCCGCACTTCGTCGGGCGCATCCGCCTCGCGGTCGGCGACATCGACGGCGACGGCAGGACGGACGCGGCCGTGGCGTACAACGGCCTCGACGGCGGCGGCACCGCCTATCTGCGCGGCACCGCGGCCGGCCTCGTCCGGGCGCCGTCCTGGTACGGCGAGACCACGGGCGAGGCCCTGGCGGTCGGCGACTTCGACGGGGACGGCCGCGCGGACGTCGCCGTCGGCGGCGCGGGCTTCGGCATCCACGACACCGAGGAGCCGTGGGTGCCCGAGCACCCGCTGCCCACCCGTGCCGGCGGCATCGTGCGCGTCCTGTACGGCAGCGCCCAGGGCCCGGCCGCCACACGGCCCCCGGTGGACCTCGCCCAGGACACGGTGGGCGTACCCGGCAGCGACGAGGCCGGCGACCGCTTCGGGGCGGCCCTGGCGGCGGCGGACCTCACCGGTGACGGCCGCGCGGACCTCGCGGTCGGGGTGCCCGGCGAGGACGTCGGCACGGTGGCCGACGCGGGCAGCGTCACCGTCCTGCCCGGCTCCCCCTCCGGCCTGACCGCCACCGGGGCCCGGGCCCTCCACCAGGACTCGGCGGGCGTGCCCGGGGGCAACGAGCGCGGCGACGGCTTCGGCGGCACCTCCGGATGCGGGCTCCTGCTGCGCGACCTGAACCGCGACGGCCGCGCCGACCTCTCCGTCGCCGCCCCCGGCGAGGACGCGAACAGCGGCCGCGTGTGGACCTTCCGCGGCACCGCCTCCGGCATCACCGCCACCGGTTCGGCCACCTTCACCGCGGCCGCTCTCGGGCTGCCCCGGCCGACCGGCGGCCTGGCCTTCGGGGCGACGCTCTGTTCCTGAAGCCGGTGCGCGGCGCGGACGTCCCACAGGTCACTCGAAAAGATTTGCGCCTCTCACGCAACCGTTTGGGGTGGTCGCGGGTCTGAGTTGTGCCAACCGCGTCCGCCATCCGGCTGAACACCGGGTGAACGGGCGCGGCGGCCCCTCCACAGACTGCGGATGCCCACGGGCATCCCCGCATGCACAGGAGTACACCCGCATGCACAAGCGCACCCGGGTCGCCCTCGCGGCGACCGCAGCCGCCGCGCTCACCAGCGGCCTCCTCGCCCTCGCGGCGAGCCCCGCCTCCGCCACCGGCACCGGCCACAAGGCGGACTTCAACGGCGACGGCTACGCCGACGTCGCCTTCTCCGCCGGCAACGCCTACGTGAGCGGCCTGAAGGGCGCCGGCCAGGTCGTCGCCCTCTACGGCTCCTCCAACGGCCTCACCGCCGCCCGGCGCAGCGTCATCAGCCAGAACACCTCCGGCGTCCCCGGCGGTGCCGAGAAGGGCGACGGCTTCGGCTGGATGACCGCCGTCGGCGACTTCAACAGCGACGGCTTCAGCGACCTGGCCGTCGCCGCCGCCTCCGAGGACCTCGGCAGCGACGTCGACGGCGGCATGGTCACCATCCTGTGGGGCTCCTCCAAGGGCCTCACCGGGGGCACCACCCTCGCCGACCCCGCGCCCAGCAGCCACGACCGCTGGGGCCGCTCCCTCGCGGCCGCCGACTTCGACGGCGACGGCAAGGACGACCTCGCGGTCGGCTCCTCCGCCAGCACCGTCTACGTCTACAAGGGCGGCATCACCAAGAGCGGCACCTCCGGCGGCCGCTACACAGTCAAGCCCCCGATCCAGTCCGGCGGCGACACCGGACCGCTCAACCTCACCGCGGGCGAGGTCAACGGCGACGGCATGAGCGACCTGATCGTCGACGGCTACGAGACCACCAGCGACTACGGCTGGAACGCCAACTACTACCTCCCCGGCTCCGCCTCCGGCCTCGTCGCCTCGCGCGCCGTCAAGCTCCAGGGCGGCGTCATCACCGGCATCGGCGACGTCAACGGCGACGGCCACGGCGACATCGTCATCGGCGTCAGCTGGGACCCGGGCACGGGCGGCGAGCCCAGCGTCCCCGGCGCCGTCAAGGGCGGCACCGTCAAGGTCGTCTACGGCACCGCCACCGGCCCCGGCAGCGCCACGTCCATCACCCAGGACAGCGGCAACATCCCTGGCGGCTCCGAGCAGGGCGACGCCTTCGGCAGCGAGCTCCACCTCGGCGACGTCAACGGCGACGGCTTCCAGGACCTCGCCGTCGGTTCCGCGGGCGAGGACCTGAACGGGGTCGTCGACGCCGGCTCGGTCACCCTCCTGTACGGCTCGCCGACCGGGCTCAACACCACGGCCGGCTACCAGTACTTCACGCAGAACACCGCGGGCGTGCCGGGCTCGGACGAGAAGTACGACCAGTTCGGCGGCGAGCTCCACCTCGACGACGTCAACGGCGACGGCAAGGCCGACCTGACCGTCACCACCTACGGCGAGAACGGCGGCAACGGCGCCGTCACCGCCCTGCGCTCCGACGGCACCAAGATCAGCATCAGCGGGGCGCTGTCGATCGCCCCCAGCACCGTGGGCGTCTCCACCTCCGGAAGCCCCCTGTTCGGCGCCAACTTCGGCAACTGACCCACCACCGGCGGCCACCTCCCGCCAGGGAGGCGGCCGCCCGGCACGAAGGAACCCCCACTCATGCACCACCCCCGCCTCGCCGCGGCCGCCGCGCTCCTGCTCGCCGGCGGTCTCGTCCCCCTCACCGCCGGCGCGCCCCAGGCGTACGCCGCCCCCGCCCGGTACTCCGACGACTTCAACGGCGACGGCTACCGCGACGTCGTCGCCGCCGCGGGCCAGGCCCACGTCGGCGGCCACGCGGGCGCCGGGGCCGTCGTCGTCGTGTACGGCTCCGCCAAGGGCCTGTCCGCCGGCCGGCGGACCGTCGTCACCCAGAACTCCGCCGGCGTCCCGGGCACGGCCGAGAAGGGCGACGCCTTCGGGGACTCGGTGGCATCCGGCGACCTCAACGGCGACGGTTACGCCGACCTCGTCGTCGGCAGCCCCGGGGAGGACGTCGGCAGCGACACCGACGCAGGCTCCGTGACCGTCGTCTGGGGCAGCCGCTCCGGCCTGTCCGGGGCCACCACGGTCGCCGACCCGGCGCCCACGGCCCACGACCGCTTCGGGTGGTCGCTCGCCGTCGCGGACTTCAGCGGCGACGGCAAGCCCGACCTGGCGGTGTCCGGCAAGGGCACCGACGTCTGGGTCCTGAAGGGCGGCTTCTCCAAGGCATCCACGGCCACGGCCCGCTACGCGCTGAAGATCCCGCTCAAGAAGGACGGCTACCTGCCCATCACCCTGACCTCCGGAGACCTGGACGGGGACCATGTCGCCGACCTCGTCGTCCACGGCATCGGCACCACGACCGCACAGCCCACCGTGGTCACCTACCGCGGTGCAGCCTCCGGGCTCGGCCATCCCGTCACCCTGGCCGGCGGGGACGCCTTCGGGCGGCCCGTGGCCACCGGCGACCTCAACGGCGACGGCCGCGACGACCTCGTCGTCGGCGACCCCGGCAACATCAACGACGCCTTCGGCGGCGGCGCGGTCCACATCCACCTCGGCGGCCCGGAGGGCGTCTCCGTACAGCCCTCCCAGACCCTCACCCAGGCCACTCCGGGGATACCGGGCGAGGACGAGTACGGGGACGCCTTCGGGGAGTCCGTGGCCACCGGCGACGTCGACGGCGACGGACGCGCCGACCTGGTCGTCGGCGTCAGCGACGAGACGATCGGCAAGGTCACCGCGGCCGGCGCCGCCCTCGTCCTGCGCGGAGCGCCGGGCGGGGTCATGACCTCGGGCGCGCTCTCGCTCAACCAGGGCACCCCCGGCGTCCCCGGCTCCAGTGAGGCCGTCGACCGCTTCGGCTGGACCGTCCTCCTCAAGGACGTCGACGGCGACCGGCACGCCGACCTCACCGTCGCCGCCCCCGGCAAGAACACGGGCAACGGCGCCCTGTGGCAGCTGCGCGGCACCTCCGGCGGCATCAGCACCTCCACGGTGGGCACCTTCAGCCCCACCGCCCTCGGCGTCTCCACCAGCGGCGCCCCCAACCTGGGCGACATCCTGGGCTGATCCGGGGTCGGTCCGGGCCGCCCGCACGGGCCGCCCGCGCGGGCCTGGAATCTGTCACAGCTTGGCAGCAATGCCCCTCCGGGGGCGGGGGGCACCGCCCTCCGCCCCCGTGAACGGGTACGTTCGAGGCGTGGCTGGATTCAGGAACGGACGCGGACGGGACGGGGACGTGCAGCACCCGCATCAGCAGTACGGCGGCTACCCGCAGCAGAACACCTCGCCGGGCGGGCAGCAGCCCCACCACGGCTTCACACCGGCCGCCGAGGGTGAGCCCGAGTACTTCGGCGGCTCCGCGGCGCCGGCGCCCTCGTACGACAACAACCCCGGGCACACCCGCGCCTTCTCCATCGGCGACGCGCCCGACGCCTACGACCCCTACGAAGCGCAGTCCCCGCAGCACCCGGACCAGGTGTCCACCTACCGCGCGGGCCACACCATGGCGCCCCCGGCCGGCCCCCGGCTCGGCTGGAAGCAGCTGCTGAGCGGGATCGTCATGCGCCCGTCCGCCACCTTCTGGCAGATGCGCGACTACCAGGTGTGGGGCCCCGCCCTGATCGTCACCTTCCTCTACGGGCTGCTCGCCGTCTTCGGCTTCGACACCGCCCGCGAGGACGTGCTCGACGCCACCCTGTCCAACAGCGTCCCCTGGGTGGTGTGCACGGCCATCGCCGTCATCCTCTGCGGCCTGATGCTCGGCGCCGTCACCAACGCCCTCGCCCGCCAGCTCGGCGGCGACGGCGCCTGGGCGCCCACCATCGGCCTGGCGATGCTCGTCACCTCGCTGACCGACGCCCCGCGCCTGGTCTTCGCCGTCTTCCTGGGCAGCGCCAACAGCTTCGTCCAGTTCCTCGGCTGGGCCACCTGGATCGGCTGCGCCGCCCTGCTGACCTCCATGGTCTCCAAGTCCCACGACCTCCCGTGGCCCAAGGCCCTGGGCGCGGCGTCGATCCAGCTGATCGCGCTGCTGGTGCTCTTCAAGCTCCCGGTGATCTGAGGCCCGCCCGCCACCCCGGCACGCGGAACCGGAACCCCGGGTAAGGGGCGCCACTCCAGGAGTGGCGCCCCTTACGCGTAAGCGTGGAAGTCACAGTGCACACCGCCCCAGTCGTGGAACGCGTCCCTGCCCGGGTCGGCCAGGCGGTGGCAGCCGGTCCCGGGGCCGATCACGCGGTACACCCGCTCCTCGAGCACAGCTTCCGGGGACGCGGGGACCCTGTCGTACCGGGCGACCCGGCCCCGAAGCGTCCGGATCGCGTCAGCGGGGGCCACCGGTCGGTAGGCGTCCGGGCCGATGCGTTCGAGCCGGTACGAGCCGTGGCGCGTGCCGTCCGGCTCGACGTCGCCTCCCCCGCGTAGTCGTAGCGGAACTGCTCGTGGGCGATCAGCGCCCCGGCAACTCCCGGTCACCCGCCCCGGGCGGGAAACGGAACGCCTTGTGGGAGACCCAGCGGAACGCGTGCCCGCCGGCGTCCTGGAACGCGTGGTCCCGGAAGTTCACGAAGGACCCGGCCACGAAGTGCAGGCGCGGCGCGGCATGGATCAGAGCGCATCCCTCGACGGGGTGATCGGCTCTCCCGCCCCGCGCACCGGAGGCAGGACGCTCCAGGGGAAGTTGCCCTCGTGAGGGTTGTGCAGTGCAACGGCCTTGCCCCGACTATCCGGCCGTCGAACTCCTCGCATCCAGGGGCTGTCGCGCGCCACAGGGACACGGCATGATCGACGGCTCGGAACGGTCCGAGGCACCACCTTCTCAGCTCCCCCCACCCGCCGACGAGGTCACGATGAACGAACACCTGCGCGCAGTCATCGACATGCTCGGCCCGCCCGAGGACCGCTTCGCCGACCCCTCTGCATGGCTCCGCCTCGAGACCGAGCTCGGCCTGGCGCTCCCCTCCGACTACAAGAAGATCATCGACTCCTACGCCCCCGTCATCGTAAACGCGCATCTCTATCTCAACCATCCTGCAACCGAGTGGTGGAATCTGAGCCAATGGATGCGGGAGACCATCACGGCCTTCACCGACGTCGACTGGGACGGCCTGGACCTCGATCCCGACGAGGACCCGCGGGAGCTGTTCGGGCTCCCTGAGCTGACCTTCGGGACCATGGCCGGGCTGTGGCCGATCGCGTCCACGGATCGCGGGGAGTACGTGTTCCTGGTACGCGGGCCAGGCGAAGAGGACGAACGGCTCATCGTCGTCGACGGGGACCTCTGGTGGGCGGAGCACCGAGTGTCGTTCGCGGAGTGGCTCCACCGCTATCTCATCGGCGAGGACATGACGGGCCCCAACAGCTCTGCGTTCTACCCCGGCCCTGTCCGGCTGGAGCATCTGCCCATGGCTCCCGACGAACGCCCCAGACCTTGGTTCGGCCCCGACCGAGGCATGTGAGGGCTACGGCATCAGCTCAGATGTAAATGCCCACTGCCCTTGCTGTCGCCGGTCAGGCGTCGAAGACCTGTCCCGCCCGACGGACCACGGGCCCATCGACGCTCCAGGGGAAGTTGATCCAGTCCTCGGTGCGCCGCCAGACGTAGTCGCACTTCACGAGCGAGTGCGACTTCTCGTAGATCACCGCGCTGCGCACCTCGGCGACGTGGTCGGCGCAGAAGTCGCGGACGAGCTTGAGCGTCTTGCCCGTGTCGGCGACGTCGTCCGCGATCAGCACCTTCTTGTCGGAGAAGTCGATCGCGTTCGGCACCGGGGCCAGCATCACCGGCATCTCCAGCGTCGTCCCGACCCCGGTGTAGAACTCGACGTTCACCAGGTGGATGTTCTTGCAGTCGAGCGCGTACGCGAGCCCGCCCGCCACGAACACCCCGCCGCGGGCGATCGACAGCACGAGGTCCGGCTCGAAGCCGTCGTCGGCGATCGTCTGCGCCAGGTCCCGCACCGCCTGCCCGAAGGCCTCGTACGTCAGGTTCTCCCGCGCCGGCCCGCTCATGCGCTCAGACCTTCGTCCGGTGGAAGTTGAGGTAGGAACGCGACGGCGTCGGCCCCCGCTGCCCCTGGTACCGCGAGCCGTACTTGTCCGAGCCATACGGGAACTCCGCCGACGAGGTCAGGCGGAAGAGGCACAGCTGCCCGATCTTCATGCCCGGCCAGAGCTTGATCGGCAGGGTGGCGACGTTCGACAGCTCCAGCGTCACGTGCCCCGAGAAACCGGGGTCGATGAAGCCCGCCGTCGAGTGCGTCAGCAGCCCCAGTCGGCCGAGGCTCGACTTGCCCTCCAGGCGCGAGGCGATGTCGTCCGGCAGGGAGATCACCTCGTACGTCGAGGCCAGCACGAACTCCCCGGGGTGGAGGATGAACGCGTCGTCCCCCTCCGGCTCCACCAGCCGCGTCAGGTCCGGCTGCTCGACGGCCGGGTCGATGTGCGGGTACCGGTGGTTCTCGAACACCCGGAAGAAGCGGTCCAGCCGGACGTCGATGCTCGACGGCTGCACCATCGACGGCTCGTACGGGTCGATCCCGACCCGCCCGTTGTCGATCTCGGTCCGGATGTCCTTGTCAGAGAGAAGCACGCAAGCAGGTTACGCGGGGACCGGGCTCCGGGCCGAATCGAGCCGACCCGGCCCGGAGCCCCGCGTCACGTCCGACCTGCGCGTCCGAACCTGCGCGGCTACTTGCCGCTGTCAGCCGCCACGGGGACGGCGCTCCGCAGCCGCGCGCACCGCGGACACCTGATCAAGCGCCCGGGGCCGAGCCTTCCGGCGCCCAGGTTCTGCATCGGGAACGTGGCGGTGCTGAAAACGTGCCCTTCGGCACAACGAACGACGGTGCGATCCATCGCTCCCCTTCTCCCCGGTACCTCAACGACGAAAGCCACATTAGGGGATGAACCCACCCCCGCCTCACGCGGCACTCCGCCCACTCAGGCACCCCGGGTCCCCCTCACCGTACGCCTCCCGCGCCTCCCCACGCACGCCATTCCGGAGGCAACACGAAGGCCCCGGAGGTATGCGTCCGGGGCCGGGCATGGGGTACAGTGTGCGAGGTCAGATGCCTCAACAGGTGTCTTACGCGGGTGTAGTTTAATGGTAGAACATGAGCTTCCCAAGCTCAGAGCGCGGGTTCGATTCCCGTCACCCGCTCCAGCAGAAAGCCCCAGGCATACAGCCCGGGGCTTCTTTGATTCCAGACCGGATCAAGCGTCTCGTGCCAGATCCGTGCCAGATGCTGCGTGATTCGTTGCTTCACGCCGCTCCCGGACCAAGCGGTCCAGACCCTCTGCGACCTCTCTTTGCCGATCCAGGTCCGTGGCGCGAGCGCACGCGCAGCAGCGGCACGTCGGCGAGGCCACAGCCGCACTCCTCGAAGCCGAAACCCTGGCTCCCGAACAAGTCCACTCCCCCCACCTGGCCCGCGAAGCGGTCCGCGGCCTCATCCAGTTCTCCGGTCACCGAGTCCCCGAACCCCTGGCCAGGACTCGCCGACCGGCGATCGCCTAACGCCGGAACTCGCATACGAGAGCGAAGCGCAGCAGATCCCACCCGGCCTGCCAGGGGGACGCAGCGGGGACTCGCGGGGAACGGCGGCGCCAGAGTCGCCAGGTCAGCGGCCATCCGCATACGACGTCTTCCAAACTGGTGACATGCCACACGCGCAGCAGCGGCCTATGGCCGGACCGCAGACCGAGGGACTGACCCGGAAGGGGATGGTGTCAGAAGTCTGGTCTAGATTTGGCCTGTGACCCACAGTCGTTCCAATGCCGGGGCACCCCGCGAGCCTGACTTGCCGCCCTACCAGGTTGTCCTGGCGGAAACCAACTGGGGTTCGCTCCAGACGGCTTTCGGGTCCGGTGAGGACCTTCCTAAGGTTCTGACGCAACTTTTGGAGCCCGATCCCAAGGTCCAGGTCACGGCTTTGCAGGAGCTGGGTGAGCTGGTCGGCCACCAGAACACCATTTACGAAGCCACCGCCCCCGCCGCCATGTACGTCGCTGCCATCCTCACCCACCCGGCGGCCATGACGCGACGGCCCTATCGCGACATCCCCATCCGCGCGACGTTGTTGGGCTGGCTGGCTTCCACGCTTCACGACGCCTCCGACGAGATCGTCGCCCGCAACGAGGAGTACTGGCCAGGCTTCGCCCCGGACACCACCGTGGCGGCCTTCCGGGAGTTGCGTCCGATGCTCTACCGGGCCGTCGCGCCCTTCCTGCAGGACAGCCACAAGAACGTGCGCGAAGCCGCCGTCATGGCCGCGCTCATCCTCGCCGAACACCCCGCGCTCGCCGAGCACCGTGATCACCTCGCCGTGCACGCGCACCGCATCCTGGACACCAGCAGCTACGAGCCCAACCGGCGCGTCGCGTGGAGGGCCCTCAAAACATGGGGCCACCATCCGCCTGGCCCGGAGCCTCTTTCGGAGGAGGCCGAGGACCGGGGGCCGCACAGCGATGGCCGCGGTGATCTCGAACCTCCCTTCTGACCGATACGCGCATGGCACACCTGCAGACCATGGCAGCAGGTAAGAGACACACCAACCCAAGGTCTCGCGTGCCACATCCGTGCCAGAACGAGCGGGGTCCCACGGGGAATAGGAGTGCGCCAGGGTGCGTGCTGCCGGACTCCACCCAGGGCATGGAACCCCAGGTCAGGACAAGGGCCGCCCCACCTCGCTCCTAAAGCGGGGGTCGCTATGACCAACCTCGGCCAGGATTGCGGCATGCTCCCTTTCCGGCGTGCGTGGCGTCGCCGCAGACGGGGCGGCTCCTTCCAGTCCGAAATGGTTTGCCGTTGCCGTGCGGCGTGCGGTGATATGCCGGCATGAGCAGAATTGCGCAGGTCATCGTGCTGGCAACGTACGAGGACGAGGTCATGGAACCGCTGACCCGCTCGGACGGGTCGCGCAGCTGGAAGGGTGAATTCAAGCCGCTCGGCCTGTTCGCCGGTGGATGGGTCATCGAGTTCTACAGAAATTGGACGCGCTCCGGACTGCTCAAGCACCTGGAGTCGCTTCCTTGGGCCAACCCGGGCAACGTGCAGGTACTGATCCATGACGAGGAGGACGACTGCTTCGGCCTGTGGATGATCCACGATGGCAGACTGGTCGAGGTACCGCTCCCGCGAACTCAAAGGTTCTACCCCCCAGCACCGCCGACCGACGACTACTCACCGAGCCCGGGGTATCTGTGGCGAACGGACGTGGGCAGCACTGTTCCCACAAAACTCTCGACGGAACGCCAAGATCCACGACCGGCTTGGTGACGACGGTCTGGAGCCGTGCCAGATGCGTGCCAGAAAGTGGGGAGAACAGCGCTCAGTCGCGGTCACGGGCAGCATCTCTCCGGCGACCGGCTGTACGCGCTTTGCGCAGGTCAGCAGTCCCTCCGGCTCGATTCGCCCGGTGATTCCCAGGCTCAGAGCGCCGGTTCGAATCCCCGTCACCCGCTCCAAAGACAAGGGACCAGGTCCGGGATGCACTCCCCAACCTGGTCCCTCGCCCCGCGTTGGCGCTTTAGAAAATGCCCTTGTAGCCCTGCCAGCCGGTGGCGATCTTCACGCGTGCGGCGAAGGATCCGTTGCCGTAGCCGGTTTGCCGGTAGAGATTCCCGGCGGTGTCCCGGGCGACCAGATCGGCCTTTCCGTCGCCGGTGATGTCCCCGACGCCGACGACCGCGTTGTACGAGGCCCCCCAACCGGTGGCGATCTTCGCGCGGGTGGCGAAGGTGCCGTTGCCCTTGCCGAAGTACCGGTACAGGTTGTTCGACTTGTCCTGCGTGACGAGATCGCCGATCCCGTCACCGTTCAGATCCCCGGCCCCGACGACCTTCTTGTACGTCTTCCAGTTGTCGACCAGCTTCACGCGCGCGGCAAGTTTGCCACCGCTCACGCCCTTGTACAGGTACACCGCCCCGGTCGAAGCGTTGCGGGCGATCAGGTCGGGGCGGCCGTCCTTGGTGACGTCACCGGGGGAGGTCAGGACGTCGTACTGGTTCCAGCCCGTGCCCAGCGTCGTGTACGGGGTCGTCGGCTTGAGCGCCGCCCCACACGCCGGCCTGTACAGGCGGAGGGTACCGCTGCTCAGCCGGACCAGGACGTCGTTGCAGCGGTCACCGCTCAGGTCCCCGACGGGCACCGGACGGATGCTGGTCGCCCAGCCGCTGCCGCTGACCTTCCCCGAGAACGTGCCCTTGCCCGTGCCCTGCTGGAACGTCAGCGCGCCCGAGGAGTTCATCGTCAGGAGGTCGCCGACACCGTCGGGCAGCGCCGAGCCGCCGGCGTGGTCCCGCCATACCGCCGTGCCACCCGTCAACCGGACCGTGCCGGACTGGACCAAGGCCGCTCCCTGCCCGTCCGCCGGCTGAGCCGTCAGCGTCCAGGTGTACGAGCCGTTGGGAAGCAGTCCGCCTGCCGTGTCCCGGCCGTTCCAGGTCGTCGCGATCGAGTACTCGGCCGGTCCGCCACTGCGCGTGGCCATCACGCGGCCCGTGGCCTCGTGGCGTATCTCCACCTTCCAGGAAGCCGTCGGCTCGGAAAGCCACCACTCACCGCGCCAGGAGACCGGGGTCACGTCCGTCTCCACCCGCGCGGTGACGTTCCGGTAGGGAGAAACCAGGGCCGCCTGGGGCCGCCCGGTGTGCAGGACGTGGACAGCCTGGTCCAGCGTGGAGTACGCAAGGTCACCGCTGCGAGGGTCGAGCGCCACAAGCCCCGCGGCGTCGGTTGACCACCGCTGGACGGCCGTCCCGGTCTGCAGGCCGTAGACAGCCAGCCCCTGCCCGCCCCGGACGGCGACGACACCATCGCCGAGGTAGGCCTGCGCGGTGGAGGGAAGCGGAATGTTCTTCCTGGACTGGAGGTCGTAGACGCCGCCCGCGGCGTACGGAGCGATGCTCACGTTGCACGTCCAGTACAGCCACCGGCCGACGGCCTGCAGGTCGACCATCGAGGAGCACCCGCTGTTCACCGTGAAGGACGTCAGCGAGGCCCCGGTGCGCGCGTCCTTGGCCGTGACCTTGCCGCCCGGAGCCGAGGACCACAGAGTGGTCCCCCAGATCGCACCCCTCTGGTACGGCTCCGTGTGCACGACCTTGCCGGAGTCGATGTCCACGACCCGGAGTTCCCGGCTGCCGCCGGCAGGTCTCCCTTCGACCAGCACCAGGTTTTCGGATGCCCCCACGATCCTCATCTGGTCCGGGGAATCGTCGAAGGAATCCTGGATGCCCGTTTCGATCGGCGTTCCGGGGAACGTCCCGCCCTTGCCCACGACGAACAGCTTGGGCTGCCAGCCGCTGTCCACGCTCACTGTCCCGCGGTACACGGTCCGGCCGTCCCCGGTGGGATACAGCTCGGGGCACAGCCCCCAGGCGACGCTGCACTTGTTGTACGGGGCCGGCAGGCCGCCGATCCGCACGCGCTCGCCGTATCCGGGCGCGGTTTCGGTGAGGGGGCGGTCGTATACGAAGGTGCCCCCGTCACCGAACTCCAGTGTTGTGAGGGTGTTGTGATCCAGCGTCAGCCGCTGGAGCGCCATCGGGACCGGCGGGATGCCGAGCACACGAGCCGCGTACGGTACGCCGTCCGCCCCGGCGGTGATGTCCTGGTAGCCGTAGTCCTCCGCGGACTGGCCGCCGACGAGTTGAACGCCGCCGTCCGGCCGGACGGCAACACGGTCCGCCACCGCACGGGCGAGAAGCGTCCGCTCGCCGGAACCGTCGAAGGGGACGGCCACGACCTTCCAGATGGACGCTCCGGACGCCTTCTGACCGAGCGAAGCGTCATAGCGGCCCACGATCAGCGAGTCGCCGACGACGCCGAGAACCTTCGCGTCCTTGAGACCGATCTGAACCTCGCGTACGGGGGTGTCGAACCGGCCCTGCTCATAGATCCGCACGCCATCGGCCTGGGGGGTGACCAGGTGAAGGGCGGTCACCACGGAATTCCCATAGACCGTGCCGTACGGCAGAAACGTGGCTTCCGCGGTGCGGAGATCGATCCAGGCGTACTGTCCGACGTCCTCGCCGGGGACGTTCAGAAATGAGAGGAACCCATGGACGCCGGCCCGGCCGACAGCGGTGACGGAGGCACCCTCCGGAAGGCCTGTCACACGGCGGTCCACCGTGGTCCCGTTCTCATCGCTCAGCAGATGAAACTCGGTCCAGTACCCGTCGGCACCGGCTCCGCCCTTGGTCACCACCGTGGTCCCGATCACCCTGCTGTACAGCTGACCTGCGGGGACTGTGACCGTCGTAGTCTCGTCGGTGACCATGTTCCGCAGCAGTACGTCGCCCGTGCCACCGCTGGGCGGCAGCGCCACGACGTCCGATGCCGCTCCGTAGTACTCCACGGGGTCGTACAGATGCGTGCCTTCAAGCTTTCGGGTCGAGCCGTCCGCGCCCGTCCACTCCAATCCGGAGGGACCGCTCGTGGTGGTGGCGCTGTGCAGGAACCCGGAAGGCCCGACGCTCACCACGGAGCCGGAGCCCGGTGTGACGCGCATGGTCGCGGGAATCGTGGCCGCAGTGAACGTTCCTGCATCGGCCGACGCGACCCAGGAGGCAGGACCGACAGCCAGCGACAGCGACACGACCGTCGTGACGGCACTGCGGAGGAGGACACGTCTGGCCACTTGATTCCACCCCTGACGCGAACGGACCTGGGAACAGGCGGGGGAATCGGCTCGGTCCTCAGCACTCGCAGCAAGCAAGCCGGCCAATCCCGGCGTCCCCCCGCCCCCCACACCCGAGTGATCGGATCCTAACAACAGGCTCACAGGTCACGGAAGAGAATTTCGAACCCGTTCAATAAGCCGGGGCCGCATTCAGCAGGGCGGTGCGGGACGGGATCTGACGTCACGTCATGCCAGAGGGCGATCAGGCCGGCGGACCAACAGGCGGGGCGGGCACGTCCGGAGAGAACGGGGCCGCCTGTCGGTCAGCCGTCAGCCGTTGCGCTTCCAGCGCGGCTTGCGGGCCGTCCGAGGGTGCTCCGCAACGACCAACGACGACGACAGCCACCCGCTCAGGCGCACCGGAGCATTTCCGCGACCAGCGAAGACGCAGGTCGCGGAGATCCCCGACAAGACCCAGAAGAACTGATCGCTTGCCGTCGATCGACAGGACCTTGCGGAACGTCGGAACTCGGCGTGCTCGTGGTCGGTCAGTCCCCAGGAACCGCAGACTTGAAGAGCTCCATGGAAGAACCTTCGATTGCGATCGCCGTGAAGCCAACGTCAGTTCCCGAAGTGTGAGCCTCACCTTGTTCCCACCGGACCCCTTGACCAGCAGCGATGGGGACGCGCTCCCCGTCGGGGCCGGCGATCCAGCCTTCACCTGCGGTGACAATGAACACTTGGGGCACGGGCGCGGGGTGCGTGCCGATGACGCCGCCTGGCTCCACGCTTAGGCAGGTGAGGTGCACCGAGCCTTCACCAGTGGCGATGCGGGTCGCATGGAGGCCGGTGCTGCCGTGCCCGGTGACAACCCACTCGTTGCGTTCGAAACGAAAGACTTCCACGCCGCCCCCTCTTCTCAACCGGTGCGCCGCAGATCAGGAGTAGAAGCCCCTCCCGTACTCATCCGGTCCGACGGTCGGGCGCGGACCCTCCGAGGTCGCTGCACAGCAGCGGAGTACAGCATCTGTACGGGCCGCGGTCAACCGAGTTGGACCCCGCCAAACCCCTGGACAGCGAAGCGCACCTTAGACCGCTGCGCCCGTAGTCCCCGTCGAGAGGGTCACCAGTGCGGAGCCCGTGCCACTCCTGCGCCAGAACGGTCGGGGGGTCAGGGGGGAATCGCGGTACGCAGAAGGAGGCGCCGCCCATTCCGTCCAAGGCGGGGAACCACAGGTCAGGCCGTCGGGCACGGATCAAGCACGGGTGTGCGCCTCGTCCGCGGCGACGGCGGGGAGGCGAACTGCCACGCGTGGCAGGAAGTAGCCGACGAGGGGCCCCATGCACAGGGCGATGAGCACGGTTCCGGGGCCGACGGTTCCGCCCAGGAGCCAGCCGGCGGTGGCGACGGTGATTTCGATGCCGGTGCGCACCGCGGCGATGGGTAGGCGGGTGAGCCGGACGAGTCCGGTCATGATGCCGTCGCGGGGGCCCGATCCGAACTGGGCACCGAGGTAGAGCGCGTCGAAGAAGGCCAGGGCGACCAGGCCGACGACGAGGTACCCGATCGCGGCAGGTGTCCCCTGGGGGTGGGGGAGGACGGTGGCGGTGGCGTCCGCGGCGAAGCCGACGATGGCGACGTTGAGGAGTGTGCCGAGGCCGGGCAGTTCCCGCAGGGGAATCCACAGGAGGAGCACCAGCAGCGAGATCAGGTTCGTCGTCCAGCCGAAAGAGATGCCGAGGACCTTGGCGGTGCCCTCGGTGAGCACGTTCCAGCTGGCTGCTCCCAGCCCGGACTGGACGAGCGTCATCACGGCGGCCCCGTACCCCACCAAGCCGAGCAGGAGTTGGGGGATGCGGCGCGCCTTTCGGCCCGCTCGGATTTGGGCGAAGGCGTTCATACGGGTCAGGGCGGGCTGGTCGTGGCCGGGCGGGACGGACGTGCGTGCAGCGGTAACAGGAGGTGCCATGCCGCAAGCCTGCGAGGCATCTGGACCTGGATTCCATAGCCAGATTGGTTAGGCTGGCCGGGTGAAAGTTACGTCGCACGTGGTCGCAGGCATGCTGGGGACCTGGCAGGCGGGGCCCGGGCCGGCGCATCAGCGCCTCTCCGACAGGCTGCGGCTGCTGGTCCTGGACGGGCGTCTCTCGCTCGGCTCCACCCTGCCGAGCGAGCGTGACCTGGCCACCGCACTGTCCACCAGCAGGACCACCGTCGGCGCCGCCTACCGCACTCTGGTCGAGCACGGATACCTCGCCACACGGGCGCGCGCCAGGGCGACCGTGCGGCTCCCCGACGACACGCCGCCCGAGCGCCGGGCCGGCACGAACGCGGCGGCCATCGACCTGTCCTTCGCCGCGCCCCCCGCGCCCGTCGAGATCCTCCACGCCGCGTACGCGACCGCCCTCGAACAGCTGCCACGGCACTACGAGCGGCACGGCTACGACCGCAGCGGCACCGCGGAGCTGCGCGAAGCGGTGGCCCACTGGTACGAGCGGCGCGGACTGCCGACGCCGCCCGATCACATCCTGATCACCAACGGCGCGCAGCACGCGCTTGCCCTCCTGGCGCGAACGCTCCTGTCGCCACGCGACCAGGTCCTGATCGACCACCCGACCTACCCGCACGCGATCACCACGTTCACCGAGGTGCGGGCTCGGCTCCTCCCCGTCGCCGTGGCGTCCTCGGGCTGGGACACCGCGCAGCTCCAAGCGGCGGGCCGCATCGCGAGCCTGGCCTACCTGATCCCCGACTTCCACAATCCGACAGGGCTGTGCATGCCCACGAGCGTCCGCCAAGGCCTCGGGCTCGCGTGTCCCACGGTCATCGACGAGACCATGACCGACCTGGCCCTGGACGGGGAAAGCCCGGAACCCTTCGCGCTCCACATGCCGACCGCCATCAGCATCGGCTCGGTCTCCAAGAGCATCTGGGGCGGCCTGCGCATCGGCTGGATCCGCGCGACGCCCGCTCTCCTGGAACGCGTCCAGCAGACCCGTCACGCCACGGATCTCGGCACCCCCGTCGTCGAGCAACTCGCCACGGCCGTCCTCCTGAACGAGGACCGGACCCGGCGCCCCGGCACGCTCGGGCAACTGAGGTCGCAACGCGACGTACTGCTCCGAGCGCTCAGCGAGCACCTGCCCGGCCTCCACGCCCCGCGACCCGCCGGCGGCATGACGCTCTGGGCGACGTTCCCCCAGCCCATCAGCTCGCGGCTGGCCGCGATCGCGCCCGACCACGGAGTGACCATCGCAGCCGGACCGCGGTTCGGGATCGGAGGCGCGTTCGAACGCAACATCCGGCTGCCGTACACGCTTCCTCCGAGTCAGCTGACCCAGGCGGTCCGCGGACTCGCACAGGCGGAGGAGGCACTCACCCGGGGCGCTACCGGAGCTCACAGCCCCGCACCCGTGGCATGAGCGTCGACGGCATATGGCCCCGAATGCACGTCAGTTGACGCCCCGCGGTGCCCGCCCGGCCCGCCGGGTCGCCTTGACCGCGGACGGCGCCGCATGGGCGCCCTCAGCGGGCGGCCGCCGGGACCGGGGCGTCGGGGGCGGTGGTGGTGCGCGGGGGCCGGAGCACCGCGCCGAGGGCGGCGCCGCCGGCCGTGGCCGCCGTCCACACCCCGCCGAGGGCGAACCTGCGGCGCTCGGCGGGCGGTTCGACGGCGGCGAGTTCGGAGCGCAGCGCCGCGCCCCGCGCGGTCCGGTGCCGGGGAGGTCGGCGGTGGCCAGGTCGAGCAGGATCTGCCAGACGTCGCGTGCCGCGCGCCGGCGGTCGGTGGTCCCGACGCGGGCGCCGAGCGCCGCTTCCACCGAGCGCCGGATGTGCTCCCGGTGGCCTGCGGGCCCATCAGCCGGGGGACCGCCGGCACCGACGACACGACCCCGGGTGACGCTCGGCGCGTCTCCCCGGGGTCGTGTCGTCGTGGCCGACGGCGTCATGTCAGACGACGCGCTTGCGGCCCCAGAGGAAGACGAAGGCCGTGATGGCGGCGGCAAGGGCGAACAGGATCGAGGCGCCGAGCCACTGCATGCCGCTCATCTGGGACATGGGGATGTAGTCCAGCGCCCAGCCCACGACGCCCTTCTGCTTCAGGCAGGCGTCGACCGCCTGTTCCGACCCCGCGTCCGTGCAGGTGCTCCAGCCGATGGTGTGCCCGGACGAGGTGATGAACGACTGGTCGACCTCGTAGGCGGCGGTGGGAAGACGGGGGCTGCTGCCGGGGGTCACCCCCGAGTCGGTGGTGAGCCTGATGACGTTGCCGAGGTCGAGCCGGCTGTACGCCCAGACCACCTGGACGGCCGCCGCGAAGAAGAAGGTCACGACCATCGCGAGCAGGGTGCGGCGCAGGAGCATGCCGATCGCGATGCCGCTCACGACGGTGAAGAGCGTGAGCGCGACGGGCACGGGCCCGGTGTTGTCGAAGGCCTGGCCGGAGGTCCAGTCCATGACCGTGTTCTCCTTGCTGACCGGTGCCCACCACCGGCCGAAGGTGAAGGAGAGGGCCACGGTGCAGACCACGACCACCAGCGCGCTGATGCCGAGCTTGGCGGCGAGCCAGCGGGCGGGGCCGGCGGCCTGGGAGGTGACCAGCTTGGCCGTGCCGCTCTCCAGGTCGCCGGCGAGCAGCGGGGCGCCGAGGAAGACGCCGAGGAGTATGGGGACGAAGCCGAGGCCGAAGGCGGCCTTCAGGAGCGGGGCGCTGTGCGGGTTGATGTCCTCCGTCCACTTGTCGGAGCTCGCCTCGGGCCAGCCGTGGGCGGTGAGGTAATCCAGCAGGCCGGCGCGCTGGTAGAGCATCCACCCCACGGACAGGGCCGTCGCGGCCAGGATGGTCCAGTAGGCGGCGCGGTGCTGGCGCCAGATGAGCCAGGTCATGCCGCTGAGCCGGGGGCGGCGGACGCCGCTGTCGGCGACCGGGGCCGCGGACGGCGCGGACGGGTTCGCGGTCAGGTTGCTCATGCCGCCGCCCCCCGCGGGCCGTTCACGCCGTACGGCTGCCCCGGGACCTGGGCCACGGGACTGATCAGTGGTGGCGCTTCGGGGGAGCGCAGGTAGGCGAGCAGGAGTTCCTCCAGTTGCGGGGTGTGGGACTGCCACTGGCCGCTCACCGGGCCGTCGGGGCGGATGAGGGCGGTGGCCTGGCGCCCGCTGGTGCGGTACTCGACGACGGTGTGGCGGGCGAGTTCCGCGGGGACGCCCGGGCCCTCGTCGCCGGCCACGCCCTGCAGCAGCACGTGGGCGCTGCGGATCTCGTCCACGTCACCGGCGATGCGCAGACCGCCCGTGGAGATGACCAGGAGGAAGTCGCAGACGCTCTCCAGCTCGCTGAGCATGTGGGAGGACATCAGCACCGTGGTGCCGTGCTCGGCGGCTTCGGCCAGCAGGGTGCCCATGAGTTCGTGGCGCACCAGCGGGTCGAGGTCGGACATCGGCTCGTCGAGCAGCAGCAGGTCGGGTCGCTTGCCGAAGGCGAGGGCGAAGGCGACGCGGGTGCGCTGTCCGCCGGAGAGGGTGCCGACCTTCGCGTGCAGGGGCACGTTGCCCGCGCGGACGATCTGCTCGGCGGCCTGCTGGTCCCAGCCGGGGTTGAGCTCGCGGCCCATGCGCAGCGTCTCGGCCACGGTGAAGCGGCGGAACAGCGGCTTCTCCTGGGCGAGGAACGCCGTACGGCGTCCGGCCTCCGCGGACTGGGGCGCCGCGCCGAACACCGTGAGGGTGCCCTCCGACGGCTCCAGCAGGTTGGCGGCGATGGACATCAGCGTGGTCTTGCCCGCGCCGTTGGGGCCCACCAGCCCGCAGATCCGGCCGGCCGGCAGGCGGAACGAGCAGTCCCGCAGGGCCCAGCCCCGGCGGTACTTCCGGCCGACCCCGCGGGCCTCCATCGCCGACTCCTCCACCGGGCCACCCATGTCCATGGCATTCATGGCGTCACGCACTGGTCATCCTCATTTCCCCGTCCTCCGGTGTTCCGTCGGCCGCCGTGGTCCCGGCGTACCGCTCCTCCAGGACCGCCGCGACCAGCGCGGCCACGTCCTCGCGCTCCAGGCCCGCCTCGTGGGCCCGGGTCATCCACGCCTCCAGCTCCCCGCGCAACGGGGAGTCGGCACCCGCCTGGGGACGGGCCAGTGAGCGGCGGATGAAGGTGCCGAGGCCGGGCCTCGGCTCGACCAGCCCCTCGCGTTCCAGCTCGCGGTAGGCCTTGAGCGTGGTGTTCGGGTTGACGGCGCTGGTCTCCGCGACCTCCTTGGCGGTGGGCAGCCGGTCCCCCGGCATCAGGACGCCCAGCCGTAGGGCCTGCTTGGTCTGCTGCACGATCTGCTGGTAGGCGGCGATCCCGCTCCGCCGGTCGATGCGGAAGTCCACGTGCTTCAACACCCTTTAGCTACTCGATTAGTGGAATGATGATGAGAGGGGGAGCTGAGCCGTGTCAAACGAAGCGGCCTCCCCGGCACCCCTCGGGACACAACCGTGACATTCGTGAGGGGAGGAACGGGGTGGCCCGCGCAGCACGAAGGCCCCGGGCGGGCAGCCCGGGGCCTTCGTGCTGATGGGGGGAGGACGTCGAGGACCGGTTCGACGGGGAGCGTGCCCCAGGTGTCACGGCCGGGCCGCGGTCGCCGGGTCGGCCTTCCATGCGCTGACGCCGAGCTTCCCCGTCGTGCCGAGGTCGAGTTCGGGGGTCACCGTCACCGCAGGAGCGCCGGGTGTCGCCCGCACCCTCGCGTAGGGCGCGTTGACGGACGTGCCGTCGGTGACGGTGTTGCGCCACATCAGGCCCGCGGTCGCGCTCCCGCCCGGCTCCAGGGTGACCGGACGGGGCGGGTCGTCGAAGCCGGGCACGAGGGCGACGCCCCCGCTGCCCCGGAAGACCTCGACCCCCGTGACGGGCTTGCGCTGCTCGTCGAGGAGCTGGACCGACGGATAGCCCTCGACGCGCCGGACGCGGGAGGAGCAGTTCTCCAGGCGGAGTCCCACCACGCGCAGCCCCATGGCGGCGTCGCCGTCGTCGGCGGTGAGGCGCAGGCCGGAGGGCGGGCAGGCGCCTCCCGCGGCGGGCACCTCGTCCGCCGGGACGCTCCTGACCTTGACGATGCGCACCCGTTCCGCGGCGTACCGCGGCGCGAGGGGTGCGCCGAGGTCGGCCTCGCCCTCCACGGTCCGGCCGGGCGGGACCGCGGACACCGTGTGCGGCACGTTCCCCAGGGCCTCTCCGGCACCTGAGGTGAGCCCGAACGTGACGGTGTAGGTGAGGGGTTCGTCGGCGTGGTTGGTGACGCGGAACGCGACGTGGAAGGGGACGCCGGAGCAGTGGGCGGGCGGTGCGCTCACGGCGGTGATCTCGACGTCGCCGTCCCCCTCGACACCGGCGGCACCGCCCGCGGGCGCCGGGGCGACCGGGACGGCAGAGGCGGCGCAGGAGGCACGGTCGTCCCGGTGCGGGACGTCGCAGGCCGTGACCAGGAGCAGGGCACCGGCGAGCACGGCCGGGAGGAGGAGGGCGGGGGTGCGCATCCGGCGACCCCATCAGGACCCTGCCGCTCCCGGCCATGGCGCAGGCCACAATTCCCGTCACACGACCGTCACAAGGCGCGGTGCCCGGGCCGGGCTCAGCGGGAGGCGGCGCTGTCGATCCAGGCGACGACGGCGCTGACCGTGGCGTCGTCGAGCTGCCGGGCGAGGGTGTGCACCGCGTCGCTGTCGCCCGGGAGCGGGGGCACCCCGGCCGCGATGAGCGCCGCGTGGAGCTCGACCCAGCGCGCGTCGACGGCGGCCAGGTGGGCCCCCACCGGGACGCCACCCAGTGACTGCTGCGGAGTATCGAGAAGGTTCATGGTGTTTCCTCTCGGATCTCGGACGGTGTCGACCGGACTCGCCGTGCAGGACAGCCCCGCTGCGCCCACCGGTTGCGCCCTGCCCCCGACTTCACCCGTCCGGCCCTCACCGCGGCCGCCGGGACCTGTGCCATGGGGATGACATTTGCCGGTCCGGTGACGCGGACGGCGGCGCACGGGGCATGGGCTACCTCAGTGCCCGCGCCCGCATCCCACGGAAGGCCTCGGATGATCGACAGGCGGACCTTCGGCACGATCGTCGGCACGGGAGCGGTCGCGGCCACACTGGCCGGGCTCGCTTCGGGGTGCGCGACGACCGGACCGGACGAGAACAAGCCGGCGCCGCCCAGGGCCCCCGGCAAGGAACGGCCCGGCGACGCCCCGGCGTTCGGCCCGCTGAAGCAGGTGGAGGCCGGGGTGCTGGACGTCGGCTACGCCGAGGCGGGACCGGCCGACGGTCCCGCCGTGATCCTGCTCCACGGCTGGCCGTACGACATCCACAGCTACGTCGCCGTCGCACCGCTGCTGGCGGCGAAGGGCTACCGAGTGGTCGTCCCCTACCTGCGCGGCCACGGGACGACCCGCTTCCTGTCCCGCTCGACCCCGCGGGACGCCCAGCAGGCGGTGTTCGCCCTGGACATCGTGGCGCTCATGGACGCGCTGGGGATCAAGAAGGCGGTCCTGGCCGGCTTCGACTGGGGGTCGCGGACCGCGGACATCATCGCGGCGCTGTGGCCGGAGCGGGTCGAGGGGCTGGTCTCGGTGACCGGCTACCTGATCACCAACCGCGAGGCGAACAAGCAGCCGCTGCCGCCGAAGTCGGAATGGGCCTGGTGGTACCAGTACTACTTCGCCACGGAGCGGGGCCGTAAGGGGCTGGAGCGCTACCGGCACGACCTGGGCCGGCTCGTCTGGAAGTTCAACTCCCCGACCTGGGGCTTCGACGACGCCACGTTCGACCGCACCGCGGCGGCCTTCGACAACCCGGACTACGTCCCCATCGTCATCGGCAACTACCGCTGGCGGCTCGGGCTGACCGAGGGCGACCCGCGGTACGACGACATCGAGGCGCGGCTCGCCCGCGGGCCCGTCGTCACCGTGCCCACGATCACCCTCGACGGGGCGGTCGATCCGTTCACGCCGCCGGGCAACGGCTCCTCCTACCGGGCCAAGTTCACCGGGAAGTACGCGCACCGCACGCTGCAGGGCATCGGGCACAACGTGCCGCAGGAGGCACCCGCGGCCTTCGCCCAGGCCGTGGTGGACGTCGGGCGGCTCTGAGGGGTCCGGGGGGCGCCTGTGGCCGGGCGCGGGGGGCCCGGCCACGCGGGGGACGTCAGTGGTCGTCGCCGCCGCGGCCACGGCCCCGGCCGTGGCCCCCGCCGTGGTCGTCACCGGAGCGGTCGCCGTCCCGCACGCGGTCGCCGCCGTGGTCGTCTCCCGGGGGGTCGTCGCTGCCGGCGCGGCCGCCACCGTGGTCGTCGTACCCGGGCCGCGTCGTCGCCGGTGCGGGCGAGGCGGTGCGGGACGCGTCACCGGAGCGTGTGCGGCCGCGGTGCCGGTCGTCCTCCGTGACCCGGCCCGTCTGCGCGTCCACGTGCAGCTCGTGCACGACCCCGGCCGCGTCCGTCACGTACACCTCCCAGTAGCCGCGGTGACGGTCGTCCGGCTCGATCTTCGTGACGGTGCCCGGCGTGTGGGCGACCGCGGCGGCCGCGGCCCGGCTCGCCGTGATGCCCGGGGAGCCGTGGTCGTCGCCCGCGTCGTGTCCCGGGGTCGCCCCGGGCGTGGCGGCCGAGGACACCGTGCCGCGCGCGTCGTCGCGCCCGCCGTCGTGGCCGCCGTCGTGGCCGCCGGTGGCGAACGCCGTGTAGCCCCCGGCGACGAGGACCGCGGCCGCGATGGCCGCGACGGTCGTGTTGCGCTTCATGAGGAGCCCTTCCGACCGGGCCGTACCCGGTCTGTGTCAGGTCTGTTCCGTGACCTCAATGTCGGCGGTACAGGCTGAAGGCAGCCTGAAACCAGCTGAAGATCTCTTCAGGTTGATTTGGGAGGCTGGACCCCATGCGTGTGCTCATCGTGGAGGACGAGAGACGGCTCGCGGTCTCGCTGGCCAGGGGGCTGACGGCCGAGGGCTTCGCCGTGGACGTCGTGCACGACGGGCTCGAAGGCCTGCACCGGGCGGGGGAGGGCGTCCACGACCTCGTCGTGCTGGACATCATGCTGCCCGGCATGAACGGCTACCGTGTCTGCGCCGCACTGCGCGAGGCGGGCAACGAGGTCCCCATCCTGATGCTCACGGCCAAGGACGGCGAGTACGACGAGGCGGAGGGCCTCGACACCGGCGCCGACGACTACCTGACCAAGCCGTTCTCGTACGTCGTGCTGGTGGCCCGGGTCAAGGCGCTGCTGCGGCGCCGGGGTTCGGCGGGGGCCTCGCCCGTGCTGCGGCTGGGCACCCTCGTGCTGGACACCGCCGCCCGCCGGGTCTTCCGCAACGACAGCGAAGTGACGCTGACCGCGAAGGAGTTCGCCGTGCTGGAGCAGCTCGCGGTGCGGGCCGGGCAGGTGGTCGGCAAGTCCCGCATCCTGGAGCACGTCTGGGACTTCGCGTACGACGGCGACCCCAACATCGTCGAGGTGTACATCAGCACCCTGCGCCGCAAGCTCGGCGCGGACCTCATCCAGACGGTGCGCGGCGCCGGTTACCGGCTGGCCTCGGCATGAGACGCCCCCGCCCCCTCGGCACCGTCCAGGCCAAGATGTCGCTCGGCGCCACGCTCGTGGTCGCGGTCGCGCTGGTGGCCGCCGGGGTGGCCGTGCTGCTCTCGCTGCGCGCCAACCTCACGGGCCAGGCGCAGAGCCAGGCCGACGACACGGCCCGCAGGATCGCCCTCGACGTCGCCAGCCGCGGGGTGGGCACGGACCGCTACGCCCGGCTCCAGCTCCCCGAGGGCGTGCCGGTGCAGGTGACCACCGAGGACGGGCGGCTGCTGGCGGTGAGCAGGGGCCTGGAGCGGATCAGCGGCACCGGGGTCGGCGCCGTCCGGGCCGTCCGCGGGCCCGCCGCCACACCCACACCCTCGCCCACCCCCACGCCCACCCCTTCCGCGGTGCCGAACCGCACCGCGGAGAGCGGCGACGACCACGGGGGCGGCGGCAAGGACGACGGCGGCCACGGGCGCGGCCGGGGCCGGGGCGGCCGGGACGACGCGACGCGCGGCGGCGAGGACGACGACCGGCACGGCGGCAGCGCCACACCCTCGCCCGCCGCGGGCGACGACCCGGTGGTCGGCCACATCGGCCGGACGGTCGTGCACGGCACGGGACGGGCCACGCTGGACGGCCGGACCGCCGGCTACCGGTTCGCGACGATCAAGGCCACCGACCTCGCCGGGCAGACCGTCCTCATCCACGCGGGCACCTCGCTGGCGGCCCGCGAGAGCGCCGTGAACACCGCGGCGGCGGCCATGCTGGCGGGACTGCCCCTGCTGCTGCTGGTGGTCGGCGGCGCGACCTGGCGGGTCACCCGCCGCGCGCTCGCTCCGGTGGAGGGCATCCGGCGCGAGATGGCCGCGATCACGGCCTCCGAGGACCTCTCGCGGCGTGTGCCGGAGCCGGCCGCCCGCGACGAGGTGGCCCGGCTGGCGCGCACCACCAACGAGACCCTCACCGCGCTGGAGGCCGCGGTCGAGCGGCAGCGCCGCTTCGTCGCCGACGCCTCGCACGAACTGCGCAGCCCGATCGCCTCGTTGCGCACGCAGCTGGAGGTCGGCTCGGCCCATCCGCACCTGCTCGACGTACCGGGTGCCGTCAAGGACACCGAGCGGCTGCAGCAACTGGCGGGGGACCTGCTGCTGCTCGCCCGGCTCGACGCGGGCGAACGGCCCGCGCGGCGGCGGGTCGACCTGGGCGAACTCGTCGGCGAGGAGGTCCGCAGGCGGCCCGCCGACCGGGTCCCGGTGACCGTCGACGTCGAACCGCGGCGGGACGTGGCGGGCTCACGCGGCCAGTTGGCCCGGGTCGTGGGCAACCTCGTGGACAACGCCCAGCGCCACGCGCGCGCCGAGGTGACCGTGACCGTACGCCTGCGGGACGGCCTGGTCGTCCTCGCGGTGGGCGACGACGGCGACGGCGTCCCGCCCGCCGAGCGCGAGCGGATCTTCGAGCGCTTCGTCCGGCTCGACGACGCCCGCAGCCGCGACGAGGGCGGTGCGGGTCTCGGCCTGGCCATCGCGCGCGACGTCGCCCACCGCCACGACGGCTCGCTCACCGTCGGCACCGCCCCGGCGGGCGGTGCCCTCTTCGAACTCCGCCTGCCGGCGGCGGCCGCGGACTGACCGGCTCCGGGAGGGGCGGGGCTTGCGCCGGGCGAGGGGTCAGGTGATGACGCCGAGCTGGCGCAGCATGCCGAGTTCGTCGCTGCTCCCCCAGCGCTCGACCATCTTCCCGTCCTCGAACCGGCTGATCTGCATGCCCCGGTAGCTGACGGTCCGCCCCGTGGGGGCGTGGCCCATCAGCTCGCCGAGGTGCGTGCCGGTGATGGTGTACGCGAAGGCGATCTCGTCGTCGGTGGCCATGACGTGCTCGACCTCGACGTGCAGATCGGGGAAGGCCCGCCGCATCGCGCCGAACATCTCCTCGTACCCCTCCGGCCCGGGGCCCTGCCCCGGAGCGGGGTCGTGGTCCACCGAGGCGGACGCGACGTACTCGCCGATCTCGCCGAGGTGGCCGCTGTTCACCGCCGTGCCGAAGCCCTCCAGGACGGAGAGGTTGTCGCTGCGGGACATGCCGCGCTCCTTGCGGTCGCGATCTCGGGCGCCGGGGCGCCCCTTCCTTCCACCGTAGGCGCGGCCCGCCCGGGCGGCCTGCCGGCGGTGCCGGCAGGCCGCCGGCACCGCCGCGGATCAGCCGACGCACGCCTTCTTGTCGGCGTGCGACTGCGGGATGTCGTCCGGGACCGCGTCCGGGTCGGCGAGCGGTTTCCCGGCGCCCAGGTAGTCACCGCCGAGGGTGAGGGTCATGTCCGCGCGGGGTCCGGCGTCGGCCGTCGCGGGGTGCAGGGCGCCGGACGGCAGGCCCATCATCGCGGCCAGGGCCCGGGCCTGGTCCGCCTGGTCGGGACCGTAGGCCAGGGTCGTGCGGTCCTGCTTCCCCCCGGGCGCGTTGCCGCCGTTGGTGGAGTGGGAGACGCCCTCGGTGTTCTGCAGCCACTCCAGGGTGTCCTGCGCCGCGCCCTGGGGGCCGCCGGCGTTGTAGACGACGACGCGGACCTGCGACGGGTCCGCCTTGGCGCCGCGGAGTTTGGAGTCGGCGGCCGCGGGCTTCTTCTTCGCGGCGGTCAGCGAGACGTCGTTCTTGATCGCCTTGAAGAGCGCGGGCGCCTTCGTGTCGTCCACGACGACCGTCGCGTGGAAACCCACCTCGGCCGGGTTGTCGACGACCGGGAGCGTGGTGAAGGTGATGTGTTCGGGGTCGACCCGGTTGAGGTCCTTGGCGAGGTCGGTGAGCTTCCCGACGCCGCCGATGCCGGTGTCCACCGTGAGCGACTTGGTGGCGGCGTTCGCCAGCTGGAAGAGCTTGCCGGGGTCGGTGAGGGTGTCACCGGACTTCATCTGACGGATCATCGACGCCAGGAACTGCTTCTGCAGGTCGATGCGGTCCAGGTCGCTGCCGTTCTTCAGCGAGTGCCGGGTCCTGACGAAGGCCAGGGCCTGCTCGCCCTGGACCTTGTGCGGTCCCGCGGACAGGTTCAGGTGCGAACCCTCCCCCTCGTCGGTCGTGTCGTGGATGGGGTGGGTGAGACAGACCGGCACCCCGCCGACCGCGGTGGACAGGGTCTTCACGGCCTCGAAGTTGACCAGCACGAAGTGGTCGATCGGCAGGCCGGTGATCTTCGTGACGGTCCGCATGGTGCAGCCCGGGTCGCGGCCGTCCTGGCCCAGGCTCTGGTTGAAGCGCGGGTTGGTCCCGGCCTTGGGGGTGCCGGGGATGGTCTTGGTGGAGCCGTCCTTCTGCTTGGTCGGGCAGTCCGGGATGCCGGTGACCATGTCGCGCGGGATGCTCATCGCGGTCGCGTTCGACCGGTCCTTCGCCACGTGGAAGAGGATCGTGGTGTCCGCGTGGCCGACGCTGCCGGCGTCCCCGTACTTCGCGCCCAGGCCTTCGCGGCTGTCGGTGCCGATGACCAGGATGTTCACCGCGTCCTTGCTGGTCGCTTGCTTGCTGCCCGCCGTGCCGACGTCCACGGTGGCGATGTTGCCGTCGAGATGCCGGTACAGGAGGTAGGCCCCCGCGCTGCCCGCGAGCACCAGGAAACCGAGCGTGCCCGCGGTCCACATCAGCACCTTGCGCTTCGTGGACCGCTTGGCCTTGCGGGACGTCGCGGTCCCCGCGCGGCGGCCGCCGCGCGGTGCCGGGACGGGCCGCTGCTCCTCGCGGCGTGCCCGCCGCCCGCCCTGCCGGGGCACCGTGGGCGCCGGTGGGGCGTCGGAATCCAGCCGCAGCCGGTAGGAACCGGTCTCCGGGTCGAGGACCCACTGGTCCGCGGGGTCGATGTCGCTGCCGTCGTGCCTGTCCACGGTCGTACGGGGCCTCCGTCCACACCCCGGCCGGCCCGGGGCATCCGTTCAGACATACGAATGCCGCACATGGTTGCCCCCGGGGCGGTCAACTCCCGCTGCGGGACGGGGGACCAAGGCACTTCCGTGGGGGTTGAACCCGTGCCGCCGCCGGGCCGTACCAGTGGCGGCGGTCCCGACACCCGCGCCTGGCCCGCCGTGCCGTCACCGCACTTCACAGGGAAGGACCTTCGGGGTGTCGCTCTTCACGCGCTCTCACCGGCCGGGCACGACGGAGGACGGACCGGCGGTGGAGGGCGACCCGCCGGACGACGGACCACCCGCGGACGGGGGCGGCGCCCCCGGCGGCGGCACCCCCGCGCGCACCGGATGGCGGGAGCGACGTCCCGCGGCGGCCCGGGCGCTGCGCGCGGGGACGACGGCGCTGGCCGCGGTGGTCGTCCTGGCCGCGCTCGTCCTGCCGGACCGGCTCTCCTCCATGGGGCCGGGACACTTCGTCCGGCTGCCCGTGGAGGGGCTGCTCGGGGCGGTGCTTCTGATCGCCCTGCCGCGGCGCGCCCGAAGACCGGTGGCCGTGCTCATCGGCCTGGGCCTGGGCCTGCTGCTCCTGCTGAAGTTCCTCGACATGGGCTTCTACGAGGTGTTCGCCCGGCGCTTCGACCCGGTCTTCGACTGGAGCCTGCTCGCCGACGGCGAGGGGTACCTGACGGCCACCTCCGGCCGGGCGTACGCCGTCGCAGCGGCGGTCGGGGTGGCGTTCCTCGTCCTCCTGGTACCGGCCCTGACGATCCTGTCGGCGGTCCGGCTGGGCCGGCTCGTGGACCGCGACGGCCGGGGGGCGGCCCGGGCCGCCCTCGTGCTCGGCACCGTCTGGGTGCTCTGCGCGGCGCTGGGGCTGGAGACGGGCGACGCGCCGGTCGCCTCGCGGGAGTCGTCGGCCTTCGTCCGGGAACGCGCGGACGACGTCCGGGCCTCGCTGCGGGACCGCGAGGAGTTCGCCGAGGCGGCGGCGCACGACGCCTTCGCCGGCACCCCCGGTGACCGGATGCTGACCGCGCTCCGCGGCAAGGACGTCATCTTCGCCTTCGTCGAGAGCTACGGCCGCAGCGCCGTCGAGGACCCCAGGATCGCGCCCGGGGTCGACGCGGCGCTGGCGGACGGGACCCGCAGGCTGCAGGCCGCCGGGTTCTCCTCCCGGAGCGGCTGGCTGACCTCACCCACGTACGGCGGAGGGAGCTGGTTCGCCCACTCCACCTTCCTGTCCGGCCTGTGGGTGCCCCACCAGCAGCGCTACCGCTCGGTCGTCACGAGCGACCGGCTGACGCTGACGGACGCCTTCAAGCGCACCGGCGCCTGGCGCACGGTCGGCATCATGCCGGGGGTCACGGCCTCCTGGCCGGAGGGGGCGTTCTACGGCCTGGACCACGTCTACGACTCCCGGGACCTCGGCTACCAGGGCCCGAAGTTCAGCTGGGCGCCGGTACCCGACCAGTACAGCCTGTCGGCCTTCCAGCGGCTGGAGCACGGCGAGCCGCACGACAAGCCGCTGATGACGGAGATCATCCTGGTGTCGAGCCACCGCCCCTGGGCGCCCATCCCCGAGATGATCGACTGGGACCGGGTGGGCGACGGCTCGGTCTACGACGGGATCAGCGAGCAGGGCAAGGACCCGGCCGAGGTGTGGAAGGACCGCTCCAGCATCCGCACCGAGTACGGCAACTCCATCCAGTACTCCGTGAACAGCCTGGTCCAGTACGTGGCGAAGTACGGCACCAAGGACACCGTGCTCGTCTTCCTCGGCGACCACCAGCCCTCCCCCGTCGTCACCGGCAGCGACGCGACCAGCGACGTTCCCGTCGCGATCGTCGCGTACGACAAGGCGGTGCTGGACCGGACGGACGGCTGGGGCTGGTCCGACGGGCTGCAGCCCGCGCACGACGCCCCGGTCTGGCGGATGGACACCTTCCGCGACCGCTTCCTCACCGCGTACGGGTCCCGGCCCTCCCCCTGACCGCCCTCCCGTACGCACCCGGCGCCGTCCACAGCCTGTGGACGGCGCCGGCGCGCGCTCAGCCGCGCCGGGACCGCTCGGCGAGCCAGTCCAGCGCGGCGGCGGCGGAGCCGAGCACCGAGATGTGCCCCTCGCCGGGCCGCAGCCACAGCGCCGCGGCCGGGCACCGCCGGGACAGCCACACGCCGTGCCCGGCGGGCACCATGCGGTCCGCCTCGCCGTGCAGGACCAGGACGGGCGCGGCGGCCCGCGCCGGGTCGAAGCCCCACGGCGCCACATAGGCGAGGTCGTCGTCGACCATGCCGCCCTGGTCGCTCTCGATCCCCTTGCCCGCGACGTCACCCAGCCATCCCCACGCACCCGCCAGCGCGGCGTGGTCCCCGGGGGTGAACAGCTCGGGGTCGAAGTCGCCGGAGGCCAGCTGCGCCTCGAGCGCCGCCCGCCCCCGGACCGCCGCGCCGAGTTCCGCCGCGCCGGACGGCCCCATCCCGGCGAACCAGTCGAGCCCCTCCGCACCGAACGGCGCCAGGCCGGACCCGCTGACCACCGCCAGGACGCGGTCCGGCAGCAGGGCCGCGCAGGCCAGCGCGTGCGGGCCGCCGCCGGAGTGGCCCATGACCGCGAAGCGGCCGATGCCCAGGGCGTCGGCGACGGCCGCCGCGTCACCGGCGGCCGAGGCGACGTCCCGGCCCGGGCGGGGCGTCGAACCTCCGTATCCCGGGCGGTCGTAGCCCACCCACCGGATGCCGTGCCCGGCGGCCGCCGCGAAGAGCGGCTCGGGGGGCGTGCCGATGTTGGGCGTGCCGTGATGCCACAGGACGGCCAGCTCCGCGCCGTCCTCCCGGCCGCCCGGTCCGACCGGCCCGGTGTCGTACACGTGCAGCGTCCGCCCGTCGGCGAGTGCGATATCCGTCTCCGTCACCATCCGGCCGAGTCTAGGGGCGGGCACCGACACGGCCCCGGGATCGGCGGGCCAACGCCCGCCCCGGGAGCGGAAACCCACTGTCCCGGCGCACGGCCCGCTGCTACCGTCCCCCGGTGTTCTCCCTCCTCGAACCCGCCCTGTTCACCCGGCTGCGCGACGCGCGGCGGGTCCTCGTCGCCGGGGCCGGCGGCGGCTTCGACGTCTACGCCGGGCTGCCGATCGCGCTCGCGCTGCGCGAGGCGGGCAAGGAGGTGCACCTGGCCAACCTCTCCTTCGCGGACCTGTACGGCCTGGACCCAGGCGTCTGGCTGGACCACGACGTCGCCGCCGTGCGCCCCTCGACGGCCGCGCGCGGCGACTACTTCCCCGAACGGACCCTCGCCCGCTGGCTGGAGTCGCAGGGCCTGCCCTCGACCGTGTACGCGCTGTGCCGCGCGGGCGTCGAACCGCTGCGCGCCGCGTACCGGGCGCTGATCGGCCACCTCGGCGGGGTCGACGCGATCGTGCTGGTGGACGGCGGCACCGACATCCTCATGCGCGGCGACGAGAGCGGACTCGGCACACCGGAGGAGGACATGGCCAGCCTCGCCGCGGTGGGCGGGCTCACCGGCGTCCCGCAGCGGCTGGTGGCCTGCCTCGGCTTCGGCGTCGACGCGTACCACGGGGTGAACCACTCCCTGGTGCTGGAGAACCTGGCGGCCCTGGAGCGGGACGGGGCGTACCTCGGCGCGTTCTCACTGCCCCGCGACAGCCGTGAGGGGCGGCTCTACCTCGCGGCGGTCGCGCACGCCCAGGAGGCGACCCCGGACCACCCGAGCATCGTCCACGGTTCGGTCGCGGCCGCGGTGCGCGGCGACTTCGGGAACGTGCGGTTCACCGAGCGCACCCGGCACAGCGAACTGTTCGTCAACCCGCTGATGGCGGTCTACTTCTGCGTGGACGCGGTCGGCCTGGCCGCCCGCAACCTCTACCTCGACCGGCTGGAGGGGACGCAGCTCACCCGGCAGATCAGCTCGGTCGTCGAGGAGTTCCGCGACGAACTGCCGCGCCAACGGCCGCCGCGGACCTTCCCGCACTGACCGTCCCCGCCTCGCCGGTGGCGGTCAGCCGCGCACGTCCGCCGCGAGGGCGTCCAGGGACACCTGCCACAGCAGCGCGGCCGCGTCCGGGTCCAGCGCGTGGTCGGCGACTCCGCCGGACGTCCCGGGGATGTGGCGGTGCGCCTCGGCGCAGTCCTCGAAGTAACGCCCCCCGACGCACTCCAGCCGGGGCGCGGTGGCGACGAACACGACGGTGGCGGCCCCCTGTTGCGGGGTCTTGAAGGTGTGACCGCCGGACGCGGCGGCGGCGTCCAGGGCCTCGCGGGTGAGGTGCCGCGACAGGTTGGTGCCCAGGACCGCCCCCGGGTGGACGGCGTTGACGGTCACACCGTCCGCGGCCCAGCGCCGGCTGGCCTCCACCGCGAAGAGGACGTTGGCCGTCTTGGACTGGGCGTAGGCGAGGCCGGCGTCGTACGGGCGGACCCGGAAGTGGAGGTCGTCGAAGTGCACGGGGCTGCGCAGGTGGGCGACCGAACTGAGGGAGACCACGCGGGCGCGGCCCGCCGCGGCCAGGGCAGGGCGCAGGCGGATGGTGAGCGCGAAGTGCCCGAGGTGGTTGGTCGCGAACTGCAGCTCCCAGCCCTCGGGCGTGCGCGTCTGCGGGGTCATCATCACCCCGGCGTTGTTGACGAGGACGTCCAGGGGGCCGTGCCAGGCGGCGGCGAAGGCCGCCACCGAGCGCTGGTCCGCGAGGTCGAGGGGGGCGACCAGGACCCGCCCGCCGCCGCCCGCGACCGCCGCGGCCGCCCGTTCGCCGGCGGCGGTGTCCCGTACCGCGAGGGTGACCTCGGCACCGGCGCCGGCCAGGGCACGGGCGGTCTCCAGGCCGATGCCGGAGGCCGCGCCGGTGACGACGGCGCGGCGGCCGGTGAGGTCGATGCCGCCGGCGACCTCGGCGGCGGTGGACTGTGCGGTGAAGCCGGAGCCGGTCATGGCGCTGCCTTCCTCTCGGCGGTGCGGTGGTGCCACCCCTTCCAGGCAACCACCGCGGGCCGTCCCCGGCGCCCCCGGACGCGGGTCAGTGCAGCGCGCTCTTCTCCTGCCACCGGTCCCAGTCCACGTTCCAGTCGCCGAAGCCGTTGTTCGGCGCGACCGTGCCCTTGGCCTCCGACCCCGTGATCTCGAAGGGGTCGCCGACCCGGACCTGGGAGTACAGCCAGTCCGCGTCGGCGTCGCTCATCCCGACGCAGCCGTGGCTGCGGTTGGCCCGGCCGAAGAACGCGGCGTTCCAGGGGGCGGCGTGCGCGTACATCCCGGACCAGGTCAGCCGGATCGAGTCCTCGACCGTCTCGTCGTAGGCGTCGCCGAGGCCGACGGTCTCGGAGTTCATCCGGACCGTGCCCTCCTTCGCCAGCACCACCGCCGTACCGCGCCACGAACCGGTGTCCGGGCCGGGGGTACCGCCGGAGACCGGGACCGTGCGGACCGTCCGGCCGTCGCGCTGCAGGGTGAGCCGCTTGCGGTCGAGGTCGACCTTGACCACCTGCCGGGCGCCGACGGTGAAGGAGGCCCGGTAGTCGCGGACGAACCAGCCGCCGCCCGGTCCGGAGTCGGTGCCGTCCAGGCGGGCATCCAGGGTGACCTCGGTGCCCGGCCGCCAGTACTGCCTGGGCCGCCAGTCCACGCGGTCCCGGCCGGAGTAGTCCTTCAGCCAGCCCCAGGAGCCCTCGGTGCCGTCGGAGGTGGTCACCTTGAGCTGCTTCTCCACGGCGGCCTTGTCGGTCACCGGGTTGTCGAAGACGAGGGAGACCGGCTGGGCCACGCCGACCGTGGTGCCGTCGCCGGGCCGCCAGTCCACCTTGTTGACCTTTCCCGCGGCGGCCGTGGTGAAGCTGGACTCGCTGGTGCCGGTGGTCCCGCCCGGGGTGCGGGTCACAGCCTCGACGGTGTACGAGGCGCCGGGCACGACGTTGCGGTCCGAGGTCCAGGTGCGGCGGTCCGCGGACAGGGTGCCGGTCACGCCCTTGCCGTGCGGCCCGGCGACGGTGACCGTCGTGAGGGTGCCGCCCTCGGCGGTGACCCGGACGGGCTCGCCGGCCCGGACCCGCCCCCCGTGCGGGGTGACGGTGACGGTCGCCGCCCGCTCCTTCGGCGGCCCCGCGTCGCCGGCCGCGTGCGTCACCGCCGGGGCACTGCCCGAACAGGCGGTCAGCACGGCGGACAGCAGGGCGGCCGCGACGGCGGCGGTGCGCAGGCGGGGCCGGCGTATCGGGCCCACACGTTTCCGGGACAACGGAGACCTCCGGGAAGGACGGGGAGAGCACGGCCGGGAAACGGCCGGACCCCGGGGACTCTAGGCCGCGGAAAGCGCTGGTGGAGCGCCTGGGAGCCGTATGACGGCAGCTGGTGAGAAACGGTCATGGTCCGGTCACATTCGCCGCTCGGGGCGGTCACGAAGGGCTGTGAGCCTTCCTGTGTTACCACCCGACCACACCTCAGGGAGGCGCAGTGTCGGCACTGCTCGTGACGGCGGGCTGCGGCCCCCGGCAGGCCTGGCTCGGACCGGTCAGCGCGGAGACGTACCGCTCGTTCCTGGCGTCCCGGACCGGGTCGGCGCTCGGTCCGAGCTTCCTCCAGCACCCGTCGTGGGCACTGGTGAAGCCGGGGTGGCGGCCCCGGTTCCTCGGCTGGGGCGCCGGGGACGGCGCCGGGCGCGGCGAACTGCGCGGGGGCGCGCTGGTGCTGCTGCGGCAGTTCCCCGGGACGCGGAAGTCCTTCGCCTACCTGCCCGAGGGGCCGGTCGCCGACTGGGCCGACCCGGACGTCGACGCCTGGCTGACGCCGCTCCTGCGCCACTTGCGCGGACTCGGGGCCTTCGCCGTGCGCATCGGCCCCTCGCCCGCCCACCGCCGCTGGGACGCCGCCGCGCTGAAGGGCGCGACCGGCCTCGGCCGCCGCTTGTCCGACGTCCTGGCGTGCGAGGTCGACCCGCTCGGCACGGTCGTGGCCGAGCGGCTGCGGGCCCGCGGCTGGCGGCGCTGCGGCGGCGACGGCCCGGACGGCGGCGGGGACGCGGACGCCCAGCCCCGCCACGTCTTCCGGGTCCCGCTGGCCGGCCGCAGCGCCGACGACCTGTGGTCGGGACTCAACCAGGAGTGGCGCCGCAACATACGGCGGGCGGGGAGGTCGGGCGTCGAGGTGACCGTGGGCGGCGCGGCGGACCTCCCCGAGTTCTTCCGGCTGCTGCGGATCACCGAGGAGCGCGACGGCTTCCGGCTGGGCCGCTCGCTGGAGTACTACCAGCGCCAGTACGCGGCCCTCAACGCCGAGCAGCCGGGCCGGATGAAGCTCTACCTCGCCCGCCACCAGGGCGAGGTGCTCGCCGCCCACACCCTGATCACCGTGGGCCGGCGGGTCTGGTACCAGACGGGGGCCTCGGCGGACCACCGCCGCGAGGTCCGCCCCTCCAACGCCCTGCAGTGGCGGATGCTGCGGGACGCCCACGAACAGGGCGCACTGGAGTACGACATGCGCGGGGTACCCTCCACACTCGACCCGGAGGACCGGGCGTTCGGCCTCACCCGATGGAAGCTCGGCACCGGCGGGCAGGTCGTCGAGACCCTGGGGGAATGGGAGACGGCCTTGGACGGCACCGCCAACCACACGCTCTACCGGGCGTTCCAGGCCTACATGGCGCGCCGGTGAGCGCCCCCGCGGCGGCCCGCCCGGCCGACGGGCCGGCCGCCCCGGCCGGTGCCCCCGCCGCCGGCTCGGTCCTGCGCAGCGGCGCCGTCATGGCGGCGGGTTCGGTGGTCTCGCGGGCGACCGGCTTCGTACGGTCCGCGACCGTCGCCGCGGCGCTCGGCGTCGGCCTGGCCGCCGACGGCTACTCCGTCGGCAACTCGGTGCCCACGATCGTCTACATGCTGCTGCTGGGCGGCGCCCTCAACGCGGTGTTCGTGCCCGAACTGGTCAGGGCCGCCAAGGAACACGAGGACGGCGGGGCCGCCTACACCGACCGGCTGCTGACCGTGTGCACCGTCGCACTCCTGCTGATCACGACGGCGGCCGTGCTCGCCGCGCCCGCGATCGTGGCCGCGTACACCGGCTACACCGGGGCGCAGGCGGCGACCACGGTGGCCTTCGCGCGCTCCTGCCTGCCGCAGATCCTCTTCCTCGGCCTGTTCACGCTGCTCGGCCAAGTGCTCAACGCCCGCGGCCGGTTCGGCGCGATGATGTGGACGCCCGTCCTCAACAACCTCGTCGTCATCGCCGTCTTCGGCCTCTACCTGGTCACCGCCGGCACCGGCGGCGGGCTGACCGCCGGTGAGACCGCGCTGCTCGGCTGGGGCACCACGGCCGGCATCGCGGTGCAGGCGCTGGCGCTGGTGCCCTCGCTGCGGGCGGCACGCTTCCGCTGGCGGCCGCGGTTCGACTGGCGGGGCAGCGGGCTGGCCCGGCCGCTGCGTTCCGCCGGGTGGCTGGTGCTGCTGGTGCTCACCAACCAGGTCGCCTACTGGGTGGTGACCCGGCTCGCCACGTCCGCGGGACAGCGCGCCGCGGCCCTCGGCATCGACGGCGGCGCCGGCTTCACCGCGTACAACAACGCCTACCTGCTGTGGGCCGTGCCGCACGGCATCGTGACGGTCTCGCTGGTCACCGCCCTGCTGCCGCGGATGAGCGCGGCGGCGGCCGACGGCGACCCGGCGCGGGTGCGCCGCGACGTCGCGTACGCGCTGCGCAGCAGCTCCGCGATGGTGGTGCCCGCCGCGTGCGCGCTGCTGGCGCTCGCGGGACCGGCGATGGCCCTGGTCTTCGAGCACGGCAGGACCGACGCCGCCGACGTCGCGGTCATGGCGAACGCGCTGGTGGCCTTCGCCCCCGGCCTCGTCGCCTTCTCCGGGCAGTACGTGCTGTCGCGCACCTTCTACGCGCTCGGCGACACCCGTACCCCCTTCCTGCTCAACCTGGTGATCTCCGGGCTCAACGCGGGGCTGTCCGTCACCGCCTACCTGCTGCTGCCCGCGCGCTGGGCGGTCACCGGCATGGCGGCGGCGTACTCGGTGGCGCTCTTCGCGGGATGGGCGGTCACCGCGTCCGTGCTGGACCGCAGGCTGGCGGCGCCGGAGGGCGGCCCAGGGCCATGGCGGTCGCCGACCGCGGGCTCGCTGGCCCGGCTGCTGCTCGTCGCGGTGCCCGCCGCCGCCCTGGGCCGGCTCGCGGCCGGCCTCGCCGCGCCACCGGGGCCGCTCGCCGCCGTGGCGGCCGGCGCGGCCGCCGTCGTGCTGGTTTTCGCGGCCGCGGCCCGCCCGCTGCGGCTGACCGAGGTCGAGGCCGCCCGGCGGACCCTGCTCGGCAAACTGCGGCGCGGTGCACGATGAGTTGCGATACTCCGGTCATGCCACGCGTTCTTCTGATCGAAGACGACCCCTCCGTGCGCGAAGGTGTCGAACTGGGCCTGCGCCGTCGCGGTCACGAGGTACGGACGGCCGCGACCGGCGAGGCCGGGCTCGCCGCCGTCGGCGAGTTCCAGCCCGATCTGCTGCTGCTGGACCTGATGCTGCCCGGCATGAACGGCGTCCAGGTCTGCCGCCAGGTGCGCGAGACGAGCCAGTTGCCGATCATCATGCTCACCGCCCGCGGCGACGACTTCGACGTCGTCGTCGGGCTGGAGGCCGGGGCCGACGACTACATCGTCAAACCCGCCCGCACCGAGGTGATCGAGGCCCGCATCCGCGCCGTGCTGCGCCGCATCGAGGAGCCGGGGGGCCGCCCGGCCGTCGAGTTCCACGGCGACCTCGCCGTCGACCGGGCCGGACTCGGCGTCGCCAAGTCCGGGCAGCGGCTGGCGCTCGCGCCCTCCGAGCTGAAGCTGCTGCTGTTCCTGACCGCCGCGCCCGAACAGGTCTTCAGCCGGCAGCAGTTGCTGGAGCACGTGTGGGAGCACAGCTACCACGCGGACGCCCGGCTGGTCGACGCCTGCGTCCGGCGGCTGCGCAACAAGATCGAGGACGTGCCCGGCGACCCCCGCTACATACAGACGCTGCGCGGCTTCGGCTACCGCTTCGGGCCGCTGTGAGCCGCCGGTGATCCGCTGGAGGGCCCGGATCGGGCTGCGCACCCGGCTGGTGCTGGCCTTCCTGCTCGTCGCGGCCGTCAGCGCGGGCACCACCGCCGCCCTCACGTACCGCGAGGCGCGCAACGCCATCCTCGAACAGGCCCAGGACACCGCCGTCTCCTCCTTCCGCGAGCAGGCGGGCACCGTCGGCACCACCCTCCCGATGGACCGCCTGGCCCTCCAGGAGGTGCTGCGCGACATCGCCCGCAAGGGCAAGCCGCACACCTGGGTGGTGTTCGCCGAGTACGGCTCGATGCGGGTCTCCTCCGGCACCAGCCCCGTCTCCACCGTCATCACGCCCGAGCTGCGCCGCGCCGCGCTGGCCAGTCCCCGCGGCGTCTTCCAGCGGGTCGACAAGGACGGCACCCCCTGGCTGACGATGGCCGTGCCGACCGTCTTCAAGACCGGGCTGTCCGCCCGCGCCAGCGGGCTCGTGCTCTACGCCGTGATGCCGCTGACCACGCAGGAGGACGACATCCGGGCGATGCTCACCGCCGCCCGCGACGGATCCCTGCCCGCGCTGCTCATCGCCCTCGTCCCCGCCCTGCTCGCCGCCCGCAGCGTGCTCCGCCCGGTCCGCGACCTGCGCACGGCGGCGCAGCGCATGGGCCGCGGCGAGCTCGACACCCGCATCCCCGTCAAGGGCAGCGACGAACTCGCCGACCTCGCGTACACCTTCAACGACTCGGCGCTGCAACTGGAGCGGACGGTGGACGAGTTGCGCCGCGCCGAGGCCCGGGCCCGCCGTTTCGCCTCCGACGTCTCGCACGAACTGCGCACCCCGCTGGCCGGGATGCTCGCCGTCACCGAGGTGCTCGACGAGGACGCCGACCGGCTCGCGCCGGACACCGCCGCCGCCGTCCGCCTCATCAGCGCCGAGACCGGCAAGCTCGCCGTCCTGGTCGAGGACCTGATCGAGATCTCCCGCTTCGACGCGAAGGCCGCCGAGCTCAACGCCGACGAGGTCGACGTCGCCGAGACCATCCGCAAGACCCTGGCGACCCGGCACTGGACGGATCCCGCGCAGGTCGCCACCGAACTGCCCACGGGCATCCGGGCCCGGCTCGACCCGCGGCGCTTCGACGTCGTGGTCGCCAACCTCGTCGGGAACGCGCTGCGCCACGGCGGCGCCCCCGTCCAGGTGCGGCTGCACACCGAGGCACCCGACGGCGGGCAGGCGCGGTTCGCCGTCGAGGTCTCCGACAGCGGTCCCGGCATCGCCCCGGACGTCCTGCCGCACATCTTCGACCGCTTCTACAAGGCCGACGCGGCCCGCACCCGCTCCTCGGGCAGCGGACTGGGCCTGGCCATCACCCTGGAGAACGTCCGCCTGCACGGCGGCACGGTCCGCGCCGCCAACGGCCCGCACGGCGGCGCCGTCCTCACCGTGCGGATGCCGCTGGGCACTCCCCGTACGGCCGCGGAGGCGGCACCGTGAGACGCAGGCCCGTCCCGGTCCTCCTCCTCACCGCGGCGGCCCTGCTGGCCGGCTGCGGGGTCCCGGGGTCCGGGGTCGTCGAGGCGGGCGGCCCGGCCACCGTCGACGCCTTCCCCGGGACACCGGACCGGCTGACGCTCTTCTTCCTGTCCCCCGAGGGACGCCTGACGCCCGTCCTGCGCGCGACCGAGGACGACGCGCAGGCCCCGCCGGTAGCGGCCGCGAAGGTCCTCACGGCGCTGCTGGACGGCCCCGCCCCCGAGGAGCGCGCGGCGGGACTCGGCACCGGGCTGCCCGCCTCCGCCGGGCCGGTGGACGTCACGTCGTCCCGGGGCACCGTCCGGGTCACGCTTCCGTTCCCCGTGCGGCGCCTGAAGGACGGCGCCGTGCGCCAGGTGGTCTGCACCGCCGCCTACGCCGAGGGCCACGAGGGCACCGCCGAGGTCGTCCTCGCCGGCGGCGACGGCGCCCTCCCGCCCGTACGCTGCGGCGGCGTCGTGCCCGGCGCGGCCTCGCGCTGAACCCGGACGGCGCCGACCTGCGGGCACGCCCCAGGAGCGGTAGAAGTGGAGGAGGGCCCAGGCAGCCGCCTCCCGGAGGGGGCCGGGAGAGGACGGGCGAGAACGGCGACGGATGGCGATGCGAGATTCCAGCCTCGACGACGACTTCGACGGCGGCCTCCGTCCCCGGCCCGAACCGGCCGTACCCGCCACGGCCGTCGTGGACGCCCACGGCATCGTCACCGGCTGGAGCAGCGAGGCCGAGCGGCTGCTCGGGTACGGACACGACGAGGTCGTGGGGCAGCCCGCGGCCCGGCTGCTCGGCTCGGACGCCGCCCGGTCCACCGAGTGGTTCCTCGCGATGCCCTTCGGCTGGGGCGGCAGATCGGTGCTGCGCCGCCGGGACGGGCGCCACCTGGACGTTTCCGTGCGGGTCTACCCGTCGCTGGACGGCCGCGGCCGGCCGCAGCGGCTCGTCGTGGTCTCCCCGGTGGACCGGCGGCACTGGGGAGTGGGGGACAGCGTGGTCGAGGAGGCCTTCGACCAGTCCACCCTGCCCATGGCGATCTTCGACAACGAGCTGCGGACCCTGCGCACCAGCAAGGGCATGCAGCGCGAGACCGGACGCACCGAGGAGCAGATGCGGGGCAGACGCCCCTCGGAGTTCCTGCCCGGCAGCGCGGGCGAGGCCGTCGAGGAGGGCGTGCGGCACGTCCTGGCCACCGGTGCGTCCCACGACCTGCACCTGCGCATCCGCTCACGGACGGCACCGGCGCCACGCACCTGGTCGGTCACGCTCTCCCCGCTCGCCGATCCACTGCGGCGCACCCCCCGCGTCCAGCTCACCGCCGTCGACACCACCGAGCAGTACCTGGCGCGGGAGCGGCTCGCCCTGCTCAACGAGGTCAGCACCCGGATCGGCAGCACGCTGGACGTGGGCCGCACCGCCCAGGAGATGGCCGACGTCGTGGTGGGCAACCTCGCCGACTTCGCGACCGTCGACCTGCTCGACCCGCTGTTCCACGGGGTGGAGCCGAAGGCCGGCGACCCCGGCGTCGCCCTCCGCCGCGCCGCCCAGCAGTCCGTCCTGCCCGGCATGCCCGAGTCGGTGACCGCGACCGGGGAACTGGACCACTACCCTGTGGACTCCCCGCCCGCCCGCTCCCTCGTCACCGGCCGCGCCTCGCTGCACGGCACCGTGGACCGGGCCATCGACGTCTGGGCCGCGGGCGATCCGGGGCGCGCCCGGATGCTGCGGCGGCACGGGATCCACTCGGTGATGGTCATCCCGCTGCGGGCCCGCGGCATCACGCTCGGTGTCGCCGTGCTCGCCCGGCACCGCAGACCCGACCCCTTCGACGAGGACGACCTGCAGGTCGCCGAGGAGATCGGCGCCCGGGCGGCGGTCGCCGTCGACAACGCCCGCCGCTACACCCGCGAACGCACCACCGCCCTGGCCCTCCAACGCAGCCTGCTGCCGCAGCGGCTCGGCCGGCAGGAGGCGGTGGAGGTCGCCTCGCGCTACCTGCCCGCGGGCAGCGGCGCGGGCGTGGGCGGCGACTGGTTCGACGTGATCCCGCTGTCCGGGGCCCGGGTCGCGCTGGTCGCGGGTGACGTGGTCGGCCACGGGCTGCGCGCCTCCGCCACCATGGGACGGCTGCGGACGGCCGTGCGGACCCTCGCCGACGTCGACCTGCCGCCCGACGAACTGCTCGTGCACCTCGACGACCTGGTCGCCCACCTCGCCGGGGAGGAGGTCACCGAGGGCGACGGCGAGAACCTCGTCACCGACCTCGTCGCCACCTGCCTGTACCTGGTCTACGACCCGGTCTCACGGATGTGCACCGCCGCCAGCGCGGGCCACCCCCCGCCGGTGCTCACCGCGCCGGACGGCGGCGCGCACTTCCTCGACCTGCCGCCCGGACCCCCGCTCGGGCTGGGCGGGCTGCCCTTCGAGACCGTCGAGTGCGCACTCGACCCGGACAGCCTCCTCGTGCTCTACACCAACGGCCTCATCGCCACCGCCGACCGGGACGTCGACACGGGCATGGCCGGGCTCCGCCACGCGCTCACCCGGCCCGCCCGCTCCCTGGAGTCCGTCTGCGAGAGCCTGGTGGCCCTCGTCCCCGAACCCCCGGACGACGACGTCGCCCTGGTCGTCGCCCGCACCAAGGTGCTGGACGCCTCCCAGGTCGTCAGCTGGGAGGTGCCCGCCGAGCCCGCTGCGGTGGCCGGCGTCCGCGCCGAGGTCACCCGCCGACTGGCCGAGTGGGGGATGGAGGACATCACGTACACCGCGGAGCTGGTGGTCAGCGAACTCGTCACCAACGCCATCCGGTACGGAACCCCGCCCATCGGGCTGCGCGTCATCCACAACTCCACGCTCATCGTCGAGGTCTCCGACGGCAGCGGCACCGCGCCGCACCTGCGCCGGGCCCGGGTCTTCGACGAGGGCGGCCGCGGACTGCTGCTGGTGGCGCAGGTCACCGAACGCTGGGGGACGCGTCACACCCAGGAGGGCAAGACGATCTGGGCGGAGGTCGCCCTGGCCGACGCCTGAGGACGGCCGGACGCCCGGGGACGGCGGAGGCCCGGGGACGGCGGACGAGGAGACGAGGAAGGGAAGGGTGCACCATGTGCCGGTGGCTCGCCTACTCGGGCACGCCCATGCTGCTCGACAACATCCTCTACAAACCGCGGCACTCGCTGATCGACCAGAGCCTGCACTCCCGGATGGGGGTCGAGACGACCAACGGGGACGGCTTCGGCATCGGCTGGTACGCCACGGACCTGGAGACCCCGGCGGTCATCCGGGACATCGGGCCCGCGTGGAACAACCGCAACCTGCGGGAGATCTCACGCCACGTCACCTCGCCGCTGTTCTTCGCCCACGTACGGGCCTCCACCGGCACCGCGATCCAGCAGACCAACTGCCACCCCTTCCGGCACGGCCGCTGGCTGTGGATGCACAACGGCGCGATCACCGACTTCCACCGGCTGCGCCGCGACCTCTCGCTCGCCGTCGACCCGGCGCTGTTCTCCTCCATCGAGGGCTCGACGGACTCCGAGGTGATGTTCTTCCTCGCGCTCACCTTCGGTCTCGACCAGGACGTGCCCGGCGCCGTGTCGCGGATGGCCGGGCTGGTGGAGCGGACCGGTCATGAGCACGGGGTCGAGTTCCCCGTCCAGATGACGCTGGCGGTCAGCGACGGGGAGAGCCTGTGGGCCTTCCGCTACTCCAGCGAGCACGCGTCGCGGTCGCTGTTCTACAGCAGCAAGGTGGACACGCTGCGGGAGCTCCACCCGGACCTGTGGTTCCTGCAGGGCGTGTCGGCGCAGACCCGGCTCGTGGTGTCCGAGCCCCTGGGCGACGTACCGGACGCGTGGCACGAGGTCCCCGAGAGCACCTTCGGGGTGGTGCGGCCCGGCCAGGACGAGCTGATGCCCTTCGCGCCCGCGGCACCCGACGGCGTCGCCGCGTGACGTACGTCACGGGAACCCACGGCGGACGGACGGACAGCCGACAGAAGTGACCACTCATGTACGGACCCGGGTACGGGACGGGGACCCCGCCGCCTTCGCGGAACTGTTCGACGCGTACGCCCGTACCGTCTACAACCACGCCTTCCGGCTGACCGCCGACTGGTCGGTCGCCGAGGACGTGATGTCGGCCACCTTCCTGGAGGCCTGGCGGCTGCGTGGGCGCGTCGACCCCGAAGGGGATTCGCTGCGGCCGTGGCTGCTGGGCGTCGCCACGAACATCGCGCGCAACCACTGCCGCAGCAACCGCCGTTACCGGGCCGTGGTCGCCGCCGGCGCCCAGGCCGGGACCGCCGCGCTCGAAGTGCCCGACCACGCCGACCTCGTGGCCGGCCGGGTCGACGACCGGCGCCGCATCTCCGCCGTCCTCACCGCCCTCGCCCGGCTGCGCCGTCCCGAGCGCGAGGTGCTGACGCTGTGCCTGTGGGAGGGCCTGGAGTACGCCGAGGCCGCCGAGGCCCTCGGCATCCCGGTCGGCACCGTGCGGTCCCGGCTGTCCCGGGCCCGCACGAGACTGCGCAAGCTCGCCGACGCGGAGATGGAACCCGCCGCCCGCCACCGACAGACAGAAGGGGACCGCGCGAACGCGGTCCGGCCCGCACAGGAAGGAATCCGATGAACGCCCATCCCTCGGAATGGGAGGAGACCGCCCGTCTCCTGCCGCGCGTGGAGCGGGACCTGCCGGCGGACCGTCACCAGTTGCACAAGGAGCGTCTGATGAACCGGATCCACGAGGACCTCGGCACGGGCACCGAGCCGTCCACCGCCACGACCGCCGACACCGCCACCGCCGCCCGTCCGGCCGCGCGCCGCAACCCCTTCCTGCGCCGCATGGTCCTCGTCCCGCTGACCGCCGGCGTGCTGGCCGGGGCCCTGGCGACCGGCCTGTTCGTGTTCGGCGGTGCGGAGGGCAGCGGCGCGGGCGGCGGCTCCGGCACCTCCGCCGCGGGCCCCGCCCTGACCACCCGCCTCGGCGCCGCGGACCCCGAGGGCGCCGCCCGCCTGCTGGACACCGTCTCGCTGGCCGCCGCCGAGTCGCCCGCCGCGCCGGTGGGGGACGGCCAGTACGTCTACATCGAGTCGAAGTCGGCCGGCACCGTCGTGCGGCACGTGCACGGCACGACCAGCCTGGCCGGCACCCCGCTGCACCGGCGCCAGGTCTGGGAGTCCCGCGACGGCCGGGACGGCTGGCTGATCGAGCCCGGCACCACCGGCCCGGAGGGCATCACCCTGGCGGGCACCGACGAGCAGGGCAACGTGCCCGAGCCGACCCTGAACGCGCCGAGCTACGACTACCTCACCACCCTGCCCACCGACCCCGACGTGCTCCTGGCCAAGATCTACAAGGAGACGAAGGGCATGGGCAACGGCCCCGACCAGGAGGCCTTCACCACCATCGGCGACCTGCTGGGCGAGAGCTACCCGCCGGCCGGGCTGACCACCGCGCTCTACAAGGCCGCCGCCAAGATCCCCGGCGTGGTCGCCGTGGACGACGCCGTGGACGCCACCGGGCGGCACGGGGTCGCGGTGGCCCGGCTGGACGAGACCAGCGGCCAGCGCACCGAGTGGATCTTCGACCCGAAGACCCACGTCTTCCTCGGCGAGCGCACCGTCCAGGCCGAGCGGGACCCGGACGCGGTCATGCCGCGCGGCACGGTCGTCTTCACCACCGCGGTGCTGACCCGCTCCGCCGTCGACGGCATCAAGCAGCTCCCCGGCGCCGCGGGCTGAGTCCGGGTCAGTGGGGCGGGGGCGGGGGAAGGGTCGCCACGTCCGGCGCGGCCGCGGGCCACACCAGCAGGACCGGGCAGGGCGCGTGGTCCACGACGAAGCGCGCCGCCGGGCCCAGGCTCCGCGGCCCGAGCCGTACGAGGTCGCCGTCACGGGCCATCACCAGCAGATCGGTCCCGGCCGCGGCGGCGACCACCTCCCGCTCCACCCGCCCCGACCGCTCCTCCCGGCGGCACGGACGGCCCAGGCGCCGGGCGGCGGCGTCCAGCAGCCGTCCCGCGGAGTCGGCGCCGAGGCCCTCCAGCCGGGTGCCCGGATCGTTCTCCGGGTGCCCGCGGCCCAGCAGCCCGGCGTAGGCGGCATGCGCCAGACCGGGGACGTCGGGGCCGCTGACGTGCAGCAGGACGACGTCGGCGGCCTCCGGCGCGTGGACGCGGACGGCGTCGACGCAGGCGGGCCAGGTTCCTTCGGCGATCCAGGCGGTCACGATCACGGACATCAGCCTCCGAGGACGTGCAGCGAACCCCACAGTGCCACCACCGCAAGGCCCAGCGCCGCAGGCACGGTGAGCAGGCCGAGGACGGTGAACTCCTTCAGGTCCACGTCGTGTTCGTGCTGGTGCACGATACGCCGCCACAGCAGGGTCGCCAGGGATCCCGCATAGGTCAGGTTGGGGCCGATGTTCACCCCGAGCAGGACGGCGAGGACCGCGCCGGGCCCGGCGGGCGCGGTCAGCGGCAGCAGGACCAGCACGGCGGGCAGGTTGTTGATCACGTTGGCCAGGACGGCGGCCAGCGCCGCGACGCCGAGCAGGGCCGCCAGCCCGGTGCCCCCGGGCACGATCCGGCCCAGCGCGCCGGCGAGCCCGTTGTCGACCACCGCCCGCACCACCACGCCCAGCGCCAGCACGAACGCCAGGAACGGCACCCCGACCGCCCCCGCCACGGCGCGCACCGTCATCCGCCGCCGCGCCACCGCCCGTACGGCCAGCACCAGCGCACCGGCCGCGGCCGCCCACGCCGGATCGATGCCGAGCGCCGGGGTGATCACGAACCCCGCCAGTGTGCAGACCACCGTGACCAGCGCGAACACCGGCAACGGAGGCACCTCGGCGCCGTCCGGGACCGCGACGGCGGCCGCCAGGTCGGCGCGGAACCAGCGGCGGAAGACGCCGTACTCCACGGCGATCGCCACCAGCCACGGCAGCACCATCAGCCCGGCGAAGCGGGTGAAGCTCAGCCCGCTGGCCGCGAACGCCAGCAGGTTCGTCAGGTTCGAGACCGGCAGCAGCAGCGAGGCGGTGTTGGACAGGTGGGTGCACGCGTACACGTGCGGCTTCGGCCGTACCCCCAGCCGGGCGGCGGTCGCGAACACCACCGGGGTCAGCAGCACCACGGTGGCGTCCAGGCTCAGCGCCGCCGTCACCGCCGACGCCAGCGCGAACACCGCCCCGAGCAACCGCCGCGGCCGCCCCGCGGCCACCCGGGCCATCCACGCCCCGCCGGCCCGGAACAGCCCCTCCTCGTCGCAGAGCCTCGCCAGCACCAGCACCGCCGCCAGGAACCCGATCACCGGCCCCAGCCGCGCCGCCTCCTCCCGCGCGTGCTCCAGCGGGATCGCCCCGCTCCCCACGGCCACCGCCGCGGCCGGGACGGCGATCACCGCCTCCGGAAGACCGAACGGCCGGATCACCGCCCCGACGAGCACGAGGAGCAGCAGCGCGACGGACAGCGCCTCCGCGATCGTGGTGTTCAGGGTTCCGTTCCTCCCGGGTGGGACCGTGATGGCCCCTCATGGAACCACGCCCCACCCGGGACACCGCTCACCCCTCCTGCTGCGTGCCGCCCACGATCTCGGCCAGTGCCGCGGCGACGTGGCGCTCGGTGGTGGCCTTGTCGAGGCCGAGGGAGGTCAGCGGGCCGTCGCCCGCCTCGAGTTCGAGGAGGGCGAGCAGGAGGTGCTCGGTGCCGATGTAGTTGTGGCCCAGGCGGAGGGCCTCGCGGAAGGTGAGTTCGAGGACCTTGCGGGAGGCGAGGTCGTACGGGACGAGCTCGGGGACCTCGTCCACGGCCGGGGGGAGGGCCGCGGTGAGGGTGGTGCGGGCGGCGTCGGGGGTGACGCCCTGGGCCGCCATGGCGAGTGCGGCGAGGGCCTGGGGCTCGCTCAGCAGCCCGAGGGCGAGGTGCTCGGGGCGGACCTCGGGGTTGTGGGCGGTCTTGGCCTCGGTGTGGGCGGCCATGACGACCTTGCGGGCGCGCGGGGTGAAGCGCGAGAAGCCCTGCGAGGGGTCCAGGTCGGGGAAGCCGAGGTCCTTGGGGACGAAGCGCTTCTGGGCGGCCTGCTTGGTCACGCCCATGCTCGTGCCGATGTCGGTCCAGGAGGCGCCGGACCGCCGGGCCTGGTCGACGAAGTGCCCGATGAGGTGGTCGGCGACCTCCCCCAGGTGCTCGGCGGCGATGACGGCGTCCGAGAGCTGGTCGAGGGCGTCGGGGTGGGTCTTCTTGATGGCTGCGATCAGATCGTCGAGCCGGATCTGCTGCGTCATGCGTCAACGATAGGTTGACGATGGTTCATCGTCAACCGAAAGTTGACGATCGTCGGCATTAACCGGTGGTGCCCTCCCCGCCGCGTGCGCCAGCCTGGGCACATGTCCCAGAACACCTCGGTCCTGCGGGAGTTGTACGCGTCCCTCGACCGGCGCAAGCGCCCCGAGGACATCGCCCATCTCGCCCTCCGGCTGCTCGACGGCGACGGCCGACGGCCCGCTCACCGTACCCGGCGTGCGCTGGAGAAGGCGGCGAGCGGCTCGCTGAACACGTTGTGGCACGGCTACACCTCGATGCTGGAGGACTTCGCCCGGCCCGTCGGGGCCCAGCGCCAGCTGGCCCGTGCCGCGGAGCTGTTCCCGGGGCTGCCGGAGCCGGCCGGGGCGTCCGGGGACGATCCGGCGCAGGTGGAGACGGCGATCCGGGCGGCCGGCGAACGGATCGCCAAGCGGTTCGGGGCGAACGACTTCCTCACCGACCGCCTCGACCGGGCCGGGCGCGCGGACGCGGGGCTCGGGGAGATGTCGAAGCGGCTGTACAACAAGCGGTTCCGGCTGCTGCGCCGTATGGAGGCCAAGCTGGCGCGCATCCTGGTCGAGCAGCGCAAGCGGGAGGTGACGCTGGTCGGCAGGAGCGGACTCGCCTCCCGGCTGGCCTACGAGGAGTTCGCGGCCGACACCCCGACCGCGGCCTTCGTGGCCTACCTCACCGCCCGCGCCAACCTGCGCAGCGAGTTCACGGTCTCGGGCCAGCAGCCCCCGTACGACGAGGTGGCGGACGCCCTGTTCGAGGAGCTGCGCCGACGGCCGCACCGCACCAACTGGTACGCCGTCGCGCACGTCCACCCCACCGCAGAGGTGCTCGGCCACCTCGGCGACGGGCAGCGGGGACGGCTGCTCGGGATCTGGTACCGCTTCCTGCTGGACGTGGCCGAGCTGCTCGAGGCCGCATGGCGGCGGCAGCCCCTGGACCGGACGACGATGGTCGTGCGCCGCGGCGACGACTCGACCACCTGGAACCAGACCGCCCGGGCCTGGACCAAGGCCCGGGCCCACTGGTTCTCGCTCCTGCGGGCCATGGCCGCCGAGGAGGTCGCCGACCGGTTCTGCCCCGGCAAGGTCCTGCTCCTGGTCGCCGCCGACGTGGCCGCCTGGCATCGGCAGACCGGTGGGGGACTGCACCCGGACACCGGCGTGTGGGCCGAACTGCCGCTGCCCTGGCAGGTGCTGCGCGGCGAGGCGGTGTGCCCGCGGTCGCTGGTGGAGGAGGTGTGCCGGCGGCACGGCGTCGATCCCGTCGCGGGCGGCTGGACGCAACCGCGGCCGGCGGCCGCCCCGGTGCCCTTCCGGCCCACGCCGGAGCTCGTGCACGGGGTAGAGGTCGGCGACCCGGTACTGGCCGGCGTGCTGCGGTCGGCGGGCTTCTTCTCCGGACGTCCGCTCCGCCCGGCGGCGGCGGACCTCGACGCCCAATTGCATTGACGCCCGGCCGCCGTGGCGGCCAGGATCGGGGCACCGACGGGGAAGCTCAGCGGTGGAGCGGCCGGCTCTTAACCGGTTGGACGCAGGTTCGAGCCCTGCCCTCGTCGGGGGCCGTACGGGCACCGGGAAGCTCAGCGGTGGAGCGCCCGGCTCGGGACCGGGTGGACGCAGGTTCGAGCCCTGCCCCGGTGCCCGTACGGCTCGCGGGCCCAGGAACGTCAGCGCACCGTGAGGACCAGCTTCCCGGTCGTACGTCCCGTCTCCAGGGCGGCGTGGGCCTTCGCGGCCTCGGACAGGGGGAAGGTGTCGGCGACCGTGACGCGCAGGGCACCCTCCTCGACCAGGCGGGCGATCGCGGTCATGCCGGCGTGGTCGGCCTCGACGATCATGCCGGTGGCGCGCACGCCCAGGCGGCCGGCCGCCGCGAGGAGTTCGGGCAGGCCGATCGGGAGGATGGTGACGAGCAGCCCGCCCTCGCGCAGGGTGCGCAGGGAGCGGAGGGACTCGGCACCGCCGAGGGGGTCGAGGACGACGTCCACGTCGCGGACGGCCTCGGCGTAGTCGGCCGTGCGGTAGTCGATCAGTTCGTCGGCGCCGAGGCCGCGCAGGAAGTCGTGCTTGGCGGCGCTCGCGGTGCCGATGACGTACGCGCCGCGGGACTTGGCGATCTGTACGGCGACGTGGCCGACGCCTCCCGCGGCGGCGTGGACGAGCACGCGCTGCCCGGGGCGGACGGCGGCGACGTCGACGAGGGCCTGCCAGGCGGTGAGCGCGACCAGCGGGACCGCGGCGGCCTCCACGTGGCTCATGCCGGACGGCTTCCGGGCGAAGGCGCGGGCGGGCCCGGTGACGTACTCGGCGTGGGAGCCCACACCGTGCGGGTAGGGGAGCATGCCGAAGACCTCGTCGCCGGGCTGGAAGAGGGCCACTCCCAGCCCGGTCTCCTCGACGACGCCGGAGACGTCCCAGCCGAGGACGGGCGGCGGGCCGCCGAGGAAGAGCCCGGTCTGCCGGTGCTTGGTGTCGGTCGGGTTGAGCCCGGCGGCGTGGACGCGGACGAGCAACTGCCCGACGCCGGGGGTGGGGCGCTCCAGCTCCGCCTCCCGCAGTACCTCGGGTCCGCCGAGGACGTCCTGGGTGATCGCGCGCATGGTGCGGGGTGTTTCGGTCATGGACCCCAGCCTGCCGACCGCGCGGGCGCGGGGAAATGGCCTGATTGCCATCCTCCGATAAGATCGTGCCATGCATCGTGTGGTCGTCCTCGCCCTTGACGGCGTCTACCCCTTCGAGCTGGGCATCCCCAACCGCGTCTTCGGCTCCGCCGGGGGCCGCTACGAGGTGCTGACCTGCACCGTCGACGGGCGCCCCGTGCGCACGGACTCCGACTTCTCGGTCGCCGTCGAGAACGGCCCCGAGGTGCTGGCCACCGCCGACACCGTCGTGATCCCGCCGTACGACCAGTCGCGGATCACCGCCGAGCTCCCCGCCCCGGTCGCGGCCGCGCTCGGCACGATCCGGCCGGGCACCCGCATCGTCTCCATCTGCACGGCGGCCTTCGCGCTCGCCGCCGCGGGTCTCCTCGACGGCCGCCCCGCCACCACCCACTGGGCGCTGGCCGAACGCTTCCGGCGGATGTTCCCCGGTGTGGCGCTCGACGCGGACGTGCTCTTCGTCGACGACGGCGACGTCCTCACCTCCGCCGGGGCCGCGTCCGGCGTGGACGTCTGCCTGCACCTGGTGCGCGAGGACCACGGCAGCGCGGTGGCCAACTTCGTGGCCCGCTGTTGCGTGGTGCCGCCCTGGCGGGACGGCGGCCAGGCGCAGTACATCGACCAGCCCGTGCCGGAGACCGCGGACGCCGGCACCGCGGCGACGCGGCAGTGGGCGCTGGAGCACCTCGACCTGCCGCTCACCCTGAACGACCTCGCGGACCACGCGCGGATGAGCCTGCGGACCTTCGCCCGGCGCTTCCGGGACGAGGTCGGCACGAGCCCGGGCAAGTGGCTCATCCAGCAGCGGGTCGCCCGGGCCCGGCACCTGCTGGAGTCCAGCGACCTCCCGGTCGACCGCATCGCCGGCGAGGTGGGCTTCGCCACCGCGACGTCCCTGCGGCAGCACCTCCACGCCGCCATCGGCGTCTCCCCCCTGGCCTACCGGCGCACCTTCCGGGCTGCCGCCACCCTCTGACGCACCCGACCCCGGGGAGGCCCCGATGGCTGTGGAGCTGATCTACGAGACGCACGCCACGACCACCGACAACGAGGCGGGCATCGCCACCGGCCGGCTGCCCGGCCGGCTGTCGGAGCGCGGCCGCCGGCAGGCGAGGGAGCTGGGCGAACGCCGCCGCGGCCAGGACATCGCGGCGGTGTACACCTCCGACCTGCACCGTGCCGTGGAGACCGCGGCCCTCGCCTTCCCCGACGGGCGGCCGCCGGTCCACCAGGACCCCCGGCTGCGCGAGTGCGACTACGGCGCGCTGAACGGACGCCCGGTCCGGCTCGTCGCGGCCCAGCGCCTGCGGCGCGTCGACGAGCCATTCCCCGGCGGCGGTCAGAGCTACCGGCAGGTGCTCGCCGCCACCGACGCGCTCCTGCACGACCTGGCCCGGCGGTGGGACGGCCGGCGCGTCCTGCTGATCGCCCACTCCGCCAACCGCTGGGCCCTGGCCTGCCTGCTGGGCGGGATCCCCCTAACGGAGAGCGTCCTGGCGCCCTTCGTCTGGCAGCCGGGCTGGACGTACACCCTCCCCGGCGACTGGCCGGGGCCGGACCGGGACCCGGCCGGAACTAGGGAGCGGTGAAGAGGGTGGGGAAGCGGGGGGCTAGCCAGGGGCGGCGGCCCCAGGCGGCGATCTTGCCGCGGGCCATGGCGGCGGTGGCGCCCCGGCGACCGAGCGCGATCAGGAAGAAGGTGACCGGCTCGGTGGTGATGGTGCAGTCGGGTCGGCGCGGCGGCTCGTCCGCGAGCTCGGCCGCACCGTCGGTGAAGGTCACGGCGAAGCGTGTGATCCCCGGGACGCGCAGCGCGTAGCAGGCGGAGAATCCGGCCGCCGCCCGCGCGTCGACGACCCGGGGCATGGCCGCCTTGAGGAAGGGCATGCAGCGGGCGACGCGCTCGCGGTCGATCATGTGGGGACGGCGCAGGGCGACCGCGATGTCGTAACCGTGGCCGAGCATGTGGGTGAGCAGGTACGAGCCGAGCGTGGCCAGGTCCATGGGGCCGAGCGGGGTGACCACCGGCATGCCGGGCGCGCGGGTCGCGGCCGCGTCGGTGAACGCGCGGGCGTGCCGCACGATCCCGTCGGCCAGGATCGCGCCGTCGCGTTCGGGGAAGGCGTCGAGGGACGCGGCGTTCGCGGCGGCGAGGCTGCCGGGGGTGCCGTCGCCGTACGGCTGCTCACGGCCCTCCGCCAGGGCGGCCATGAGTTCGCCTGCGAGCACCAGGTGCGCCGCGGCCTCCCCGACCGTCCACTCGGCACCGGGGATCGGCACCGAGGTGTCCTGGCACCCGCGGAGCAGGGCGGCTATGTCCTCGGCGGCGGCGTGCAGGGCCTCGGCCTCGGCCGGGCGGTCAGGGGCGACGGTCATGGTCGGACAGCGTGGACCAGCACGGTTCGTCTGTCCAGGTCCGGGGAGGAAAAGCCGGGGCGGAACCGTGCCCGGAAAAGCGCGTGGAATCCGGGAACGCGAAAAGGGGGAAGCCCCCGGGCAGCCATTGCTGCCGGGGGCGTCCCCAGGGAAAGCGTCGCGCGGAAAGCGTCGCGCGCGGGCGATCAGTACGCCGAGTTGACGTTGTCGATCGTGCCGTAGACGTGGGCCGCGTAGTTGCAGGCGGCGGTGATGTTGGCGACCGGGTCGTAGATGTTCCACGAGGTACCGGGGACGTGGTAGGCCTTGAAGGTCGGGTCGATCACCTGCATCAGACCCTTCGAGGGAATTCCCTTGGCCGCGTTCGAGTCCCAGCCGTTGATGGCGCTCGGGTTGCCGGAGGACTCACGCATCAGGTTCTTGTAGATCCCGTTGTACGTGCCCGGGATGCCGTTGGCACGCATCACCTTCAGGGACTCGTTGATCCACGTGTTGACGGAGCCCGACTGCGCCATGGGGGCGGCGGAGGCGGTGGGGGCCATGGCCACGCCACCGGCGACGACGGCGACGCCGGCAGCGGCGCAGCCGAGGGAGATCTTCTTGGCCTTGGCGACGCGGTTGAGCTTCGACATAGCGGAGATCTGCATTCGAGTAATTCCTCTTCCGTGGGGTACGCCATGAATTGTTGGCCGACTTAAATCCCGGGGTCAATGCACCCCTATTACTAACGGGATTAGTTGTGGGACCAGGGACGAAAGTCCCGCCGCTCAGGCGTGGGAAGGGGATTCCGGGACGGCTTCTACTAAGGAGCCGCGAAAGTGGCGCACGTCATATCGGCCACGTCACACGCAGACCCAGACAAATCGCCCATTGAGTGACGCAGGCCATGTGGCCTGCGTCACCCAATAAGGCGTTGATTCACACGGAGGAACCGCGGTTTCACCCACGGCGAGGATTTCGGGCGGGCACGGGGTCCGGCCGACGGGCGCGGGTCCCGGTGGGCTACACCACGGGGGCCGAGGCGATCACGACCGTCGCGTACAGCTCCTCCGACACGGCCACCCGCGCCTCCAGCCCGGCCTGGGCGACCGCGGCGACGGCGTCCGGGGCCTGCTCCTCACCGGTCTCGAAGAGGAGGCGGCCGCCCGGCGCGAGCCACGCGGGCGCCGCGGCCGCGACCCGGCGGAGGACGTCGAGGCCGTCGGCCCCGCCGTCGAGGGCGACGCGGGGCTCGTGGTCACGGGCCTCCGGGGGGAGGAGGGCGACGGCTTCGCTGGGGACGTAGGGCACGTTCGCGACCAGGACGTCGACGCGGCCGCGCAGCTCCGCGGGAAGGGGGGTGTAGAGGTCGCCCTCGTGGACGTGGACGCGGCCGTCCGCCGCGGCGAGGTTGCGGCGGGCGCAGGCGACCGCCGCCGGGTCGATGTCGACCGCGTGCAGCACGGGCCGGTCGAGCGTGGCGGCCAGGACGGCGCCCACCGCGCCGGAGCCGCAGCACAGGTCGACGACGACGGCGCCGGGCCGGCCCAGGGCGCGCCCGAGCGCGACGGCCTCGCGGGCGAGGAACTCCGTACGGCGGCGCGGGACGAAGACCCCCGGGCCGACGGCGATCCGCAGGCCGCAGAACTCGGCCCAGCCCAGCACGTGTTCGAGCGGGAGCCCGGCCACCCGGCGCTCCACCAGGGTGGCGAGCTCGTCGGGTGTCCGGGCGGCGGAGACGAGCAGCCGGGCCTCGTCCTCGGCGAACACGCAGCCGGCCGCCCGGAGCACGGACACGACCGGCGCGAGCGACGCGGGGGACGGAAGGGCGGAAGAGGAGGAGCCGGCGGGAGACGAGCCGGAAGGAGCGCGTGAAGCGTAGGACATGGGGGCCTTTCGGGGCGCCGCGGGGCGCTCTCGACGGCCTAGGTCGTCCGGACCGCGGGGCCGCAGGGGGAGAGCACCCAACCTGACATGGCGGTAATGGGTCTCACCTCCTCGGTACGTCCGCTACTGGGGACGGCAACGTTACCCGAGCCCCCGGCACCGCGCCCACCCCCAGGGCCGCCACGGCGGCGCGCGGGTCGTCGGCGTGGAAGCGCAGGACGCGGGCCTGCGCGGGCACCCCGAGGGGGCGCAGGAACGTGACGGGCTCGGTCAGTTCGACGGTCACCGTGGTCTGGCCGCCGACGACCAGGTCGACGGTGCCGTCCCCGGCGAGCGTGACGAGCCGTCCGTCGGGGAAGCGCCGGTCGACACGGGCCGCGGCGATGCGCCCGGCGGGTACACGGACGTCGACGAGAGCGCCGTACCGCAGCCGCAGCGAGCCGTCCGCCCCCACGACGTGCGGGCACACCACGCAGGCCGCGTGCAGGGCCAGGACGAAGAAGCAGCCCCAGACGTCGAGGACGAGGGTGACGGCGTGCACCGCTGGCCAGGGGATGACCAGCGCGAGCACCACCGTCTCGACGACGGAGACGAAGAGGAAGCCGTACATCGTCGCCGTCTGCGCCCCGGTGTACGGGACGGCCACGGCGCCCTCGCCCACCCCGTGCGGACGGCGCGCGATCCAGCGCACCAGGCTCACGGACAGGGCGAGTTCATGGCGCATCAGGCGCCGCGCGGGCACCGGGACGGTGTCCCGCACGGCGGTCCACGCGGCCCGGCGGCGCGACAGGCCCCGCCGCCGGGCGTCCCGGTGCGCCCGCACCACCTTCGGCAACCGCCACAGCAGCACGGCGGTCATGCACAGTTCCGCGCCCCAGAGCACCGGCTCCGGCACCGGCACGCCCGCCACCAGGCACGCGGCGAGCACCGCCTCGGCCACCACCAGGGTGCCCAGCGCCCACGCCCCCCGGCGGCTCACCGGGCCCGCTCGCGCAGCAGCCGGATCGCCTGCCGTACGGCCTCGGCCTGGGCGGGCGCGTGGTCGTCGAAGAACGCGGCGGCGAAGCCGCCCTCCGCACCGCCCTCCACCGTGCCGTCCTCACCGGCGGCGTCGATCGAGGCGGCGACCTCGTCCGGGACGGAGTCGGCGATCGCCCGGGCCACCTCCGCGACCCGGGGGTCGTCCACGGCCGCCCCGGCCAGTTCGTCCATCCGCGCGTACACCTCGTAGGCGCGGCGCATCGCGCCCGGATCGGAGCCCATGGAGCGCAGCAGGCCGGTGAGCCAGCCCCGGGCCTCGGGGGTGGCCGCCGTGTCCAGCAGCGCGAGCAACTCGCGCTCCTTCACGGCCATCGCGGGCTCGGGCCCGGCCAGCTCCGCCGAGGTCCGGGCCATCTCGGCGAAGAGCACGGCCAGTTCCGGGGAGACCGGTGCCTCCGCGGGCAGTCCGCCGCCGGCCTCGGCCTGCGCGAGGAGTTCGGCGAGGCGGACCCGCCGCGACCGGATGGCCTCCTCCTGCCGGGCGAGGTCCGCGTCGAGCTCCGCCAGCACCTCGTGCAGCTCCTTGCCCGCGTCGTCCGCGAGCACGTCCCTGACCTCGTCGAGGCCGAGGCCGAGCTCCGTCAGGCGCCGGATGCGGGTGAGCTCGACGGCGTCGCGCAGACCGTAGTCGCGGTAGCCGTTGACCCGGCGCGCGGGCTCGGGCAGCAGCCCGATGCGGTGGTAGTGCCGCACGGTGCGGGTGGTGACCCCGGCGAGGGCGGCGAGTTCTCCGATGCGCATGAGCCCAGTAGAGACCTTGACGCTGCGACAAGGTCAAGGACCGGACGGCGCGGGCCGGGCATACAGGGAAAACCCTGGGGAAATCCGGCCCCGGACCTTTGGCCCCCACGGGGCTCGGCATCAGCGCCTCGACCGGCCTGATCTCCGGCACCCCCACGGCCGCGGGCACCTGCCAGACCACGGTGACCGCCACCGACGGCACCGGCGCCTCCGGCTCCGCCTCCTTCGGCTGGACCGTCTCCCCCGCGGGCGGCGGCACCTGCACCGCGGCCCAGCTGCTCGGCAACCCGGGCTTCGAGTCCGGCAGCACCTCGTGGACGGCGTCCAGCGGCGTCATCACCAGCGACATCGGTGAGGCCGCCCACGGCGGCACGTACAAGGCCTGGCTGGACGGCTACGGCTCCACCCACACCGACACGCTCCCAGACGGTGAGCGTGCCGAGCGGCTGCCGTGCCACGCTGACCTTGTGGCTGCACGTCGACTCCGCCGAGACGACCACCACCACCGCCTACGACAAGCTGACCCTGACCGCCGGCTCCACCACCCTGGCGACCTGGTCCAACCTCGACAAGGGCACCGGGTGCACCCAGAAGTCCTTCGACCTGTCCTCCTTCGCCGGCTCCACCGTGACCCTGAAGTTCACCGGCACCGAGGACTCCTCCCTGCAGACCGGCTTCGTGGTCGACGACACCGCCCCCGCGGGAAGGGTCCCGGCCGCCGGCAGGCGGCCGGGACCCTTTTGCGCCTGGAACACGTCAAAGAGGAAAGGAGGCCATCCATGCGTCATACGACAGCCGCGGTCCTCGCGGCGACCGCACTCCTGCTGACCGGCTGCGGCACGCAGTCCGGCGGCCCCGCGGACGGCGGCCGGAGCAGCGCCCCGGGCGCCACCGGCAGCCACGGTTCCGGGGCGGGCTCGGGAGGGGCCTGCGCGGCCGGGGCCGCGCTCACCGCCGCGGACACCGGCCGCACCGTCTGCGTCACCGCGGGCGGCACCGTCCGCGTCACCCTCGACGGCACGCCGGACCGCCCGTGGTCCCCCGTCACCGGCGAGGGCGGCGCCCTCGCCCCCACCAACGCGGGCATCGGCGCCCCCCGCGGCGACACCATCGCCGCCTACCGCGCCACCGCCCCCGGCACGGCGCGGCTCACCGCCACCCAGCCGCTGTGCGCCACACCCACCGCCCCGGACCAGGTGGCCTGCCTGGGACTGCGGGAGTGGACCGTCACCGTGCGGGTCGCCGACCGGTGAACACGCCTTCCCGGCAAGGAGGTTGTACGGAGCCGGGCATCGAATCGGCCACGGTATCCCCACCGCCGGGCGAAGCGCCGGTTACGGATCGGCGCGGGCCGACAATGCGGTGGCCCGCTGTCAGAGGCATGACGTAGCGTTCCCTCTTGCCGCCGACGAAGGCGCGCCGGGCCCGCCACGGGGTCCGCGCCCCGCGGCGCACCCACGTCTCGCCGGAAGACCTCCGGCCACCCACGCCTGCCTGGGGGGAACCAGCTTGCGCACCCGCCACCTCGCGGGCGGGACGGCTCTGTCCGTCCTGCTCGCCACCGCGTCCCTGCTCGGGGTCACGGCGACGCCGGCCGCCGCCGACGGCCCCACCGCCGTCGCGACCGCCGGGGACACCGCCAACGTCGCCGAGGCCGCGACCACCCTCACCGTCAACGCCCCCGCCACGGTGGTGCCCGGCGCGGAGGTCACGGTCACCGGCATCCTCGGCTCCACCGAGCCGTTCGCGGCCGGCACCGAGGTCACCGTCACCCGCACCGACCCGACCGACACGACCGGCACCGCGCTCGGGAACGCGGCCATCGCCGAAGACGGCACCTTCCAGATCAAGGACACCCCGGCCGTACAGGGCAACAACACCTACACGGTCAGCTACGCGGGCGACGCCACCCACGCCGCCGCCAGCGCGACGGCCACCGTCACCGTCGCCCGGGCCTCGACCACCCTCAACGTGTCCGCCCCGGCGACGGCCCTGCCCGGCGCGGAGGTCACGATCAGCGGCTCCCTCGGCTCGACCGAGGACTACGCGCCGGGTACCGCGGTCACCATCACCCGCACCGACAGCCACGGCGGGACCGGCACCCCGCTGGGTACCGCGACGATCGGCGAGTACAACGTCTTCCAGCTCAAGGACACCCCCGCCGTCCAGGGCAACAACACCTACACGGTCAGCTACGCGGGCGACGCCACCCACGCCGCCGCCACCGCCAAGAGGACCGTCAACGTCACCCGGGCCGCCACCACGCTCACCGTGAACGCCCCCGCCACCGCCAAGCGGACCACGAAGATCACGGTCAGCGGCAAGCTCACGGCCTCCGCGCCCTTCCCGGCCGGTACCAAGGTCACGGTGACGCGGACCGACCTCACCACCCCGAAGGGCAAGTCGCTCGGCACCAAGACGGTGGCGTCCAACGGCACGTTCAGCTTCACGGACACCCCGTACACCGGCGGCACCGTCACCTACTCCGCGCACTTCGCGGGCGACGCCACGCACGTCGCCGCCCTGGGCAAGGACAGCGTCGCGGTCTCCCGGGCGGCCACCTCGGTCAGCATCAAGACCAACCACTCGACCTACTCCTACGGTTCGACCGCCACCGTCACGGGTCACCTCGGCAAGACCGGCAAGAGCCGTGTGCTGTCGATCTACGCCAAGGCGTCGGACGGCACGAAGAAGCTGGTCAAGACCGGCAAGGTCAACTCCTCCGGCGACTTCAAGGTGACGTACAAGGTCACCCGGAACACCACGTTCTGGGCGTCGTTCGGCGGCGACTTCTCCTACGCGCCGAAGTCGGTGTCCCGTTCGATCGGCACGCAGGTCAAGGTCTCCACGTCCGTCTCCCATCACTACAAGACGGGCAAGATCGGCTCGACCACGTACTACTGGTTCCACAAGAACACCGACCCGCTGCTCACGACGTCGATGACCTACCACGCGGGCCGCTCGCAGCGGTTCGAGCTGCAGGTCTACTACCAGGGCCGCTGGTACTCCGCGGGCACCGAGTACTTCCAGCTGGGGACCGACGGCAAGTGCCGCGTGCAGCTGGGGGCCCCGGGCGAGGCCGGGATCCGGGCCCGCATGCGCTCCTCGTACATCAAGGGCAGCTCGGGCGACAGCCTGAACGCCACCACCTACGGCCCGTGGAAGTACCTGTACTTCACCAAGTGACGCCGTCCGGCGGACGCACACGGGCACGACGCACACGGGCGAGGCCGCCCCGGAGGTTTCCGGGGCGGCCTCGCCCGCGTCGCGGGTCAGCCGTGGACGCGGGCGACGGCGCGGACCGGGGCGCCGTCCGCGGCGGCGAGCCGGAGGGGGAAGAGGGCGACGTCGACCGCGCGGCCCTCGGCCAGGGCGGCCAGGACCGGGGCCAGGTTGGTGAGGTTCTCCGCGATGACCCCGCCCGCCCCGCACAGCACGCGGTGGGCGGGGAGGGAGTAGTCCGGGTCCGGGTCGCCTGGATCGGGCGTCGGGTCGACGCTGAGGGCGTCGACGGCCACCGTGCGGATCCCGGCGTCCACCACCGCTCGCGCCGCCTCCGGGGTGAGCCAGGGGTGGGCCGCGTAGTGGCCGGTGCCCCAGTGGGCGGACCAGCCGGTGGCCAGCAGCAGCACCGAGCCCGGGCGGGCCGCCGCCAGCGCGGGGGCCAGCGCCCCGGGCGTGACGGCCGCCCTCGGGGCGAGCCCGCGCACGTCGGCGGCGACGGCCGGTCCCGCGAAGCGGTCCAGCGGCAGCTCGTCCAGGGCGGGCCAGGCGTCGTCCACGTGGAAGGGGGCGTCGACGTGCGTGCCGGACTGGGAGCCCAGGTGCAGCCGCAGCACGTTCACCCCGTCCTCGGCGGCCCGCAGGGCGGGAACGACCTCGACCTCGGGGTCGCCGGGGTACACCGGCATGCCGGTCACCACGGGCACGGACAGGTCCACCCACCCCGGGCCACCGGCCGCCACGCTCATGCCTCCGCTCCGGCCAGGACGGCCCGGTCCGCATCGTCCGCACCGGGCCCGGTGACCGGCGGCACGGGGGTGGGGGTGTCGGCCAAAGCGGGCTCCTGGGGGCGCGCGGGGGTGGGTGGGCGCAGGGGATCATCCCAGGTCCAGGGCTGGATGTGGACGGTGGTCCCGGCGCGCGGGCCGCCGGCCGGGAATGGACGGATCATCCACCACGCCCGCGCCGGGGGCGAAGGCTCAGGCCTCGCCGGCCTCGAGCAGGTTCGCGGCGGCACCGACGATCCTCGGGTCGGGCACGCCCACGACCTCCTCGTCCTTGTCGCCGTAGTCGAAGCGGCCCAGCACGGCGCGCATCGCCTCCACACGGGCCCGCTTCTTGTCGTTGCTCTTCACCACCGTCCAGGGCGCCTGCTCGGTGTCGGTCTCCCGGAACATCGTGACCTTGGCCTCGGTGTAGTCGTCCCACCGGTCCAAGGAGGCCAGGTCCATCGGGCTCAGCTTCCACTGCCGCACCGGGTCGACCTGGCGGATCGTGAAGCGGGTCCGCTGCTCGTCGCGCGACACGGAGAACCAGAACTTCACCAGGTCGATGCCGTCGTCCACGAGCATCCGCTCGAAGGCGGGCGCCTGCCGCATGAACCGCTGGTACTCGTCCTCCGTGCAGAAGCCCATGACCCGCTCCACGCCGGCCCGGTTGTACCAGGACCGGTCGAAGAGCACGATCTCGCCCGCGGTCGGCAGGTGCTCCACGTACCGCTGGAAGTACCACTGCCCGCGCTCGCGCTCGGTCGGCTTCTCCAGCGCCACCACCCGCGCCCCGCGCGGGTTCAGGTGCTCGGTGAACCGCTTGATCGTCCCGCCCTTGCCGGCCGCGTCGCGCCCCTCGAAGACGATCACCAGCCGCCGGCCGGTCTCCTTGATCCAGCTCTGCAGCTTCAGCAGCTCTATCTGCTGGAGCCGCTTGTGCCACTCGTACTCCTTGCGCTCCATGCGGAAGTCGTACGGGTAGTTCTCGCGCCACGTCTCGACCGGGCTGCCGTCCGGCCGGATCAGCACGGGGTCGTCCTGGTCGGTGTAGTCGACCTGCATCCCGGCGAGCAGATCCAGGTCCGCGGGGTGCGGGAGCGTCGTCATGCCGCCTCTCACCTCCGGGTCCGCGGGAACGGGCGTACGCCTTTCCCACCGTAACGCTGCCCCCCGCCACCCCGCCCCACGCCCCGGCGAACCCCGCATGACGTACACCGGTACATCTCCCGTGCCCCCGTCCTCGGCGCGGGCGCACGGGGGCGGGGGCGCGGGGGTCAGCGGCGGCAGCGTTCCAGGCCTTCGGGGCTGTAGCAGGGGAGGTGGCCGTGGGACTTGACGACGTCCTGGCCGGCGCCGCGGATCATGTAGGTGAGGAAGCTCGCGGCGAGCGAGCCCGTGGCGGGGCGGTCGTAGGTGTAGGCGTACTCGATCTCCGTGAAGGGGTAGCTGCTGTCGCCTATGGCGGCCGGGGTGGGGGTGCGGCCGTTGATGCTCAGGGTGTGCAGGCCCTGGGAGGCCGTGGCGGCGCGCAGTTCGCCGTAGCCGATGGCGCCGGGGAGGCGGGCGACGGTCTTGAGGACCTGTTCCGTGCTGTCCAGCTCGCAGCGGATGGCCTTGTCGTCGGGGGAGTTGCGGGTGCGGCAGTCGCGCGAGGTGAAGGCGGGCTCGCCGTGGCCGCCGAGGATGTGGCGGCGGAACAGGTCGCGGGTGCCGGAGTCCGCGTTGCGGCTGACGAGGAGGACGGTCAGGTCGGGGCCGCCCAGTTGCCTCCAGTTGACGACGGACCCGCTGTATATGCGCCGTATCTGCTCGACGGTCAGGTCCCGGACCGGGACGTCGTCGTTGACGACCAGCGCGAAGGCGGAGACGGCGACGCGGTTCTCCTCCAGGCGCGGCTCGCCGTCCGGCTTGGGGCCGTCGGAGAGGGCGACGACGCCGGAGGCCCGGGTGTCGGCGAGTTCGCGGACGCCCTCGTTGCTGCCGTGCGCGTCGACCGTGATCCTCGCGTCGGGGCAGTCCCCGGCGTAGCGGCGGGCGAGTTCGTCCACGACCGGGGCGAAGGCGGTGGAGCCGGTGACGGTGAGCCGTCCGGCGGCGCAGCCGATGGGCGGCGGCGGGTCCTCGCGGACGACGATGATGCCGGCCAGGACGGTCACGCAGAGGGTGAGCAGGATGGTGATCCACCGGGCGGCCCGGCTGAACAGCGGCGGCTTGGCGTCCACCGGCATGGCCTTGTTGGGGACCACCACGCCGTCGCGGACGCCGCCGGTGACCCGGACGCCGCCGCCGACGTGGCCGCCGGTGAGCAGCACGAGCAGCTTGAAGTGCTGGCCCCGGTTGAGGGGGACCCGGGGCAGGTGGATCACGTTGCCCTGGTGCCGTACGCCGCCGGTGTCCCCCGCGGGGGCGAAGTGGTCCATCAGCGGCCCGGCATCGGCCTCGGTGACGGCCACGCCGCGTACCGTGCGGCCGGCGAAGACGACGGTGAGCGCCCGGTCCGGGTCGCGGTTGGTGTAGTCGGTGTCGGTGACGGCCTCGCCGCCGTCGTTCTCGACCCGGATCAGGACCAGCGTGGCGTCCGACATGTCGGGGAGGTCGTTGAAGAGCCCGAGCCGTACGCTGCGGCCGCCGCCCCCGCCGTCGGGGTCGTCGCTGCCGATGGGGGTGTCCATCTGGACGCGGTAGCCGATGCGCCGCCGGCGCGGGACGCGGCGCTCGTACCAGACCACGCCGACGGAGACCACCAGACCGAGCAGCGCGGTCAGCACCGCCACCACGTTGTCGGCGCTCAGCCAGTCGCCCACCTCTCGCCCCGCTCCCCGGTGATCTCTCCTGCAGTGCGGTCACCGTACGGCGCCGCCGGGGCCCCGGCGGCGCCTTCCCCGTCCCGCCGTCGGATGTTCGCCGGGCGTTTCCCGGTCAGGCGCGGCGGACCCGGCGGACGCTCCAGTCGAAGCCTCCGCGGCACACCACGGCGCCCGTCGCGTCCCTGATCTCCGCGACCGTCGCCAGCCGTGCCCGGTCGCCGTCCCCGGACAGCACGCCCCGCAGCGTGTGCCGCGCGGACTCGTCCAGCGCGCAGGAGCCCACCAGCCGGCCGCGTGCCGGAGCGAGGAACTCCACCGTCGCCGCGGCCCCGAGCGGCACCACGCCGTCGAACTCCCCCGGGCCCTCGACCGCGGCGATCACCGCGGCCAGACCCGCCGCGTCGAGCAGGGCGATCAGCCCGCTGGAGTGCAGGCTGCCGATCACGTTGGTCAGCCCGTGCGGGGTGTCCAGCGCCACCTCGGCGGCGCAGTCCTCGGCCCGCAGCACCTGGATCCCCGCGGTCCGATGGGCCGGTACCGGTTCCAGCAGGGAACGTGCCAGCGCGGTGGCGTCCATGCGCCCAGGCTCGCGCCCCCGGCCGACGTCCGCGTTACGGGGGGCCGTCGCCCCGCCCAAGACCGGGGGGAGACATGCCCGCGCCGCCCCGGGCACTTTCCGTTGCACAGGCGAAAGATTGCACCGTACCAACAACCACCGCCCGCGCTCAGGGAAATCGCGCAGGAGTACCACCGCGCCGCGACGGGCCCTACCGTCCGGAAGCGCGTACGGATCCCGACCCACCCAGGAGGCGCGATGAAGGCCAACCGGTTCACGGCGGGGACCGCCCTGGTCGCCGGAGCGCTGGTGTGCACGATCGCCGCGCTCGTGTACCCGGCGATGTCCGGGGCGAACGTCGCGGCGTCCTCCCCCGAGGCGCAGGCGGTGACCACCCCGTACGGGCCGCTGACCCCCCTCGACCGGGAATTCGTCGTCAAGGTGCGGCTCGCCGGGCTGTGGGAGTTCCCCGCCGGGCAGATGGCGGAGCAGAAGGGCACCACCCAGGCGGTCAAGACCGCCGGGCGGCACCTCATCGACGGGCACACGGCACTGGACAGCGCCGACCGCACGGTGGCCGCGCAGCTCGGCATACCGCTGCCCAACCAGCCCACGCCGCAGCAGATGGGCTTCCTCGGCACCCTGTCCTCCGCCTCCGGGGGCGACTTCGACAGCAAGCTCGCCAACATCCTGCGGCTGACCCACGGCCAGATCTTCAACACGATCGCCAAGGTCCGCTCCACGACCATGAACAGCCTCGTACGGCAGCTGGCCGACCAGGCCAACGACACCGTGCTGGACCACATCACCGTCATGGAGCGGACCGGGCTGGTGGACTTCCCGACGATCGTCGCGCAGACCACCGCCAGTCCGACCACGGACCCCAAGGACCTGATGGCGCCGACACCCGTCCCGGGCGAGCCGACGCTCATCGTCAACCCCTCGGCCGCGCCGCCCCCGGCCTCGGCGGCGCCGACCGTCGGGTGACGCCCGCGGCGCCCTACTCCCCGCCCTCCAGGTCGCCCTCGGTCTCCAGGAAGGCCTGCCGCAACTGCTCGACGACCTCCGGGTCCGGCTCGGCCCACATGCCGCGCGACTCCGCCTCCAGCAGCCGCTCCGCCATGCCGTGCAGCGCCCAGGGGTTGGCCTCCTGGAGGAAGGCGCGGTTCTCCGGGTCCAGGACGTAGGTGCGGGCGAGCTTGTCGTACATCCAGTCGGCGACGACACCGGTCGTGGCGTCGTAGCCGAAGAGGTAGTCGACGGTGGCGGCCAGTTCGAAGGCGCCCTTGTAGCCGTGCCGCCGCATCGCCTCGATCCAGCGGGGGTTGACGACCCGGGCGCGGAAGACCCGGGAGGTCTCCTCGGCCAGGGAGCGGGTGCGCACCGTCTCCGGGCGGGTGGAGTCGCCGATGTACGCCTCGGGGGAACGGCCGGTCAGCGCGCGGACGGTGGCGACCATGCCGCCGTGGTACTGGTAGTAGTCGTCGGAGTCGGCGATGTCGTGCTCGCGGGTGTCGGTGTTCTTCGCGGCCACCGCGATCCGCCGGTAGGCGGTCTCCATCTCCTCGCGGGCCGGGCGCCCGTCGAGGCCGCGCCCGTAGGCGTAGCCGCCCCAGACCGTGTAGACCTCGGCGAGGTCGGCGTCGCTGCGCCAGTCGCGGCTGTCGATCAGCTGCAGCAGACCCGCCCCGTACGTCCCCGGCCGGGAGCCGAAGATGCGGGTGGTGGCGCGCCGTTCGTCGCCGTGCGCGGCGAGGTCGGCGCGGGTGTGGGCGCGCACGAAGTTGACCTCGTCCGGCTCGTCCAGGCCCGCGGCCAGCCGTACCGCGTCGTCCAGCAGGCCCACGACGTGCGGGAACGCGTCCCGGAAGAAGCCGCTGATGCGCAGGGTGACGTCGACGCGCGGGCGGCCCAGCTCCTGCGCGGGAACGGCCTCGACGCCGGTGACCCGGCGGGACGCGTCGTCCCACACCGGCCGCACGCCGAGCAGCGCCAGCGCCTCGGCGACGTCGTCGCCCGCGGTGCGCATCGCGCTGGTGCCCCACAGCGACAGGCCCACCGACTCCGGCCAGGTGCCGCCGTTGTCCTCGCGGTAGCGGGCGAGGAGGGAGTCCGCGAGGGCCTGGCCGGTCTCCCAGGCGAGCCTGCTGGGCACGGCCTTGGGGTCGACGGAGTAGAAGTTGCGGCCGGTCGGCAGCACGTTGACCAGGCCGCGCAGCGGCGAGCCGGACGGGCCGGCGGGCACGAAACCGCCGTTCAGGGCGTGCACGACGGCATCGGTCTCGTCCGTCGTACGGGCCAGCCGCGGCACGACCTGCCGGGCGGCGAACTCCAGCACGCGGGCCACGTCCTCTGGCAGGCCCTTGGCGGTCTCGGCGACGGCTTCCGGCGCCCAGTCCGCGTCCTCCATGGCCTGCACCAGCGCGCGGGCCTGCTCCTCGGCCGCGTCCGCGGTCACGCGGGTGGCCGCGGACTCGTCGAGGCCCAGGGCCTCGCGCAGCCCCGGCAGCGCGGTGGTGCCACCCCAGATCTGCCGGGCACGCAGGATCGCCAGCACCAGGTTGACACGCGCGGCGGCGGTGGGGGCCTGGCCCAGCACGTGCAGGCCGTCGCGGATCTGGGCGTCCTTGATCTCGCAGAGCCAGCCGTCGACGTGCAGCAGGAAGTCGTCGAACTCCGCGTCGTGCGGCCGGTCCTCCAGGCCCAGGTCGTGGTCGAGCTTCGCGGCCTGGATCAGCGTCCAGATCTGGGCGCGCACGGCGGGCAGCTTGGCCGGGTCCATGGAGGCGATCGCGGCGTGCTCGTCGAGCAGTTGCTCCAGGCGCGCGATGTCGCCGTAGGAGTCCGCGCGGGCCATCGGCGGGACCAGGTGGTCGACGAGGGTGGCGTGGGCGCGGCGCTTGGCCTGGGTGCCCTCGCCGGGGTCGTTGACGAGGAACGGGTAGATCAGCGGGAGGTCGCCGAGGGCGGCGTCGGGGCCGCAGGCGGCGGACAGGGCCGCGTTCTTGCCGGGCAGCCACTCCAGGTTGCCGTGCTTGCCCAGGTGGATCATCGCGTCGGCGCCGAAGCCGCCGTCGGCCTGCGCGGTGGCGATCCAGCGGTACGCGGCGAGGTAGTGGTGGGAGGGCGGCAGGTCCGGGTCGTGGTAGATGGCGATCGGGTTCTCGCCGAAGCCGCGCGGCGGCTGGATGAGGATCAGCAGGTTGCCGCGGCGCAGCGCGGCCAGCACGATGTCGCCCTCGGGATCGGCGCTGGTGTCGACGAACATCGAGCCGGGCGGCGGGCCCCAGTGCTCCGTCACCGCGTCCCGCAGCTCCTGCGGCAGCGCGGCGAACCAGCGGCGGTAGTCGGCGGCCGGAATGCGCACCGGGTTGGCGGCCAGCTGCTCCTCGGTCAGCCACTCCTGGTCGTGGCCGCCCGCGTCGATCAGGGCCCGGATCAGCTCGTCGCCGTCACCGGAGACCAGGCCCGGGATCTCGTGCCCGGGCCCGAAGTCCCAGCCCTCCGCGCGCAGCCGGCGCAGCAGCGCGACCGCGCTGGCGGGGGTGTCGAGGCCCACCGCGTTGCCGATCCGGGAGTGCTTGGTCGGGTACGCGGACAGCACGAGCGCCAGACGGCGCTCCGCGACCGGGATGTGCCGCAGCCGCGCGTGGCGGACGGCGATGCCCGCGACGCGGGCGGCGCGCTCGGCGTCGGCGGCGTAGATGGGCAGGCCGTCCTCGTCGACCTCCTTGAAGGAGAACGGGACGGTGATCAGCCGGCCGTCGAACTCGGGGACGGCGACCTGCGTCGCGGCGTCCATCGGGGACAGGCCCTCGTCGCTGCCCTCCCACGTCCCACGGGAGGAGGTCAGGCAGAGCGCCTGCAGCACCGGCACGTCCAGCGAGGCGAGCGCCCCCGCGTCCCAGGCCTCCTCGTCGCCGCCCGCCGAGGCGTCGGCCGGGCGGGTGCCGCCGGCCGCCAGCACGGTGGTGACGACGGCGTCCACACCGCGCAGGGCGTCGAGCAGCTCGGGTTCGGGCGCGCGCAACGAGGCCACGTACAGCGGGAGCGCCCGGGCGCCGGCCTGCTCGATCGCGGTGCACAGGACCTCCACGAACGCGGTGTTGCCGCTCATGTGGTGGGCCCGGTAGTAGAGGACGGCGACCAGCGGGCCGTCGGTGACGGTCGCGGCGCGCTCCAGCCTGCCCCAGGAGGAGGCGGAGGCGGGGGGTTCGAAGCCGTGCCCGGTGAGCAGCACCGTGTCGGACAGGAAGCGGGCCAGCTGCTCCAGGTTGGCCGGGCCGCCGTGCGCGAGGTACGCGTGGGCCTCGGCCGCGATGCCGACGGGCACGGTGGACAGCTCCATCAGCTGTGCGTCCGGGGCCTGTTCACCGGTGAGCACGACCACCGGCCGGGGCCCAGCGAGCAGCGCGTCCAGGCCCTCCTCCCAGGCGCGGCGTCCGCCGAGGAGCCGTACGACGACCAGGTCGGCGCCGTCGAGGAGGCCGGGCAGGTCCTCCGGCCCCAGCCGGGCGGGGTTGGCGAAGCGGAACGGGACGGCACCGCCGGCGGCGTTCGCGGCGCGGGCGCTGAGCAGGTCGGTGTCGGAGGTCGACAGCAGCAGGATCACGTCAGGCGTGCCTTCCTCGGGGTCCGCGCCCCGGGCCGGTGGAGGACGGCGGGAGTTCCTGGCTCCCGAGGCCCGGCGCTCGTGCGCCGGCCCCCGGTGACAGTGGCGGGACCGCACCGGAATCGCACCGGTTTCCTCCGCTGATGCCGTCGATGGCGTGGGCGCGGCTGGGTGACCTGCCCGCGCAGCATAGTAAGCGCTGGGCCGCTCGCACGGGCCCCGCGGCCCGTAGGTCCCCGAGTACCCCGCGGGTATGCTCGCGGCCATGCCGTCGCCCTCCGATCCCCCCGTGAGCGGCGCCTTCGCCGCAGCGACGGCGGGGCGCGGACGCGACGACGCCTGCCCCGGCGCACTGCGGCTGCACGCCGCCGACGACGGTGCGCTGGCCCGGATCCGCATCCCCGGCGGGCTGCTGACGGTACGTCAGTCCGAGGCCCTGGCGGCCGCCGCGGACCGCCTCGGCGACGGCCGCATCGACCTCACCTCCCGCGGGAACCTGCAGGTGCGCGGGCTGCGCGATCCCGGCGCGGGGACGGAATTGGCGGCGCTGCTCGGCGCGGTGGGACTGCTGCCCTCGTGGGCCCACGAACGGGCCCGCAACGTCGTCGCCTCGCCGCTCGCCGGGCTCGACGGCCGCGGCCACGGCGACCTGCGGGGCTGGATAAGCGAGTTGGACGCCCTGCTGTGCGCCTCACCGGCCGCCGCGGGACTCTCCGGCCGCTTCCTGTTCGCCCTCGACGACGGCCGCGGTGACACCGCAGCGCTCGGCGCCGATGTGACATTGATCGCGCGGTCCGGCACCGCCACGGCCGAACTCCGCATCGCCGGGCGGCCCGTCGCGGAGGTACCGGCCGACGACGCGCCGCGCTGGGCGGTACGCACCGCGGAGACCTTCCTCACCCTCGCCGCCGAACGCGGCGCCCGTGCCTGGCGCGTCACCGACATCGACCCGGACGGCACCGCCCTCGCCGTGCTGCTGCACGCGGCGGGCGCCCCTCCCGCAGGCCCCTCGGACGCCACCGCGGGCGGCCCTCCCCGGCTCGGTCCCGTCCCTCACCCGGGCGGAACCACCTGCGCGCTGTCCGTGAGCGTACGCCTGGGCCGCCTCACCACCGGGGCCTGGCGGCTCCTCGCGGAGACGGCACGTTCCGGCGAAGGCGAGCTGCGGATCACGCCCTGGCGCGGCGCCGTCCTGCCGGGACTCCCGGCTGACGCGGCCCCCGAGGCGCTGGAACGCCTGGCCGCCGCCGGGTTCCTGACGGGCGAGGACTCCCCGTGGCGCGGGGTGACCGCCTGCGCCGGGCGGCCCGGGTGCGCCAAGTCGCTGGCGGACGTACGCGCCGACGCCGGGGCCGCGCTGCGCGACGCCGCCCCCGAACCGGGGCACCGCCTGCTGCCCGTGCACTTCTCCGGCTGTGAACGCCGCTGCGGCCACCCGGACGGCTCGTGGGTCGACGCGGTCGCCGGCGCCGACGGCCGCTACCGCGTCGCCGTGGCCGGCGCCGCCTCCGCCGAACCCGCCGACGTCACCGCGGACCTGCCCGCCGCCCTGCACACCGCCCGCCGCGCCAGCACCAGCACCCCACCACCCCCGAGGACGACGTGACCGCGTACGAGAAGGACGGACCGGAGATCTACCGTCAGTCCTTTGCCATCATCCGCGCCGAGGCGGAACTCGACGGCCTGCCACCGGACGTGGCGCAGGTCGCCGTCCGCATGATCCACGCCTGCGGCATGACCGACCTCGTACGGGACCTGGCCTACAGCCCCTCAGTGGTCGCGGACGCGCGCGCCGCGCTGCGCGCCGGGGCACCGATCCTCTGCGACGTGCAGATGGTCGCCAGCGGCGTGACCCGCAAGCGGCTGCCCGCGGACAACGAGGTGGTCTGCACCCTCTCCGACCCCGCCGTCCCGGCGCTCGCCGCCGAACTCGGCACCACGCGCAGCGCCGCCGCGATGGAACTGTGGCGGGACCGGCTGGAGGGCGCCGTCGTCGCCGTCGGCAACGCCCCGACCTCCCTGTTCCGCCTGCTGGAGATGATCGAGGCGGGCGCCCCGCACCCCGCGGCGGTCATCGGCGTGCCCGTCGGTTTCGTCGGCGCCGCCGAGTCCAAGGACGCCCTGGCCGCGCACCCCTCGCGCCTGGAGCACCTGGTGGTGCGGGGCCGGCGCGGCGGCAGCGCCCTGGCGGCGGCCGCCCTCAACGCCATTGCGACCGAAAGCGAAATCCTATGACCACCGGCCGTCTCTACGGAGTGGGCCTCGGCCCCGGCGACCCCTCCCTGATGACCGTGCGGGCCGTGGAGGTCATCCGCTCCGCCGACGTCATCGCGTACCACTGCGCCCGGCACGGCCGCAGCATCGCCCGCTCCATCGCCGCGGCGCACATCCGCCCCGAGCAGATCGAGGAGCGGCTGATGTACCCCATCACGACGGAGACCACCGACCACCCCGGCGGCTACCGCGGCGCGCTGGACGACTTCTACGCCGAGTCGGCCGAGCTGCTCGCCGCGCACCTGGACGCCGGGCGCACCGTCGCCGTGCTCGCGGAGGGCGACCCGCTCTTCTACGGCTCGTACATGCACATGCACAAGCGGCTCGCCGACCGCTACCCGGCCGAGGTGATCCCCGGCGTCACCTCCGTCAGCGCCGCCGCCGCACGCATCGGGCGGCCCCTGGTGGAGGGCGAGGAGGTCCTGACGATCCTGCCCGGCACGCTGCCGGAGGAGGAGCTGGCGGCCCGGCTGGCGACCGCCGACGCGGCGGCCGTGATGAAGCTCGGCCGCACGTTCCCCGCCGTGCGCCGGGCCCTGGGGACCGCCGGGCGGCTGGCGGACGCGCACTACGTCGAGCGGGCCACGATGGACGCCGAGCGCCTGGAGATGCTGGCCGACGTCGACCCGGAGTCGGTGCCCTACTTCGCCGTCGCCGTGCTGCCCAGCCGCGTCGACGAACGGCCCGCCCCCGACCCGTCCCCGGCGGACGGCGAGGTCGTGGTCGTCGGCCTCGGCCCTGCCGGGCCGATGTGGCTGACGCCGGAGGCGAGGGCCGCGCTCGCCGGGGCGGACGAACTCGTCGGCTACACCACCTACATGGACCGCGTCCCGGTCCGCCCCGGGCAGTCCCGGCACGCCTCCGACAACCGCGTCGAGGCCGAACGCGCCGAGTTCGCCCTCGACCTCGCCCGGCGCGGGCGGAGGGTCGCCGTGGTGTCCTCGGGCGACCCGGGCGTCTTCGCCATGGCCACGGCGGTGCTGGAGGCCGCCTCCGCCGAGCCCTACCTCGGCGTCCGCGTACGGGTCGTGCCGGGCATCACCGCCGCCCAGTCGGCGGCGGCGCTCGCGGGCGCGCCCCTCGGTCACGACTACGCGGTCGTGTCGCTGTCGGACCGGCTCAAGCCCTGGACGGTCGTCGAGGAGCGGCTGCGCGCCGCCACGGCCGCCGACCTCGTGCTCGCCCTGTACAACCCGGCCTCCCACAGCCGCAGGACGCAACTGGAGACCGCGCTGAAGGTGCTCCGCGAGGGCCGTGTGCCGGGGACGCCCGTGGTCGTCGCCCGGGACGTCGGTGGACCCGAGCAGGCCGTACGGGTCACGACGCTGGAGGACCTGGACCCGGCGACCGTCGACATGCGGTGCGTGCTGCTCGTCGGCTCGTCGCAGACGAGGGCGGTGCGGCGCGGCGACGGCACCACGGTGGTGTGGACGCCGCGGCGCTACCCGGCCTGACGCCCGGGACCCCGTTCAGGCCGTGCGCGCGCGGAGCCACTCCAGCGCGCCCGGCACGTCCGGGACGACGGGGACGCCCGCCGGGACCGGCGGGCGCTCCACGACGACCACGGGCAGGCCCAGTTCGCGGGCGGCCGCGAGCTTGGGCGCGGTGGCGGTGCCGCCGCTGTCCTTGGTGACCAGCACGTCGACGCGGTGCCGGCGCATCAGCTCCAGCTCCCCGTCCAGGGTGAACGGGCCGCGGTCCAGCAGCACCTCCATCCGCGGCGGGTGCGGCGGCTCCGGGGCGTCCACCGAACGCACCAGGAACCACAGGTCCGTGACCCCCGCGAAGGCCGCCAGCCCCGTACGGCCCGTGGTGAGGAAGACCCGCCGGCCGAGCTCCGGCAGCACCCGGGCCGCCTCCGCCAGTGAGGCCACCGGGTGCCGGCGGTCGCCGGGACCGGCGACCCACCCGGGGCGCCGCAGCGCGAGCAGGGGAACATGGGTGGCCGAGGCCGCCTCGGCGGCGTTGAAGGACATCGTCCCGGCGAAAGGATGGGTGGCGTCGATGACCACGTCGACCGCGTGCGCGCGCAGCCACGCCGCGAGCCCCGCCGGGCCGCCGAAGCCGCCGGTGCGCACCTCGCCCGGCGGCAGCCGCGGCCGCTCCACCCGCCCCGCGAGCGAGCTGGTGACCCGCCACGCCGCCGGTTCGGCGGCCAGCGCCTCCGCGAGGCGGCGTCCCTCCGTGGTGCCGCCCAGGACGAGGACGTGCTGCTGTCTGCCGGTCACCCCCGCACCCTACGGTGCGCCGTGAGCGGCGGCCGGAGCGCCCAGCTGGAGCGGACCGGGCTGCGGCACGGCTGGACCACCGGCGCCTGCGCGACGGCGGCCGCCACGGCCGCGTACACCGCCCTGCTGGACGGCGAGTTCCCCGACCCGGTGACGATCACCCTGCCGAAGGGGCAGCGCCCCGCCTTCGCCCTGGCGGTGGAGGAGCGCGGCCCCGGCTGGGCCACCGCGGGCGTCGTCAAGGACGCCGGGGACGACCCCGACGTCACCCACGGCGCGCTCGTCCGGGCCACCGTGCGCCACGGCGCCCCCGGCAGCGGGGTCGTCTTCCGTGCCGGCCCCGGCGTCGGCACCGTCACCCGGCCCGGGCTCCCGCTCGCCGTCGGCGAGCCCGCCGTCAACCCCGTCCCGCGCACGATGATGCGCGACCACCTCGCCGAGGTCGCGGCCCGCCACGGCGCCGCCTGCGACGCCGAGATCACCGTCTCCATCGACGACGGCGAGGAGCTGGCGCGCAGCACGTGGAACCCACGGCTCGGCATCCTCGGCGGGCTGTCGGTGCTCGGCACCACGGGCATCGTCGTGCCCTACTCCTGCTCGGCGTGGATCGACAGCATCCGGCGCGGTGTGGACGTGGCACGGGCGGCGGGCCGCACCCACGTCGCGGGCTGCACGGGGTCGACGTCGGAGAAGGTCGCCGTCGCCGTGCACGGGCTGCCCGAGGACGCGCTGCTGGACATGGGGGACTTCGCGGGCGCCGTGCTGAAGTACCTGCGCCGCCACCCGGTGCCGCGGCTCACCATCGCGGGCGGCTTCGCCAAGTTGTCCAAGCTGGCCGCCGGGCACCTCGACCTGCACTCCTCCCGCTCCCAGGTCGACAAGGCCTTCCTCGCGGACCTGGCCCGCCGCGGCGGCGCCGACGAGGCCCTGGCCGAGGCCGTCGCCACCGCCAACACCGGCCTCCAGGCGGTCCAGTCGTGCCTCGCCCACGGCGTCCCCCTCGGCGACCTGGTCGCCGAGGCCGCCCGCCGCACCGCCGTCGGCGTCCTGCGCGAGGCCCCCGTCGGCGTCGACGTCATCTGCGTCGACCGCGCCGGGACGATCGTCGGCCGCGCCGGCTGACCCGCCGCGCGGGCCCGGACCCGTCGCTAGGCTCGGCGCATGAGAGCCGCGGGAACGTTCACCGTCACGGCATTCGTGCCGACCGAGCTCGTGCCGGAGCCGGCCGTGACCACCGGGACCCCGGTCGGGGTCGCCACGATCGGGAAGACCTTCGAGGGCGAGGTCACCGGCCGCTCGTCGACCCTGTTCACCGCCGCATACGACCAGGCGAGCGGCATCGGGACGTACGTGGCGATGGAGTCCTTCGAGGGGACGCTGAACGGCCGTGAGGGCACCTTCAACTTCGCGCACTCGGCGACGACCTCCGGGAGCGACCGCGCCGCCGAGTTCTTCGTCATCGTCCCCACGAGCGGCACCGCCGCACTGACCGGCATCACCGGCACCGGTGGGCTCGCGGTCGATGAGGACGGCACCCACCGGATCTGGTTCGACTACGACCTCGGCCGAGGCCCCGGGCGGGAACCCTAGGAGGATGCGCCGCAGTCCGCCGCGTGCCGGTGGACGCGCTCGGCCGAGTACAGGTGGCTGTCGCGGAACTGCTCCGCGCCCAGCGTGCGGCCGACGATGATGACCGCCGTGCGGACCACACCGGCCGCCTTGACCTGCTCCGCGATGTCGTCGAGCGTCCCGCGCAGCACCAGTTCGTCGGGGCGCGAGGCCATCGCGACGACGGCCGCCGGGCAGTCGGCCCCGTAGTGCGGGGTGAGTTCGGCCACCACGCGGTCGACGTAGCGGGCCGCCAGGTGCAGCACGATCAGCGCACCGCTGCGGCCCAGCGTCGCCAGGTCCTCCCCCTGCGGCATGGGCGTGGCCTGCTGCGCGATGCGGGTGAGGATGACGGTCTGGCCGACGGTCGGCACCGTCAGCTCCCGCTTCAGGGCCGCGGCGGCCGCCGCGAAGGCGGGGACGCCGGGGACGACGTCGTACGGGACGCCGGCCGCGTCGAGGCGGCGCATCTGCTCGGCGACGGCGCTGAACACGGAGGGGTCGCCGGAATGCAGCCGGGCCACGTCGTGGCCCTCCTCGTGGGCGCGGACCAGCTCCTGCGTGATCTGGTCGAGGGTGAGCTGGGCCGTGTCCACGAGCCGGACGTCCGGCGGGCACTCGGCGAGCAGTTCGCGGGGGACGAGGCTCCCGGCGTAGAGGCACACCTTGCTGGCCGCCAGGATCCGCAGGCCGCGCAGGGTGATCAGGTCGGCGGCGCCGGGTCCGGCGCCGATGAAGTGGACGGTCATGGCTGCACTCCCGCGGGTTTGACGGCGGACCACTGGGTGACGGGCATGGCCTGGCGCCAGCCCGTGAAGCCGCCGACCGGGGCGGCGTGCGCGACGGCGAGCCGGACGAGATCGCCCCCGTGCCGGGCGTACCACCGCGCGAGCAGGGCCTCGGACTCCAGCGTGACGGTGTTGGCGACCAGCCGCCCGCCCGGCCGCAGGGCCGCCCAGCAGGCCTCCAGGAGGCCGGGCGCGGTGAGCCCGCCGCCGACGAAGACGGCGTCGGGGACGGGCAGTCCGTCCAGCGCGGCCGGGGCGGCGCCGGTCACCACCCGCAGCGCCGGGACGCCGAGCGCGGCCGCGTTCCGGGCGATGCGCTCCGCGCGGACGGCGTCACGTTCCACGGTGACCGCGCGGCAGGTGCGGTGCGCCCGCATCCACTCGACGGCGATCGAGCCCGAGCCGCCGCCCACGTCCCAGAGCAGCTCGCCGGGCGCGGGCGCGAGCACGGCCAGGGTCGCGGCCCGTACGTGGCGCTTGGTGAGCTGCCCGTCGTGCTCGTACGCGCTGTCGGGCAGCCCGGGGACCAGGCCAGGACGCGGCGCGGAGGCCGGCTCCGCGGCGCACTCGACCGCGACGACGTTCAGCGGATCGCCGGACGGGTGCGGCCAGTCGCCGGCGGTGCCGTCCAGGATCCGTTCGCGGGGCGAGCCCAGCTGCTCCAGCACCCGCAACCGGCTGGCGCCGTAGCCCCGTTCGCGCAGCAGCCCGGCCACCACGGCCGGGGTGTCCGCGTCCCGGCTCAGCACCAGCACCCGGCGCCCGTCGTACAGCGCGCCCGCCAGCGTGGCCGGTGGCCGCCCCACCAGGCTCACCACGTCGGTGTCCTCCACCGCCCAGCCGAGCCGCGCGCAGGCGTACGACACCGAGGAGGGCTGGGGCAGCACCCGGAGGCGGTCCGCTCCCAGCACCTCGGTGAGGGTCCGGCCGATGCCGTGGAACATGGGGTCACCGCTGGCCAGCACCGCGATCCGCCGCCCCGCGTGCGCCGCGATCAGCCCCGCCACGGCCGGCCGCAGCGGCGACGGCCAGGCGACCCGCTCGGCGGTCACCTCGGGGGGCAGCAGCTCCAGCTGGCGCGGGCCGCCGAGGACGACCCCGGCCCCGGTGAGCGCCTCGCGCGACGCCCCGGGCAAACCGGGCCAGCCGTCGGCGCCGATCCCGACGACGGCCACGGGGGCGGACGCGTCGTCGTCCATCACGGTCACCTCGGAGGTCGGCGGGAACGGTCGGGCACAGCAGCCGCACTCTACGTGAAGTGCCAGGTGGGCCCCGGGCCCGGGGCGTTCCCTGTGGCATACCCTCGGACGCGTGGCAACGGACTCCCTGGCCGTCGGCCAGCGTTCGCTCGGTGACCCCGCCGTCGGCTACCCCCTGTGGCCGCCGCTGACGGAGGGCTGCCCGCGGACCAGCACGGACACCGTCTCCTACCCCGTCGAGGTCGACTACGCCTACGACCGCGTCCCGGACGGCCTGTTCGGCACCCCGGGCACCGCCCCCCGGCACGGCCTGGACCGCTGGGCGCCCCTGCTGCCGCCGCTCGCGGCGCCGGGACTGGGCGAGGGCGGCACCCCACTGATCGACCTGGGCGGCGGCGTCCTGGTCAAGGACGAGTCGCGCAATCCGACCTGGAGCCACAAGGACCGCCTCAACCGCTGCACGGTCAGCGCGGCCCTCGCCTGCGGCGCGCCCGGCGTCGTCGTCGCCTCCTCCGGCAACCACGGTGCCTCCGCCGCCGCGTACGCCGCCCGGGCCGGACTGCGCTGCGTCGTCCTCACCTCCCCGCAGGCGCCCCCGGCGGTCGTCTCCTTCCTGCACGCCTACGGTGCCGAGGTGCTGCCCGTGCCCGTGGAAGCGCGCCGGCCGCTGGTGCGCCGCATCAGCGTGGAGTACGGCCTCCACCCGGTGAGCAACCTGACCCCGACGCACACCGGGCACCCCTTCGGCGCGGAGGGCTACAAGACCGTCGCGTACGAGGTCTTCGGCGACGTCGGCGTCCCCGCGGCGGTGTTCGTTCCCACCGGCTACGGGGAGCTGCTCTTCGGCATCGCCAAGGGCTTCGCCGAACTCCGCCGCCTCGGCCTCACCTCCGCCGTCCCGCGCCTGTTCAGCTGCGAACTTGCCGCGGGCGGCCCGCTCGCCGCCGCCCTCCGCCGGGGACTGCCCGCGGTCACCGTGCCGGTCGCCCCGACGGGCGCCTACTCCATCGCCTGCCAGGTGGGGAGTTACCGCGGGGTCCCGGCGATACGCGACAGCGGCGGCGAGGCCCTGCTCGTCACCGACGCCGAACTGGCCGCGGCGCGCGCCGAGCTGGCCCGCGCGGGCCTGTGGACGGAGCTGTCCGCCGCGGCCGGGCTGGCCGGGCTCCGCCAGTATGGCGCGGACCGCTTCGACGGCCCCGTGGTGTGCGTGTCGACGTCCAGCGGCTTCAAGGACATCGAAGTGGGTACCCTGCGCGTGCCGCCGCCCGCCCCCGACTGGGACACGGTGCTGCGCCGTCTGGGTGAGCCCGGCCCCTAGGATGACCCCGTGCGCGACATCGCGGTCTTCAGCGGCAGTGCCCACCCCCGACTGGCCGCGGAGCTCTGCGCCCATCTGGGCGTGCCGCTCAGCCCGGCGCGCGTCAGCCGCTTCGCCAACGACTGCCTGGAAGTGCAGTTGCAGGCCAACTGCCGTGAACGGGACGTCTTCCTGATCCAGCCGCTGGTCGCCCCGGTCCAGGAGCACCTGGTGGAACTGCTGCTGATGTGCGACGCCGCACGGGGCGCCTCCGCGGGCCGGATCACCGTCGTCATGCCGCACTACGCCTACGCACGCTCGGACAAGAAGGACGCCCCCCGGATCTCGATCGGGGGGCGTCTCGTCGCCGACCTGCTGGTCGCGGCGGGCGCGAGCCGGGTGCTCACCATGACCCTGCACTCCCCGCAGGTGCACGGCTTCTTCAGCGTCCCCGTCGACCACCTGCACGCGCTGCGCGAGCTGGCCGCCCACTTCCGCGGCGACGATCTGTCGCGCACCACGGTGGTCTCCCCGGACCTGGGCAACGCCAAGGAGGCGGCCGCCTTCGCCCGGATGCTGGGGGTGCAGGTCGCGGCCGGGGCCAAGCAGCGGTTCGCCGGCGACCGGGTCAGCATCGGATCGGTGATCGGCGAGGTCGCCGGCCGGGACGTGATCGTCCTGGACGACGAGATCGCCAAGGGCAGCACGGTCCTGGAACTGCTGGCGCGGTTGCGGGAGCTCGGCGCCCGTTCGGTCCGCGTCGCCTGCACGCACGGCCTGTTCGCGGCGGGCGCCCTCAAGCGCCTGTCGGAGCAGCCCGACGTGCTGGAGATCGTGTGCACCAACACGGTGCCCGTGCCGGAGGAGCAGCACACCGAGAAGCTACGGGTGCTCTCCGTGGCGCCCGCCCTGGCCGAGGCCGTGCGGCGGATCCACGACGGCGAGTCGGTCAGCGCCCTGTTCGACCCGGCCTGATCAGCCGTCCCCGCGCGCCGCGTCGGCGTCCGCCGCGGCGGCCGCGCTCTCCGCGCCGTCGACGATGCGGGAGAAACCGGACGGAGCCGCCGGAGCCGCCGGAGCCGACGGAGCTGCCGGGGCGGTCGGGGCCGAGGAGGAACCGCCGGACGGGCCGCAGGCGGTGAGCAGTCCCGCGCAGGCCGCCGCGGCCACGGCCAGTGCCGCGAGGCGGCGGGTCACGAGGCGGCCCCGTTGTCGTGGGAGGCGCACCAGCTGCGGACCCGCGCGAGGTCGGTGCGGCGCTTCTCCAGGGTCGGCACGAGGGACTTGCGGAAGGTCAGCCGGTCGTTGAGGTAGGTCGCGATCTCGTCGTGCCCGGCGGCCTTGGCGCCTGCGACCCGCTTCTCCAGCCGTTCGACCGAACCGCGCCGGGTGACCGGCCCGTTCAGCCGCTTGAGCGCGCGGTCGATGCGCGCGTCGATCTTCCCGGCGCGCTTGCACAGGCCCTTGGCGCCGTCCCCGGTGGGCGCGGCGGCCGGGGACGGGTTGCCGCTGTCGGCGGTGGCCGGGCCGGCGAGGCCCAGCAGGGTGACGACGGTGGCCAGGGCCACGACGGTGGTGCGGGCTCGCATGAGGTCCTCCCTCGGGTCGGAAGCGCGAAGCGCCTTCACCACGGAAGCTAGGGACCGTCTTTGTGGAAACCTTGTGGCTCCCCGGAGCGTTCCGACAGCCAGTCGCGGCGCGGCAGCGGCAGGGTCGGTTCCGGGTCGCGGACGCCGCTGAGCGGGAGCCGCACCTCGAAACGGGTGCCGGGCGTGCCGTCGGGCCGGTCCAGCACGGCGATCGTCCCCCGGTGCAGCGCGATCTGCTGGGCGACCAGGGTCAGTCCGAGCCCGGAACCGGGGCTGTCGGGACGCCGGTGGAAGCGGGCGAAGACGGCGGCCCGCGCCTCGGGCGGGATGCCGGGGCCGTGGTCGTCGACGGTGAGGACGACGGCCGGGGCGCGCTCGTCGCGGCTGCGCCGCAGCAGCACCTCCACGTCGGGCCGCCCTCCCGGAGCGCGGCCGTGGACGGCGGCGTTGGCCAGCAGGTTGTCCGTCATCGAGCGCAGCCCCTGCTCCCAGCCGTGGACGAGGAGGCCCGGCGCGGCCGTCACCTCGACCCGCGCCTCGGGGTGGCGGCGCCTCAGGCCGGCCGCGGAGGCGTCGACGAGTTCGGCCGCGTCGACCGGGCCGAAGGCGTCCTCCTCGACGAGGTCGCCCTGGGCCAGGGCGCGCAGCATGACCAGCAGGCCCAGCACGCGGGCGTGTTCGGCGCGCAGGTCGTCCACGACCTCCTGGCGTTCGTCGTCCGGCAGGCCGGGGTGGCCGGCGAGGATGTCGAGGTTGGTGCCCATGCTCATCAGCGGGTTCCGCAGCTCGTGGGAGGCGACCGCGGCGAACGAGCGGGCGGTGGCGAGCGCCTCGCCGGTCCTGGCGGCCTGCTCGTCGTAACGGGCGAGCACGGTCTGCAGCGTGTGCGCCAGGTCGTCGACCTCGGTGATCCGGGCCGGGGTGTGGTCCAGGCGGACGGCGCTGACGCGCGGGTCGAGGCCGCTCGCGCGCTGCTGGAGCCGGCGCAGCGGGCGGACGGCGCGGCCCGCCGCGGTCCAGGCCAGCAGCCCGGACACGGGGGCGGCCAGCAACGCCACCGTCACCACCCGGCGGCGCACCTGCTGCAGCTGGGTCTTCGTGGCGGCGTCCGGCGAGAACAGCCACAAGGTGCCCCGGACCCCCTTGCGGCCGCCGTTCACCGGTACCGACAGCACGCGCCAGCGGGCACCCCCGGCCCGGATCGTGACCGGTGCGGACGCGCGGGCGGGCAGCGGCGCCGACGCGTCCGGCTGGGGGCCGCCCGACACCGTGCCCTCGGGACCGGTCAGCCGGATCCCCACGTCGAGGGCGGAGCTGAACAGCCTGCGGGTGCGGGCCTGTTCGGCGGCCGGACGGTCCGCGGCGGTGGCCCGCAGCAGGGCCTTGGCGTCCGTCGCGACGGCCGTGGCGCGCTCCCGCAGATGGGCGTCCTGCTGGGCGTGCAGGTCGGCGGCGACCAGCCGGATCAGCAGCGCCCCGGAGGCGAGGACGAGCAGCGGGACGACCACGCCCACGGCGAGCGCCACCCGCGTGGACAGCCTCACGACCGGTCACCCCGGTCGTCCCGGTCGTCCCGCAGGACGAAGCCGACGCCGCGCACCGTGTGCAGGATCCGCGGCCGCCCGCCCGCCTCCATCTTGCGCCGCAGATAGCTGACGAAGGTGTCCACGGCGTCCGTGCGCACGTCGAAGTCGTAGCCCCAGACCCGGTCCAGCAACTGGTCGCGGGTGAGCACCAGCCCGGCGTTGCGCGCGAGGACCTCCAGCAGCTCGAACTCCCGCCGGGTCAGCGCCAGGGGCTCCCCGTCCAGCCGGGCCTCCCGCGTCGCGGGGTCGACCAGCAGGCCCCCGGCGCGCACCCGCCCGCCCGCGGCGGGGGGACGGCGGCGCAGCAGCGCCCGCAACCGCAGCACCAGTTCCTGCAGCGCGAACGGCTTGACCAGGTAGTCGTCCCCGCCGGCCTGGAGCCCGGCGACCCGGTCGGCCGCCTCGTCCAGGGCGGAGAGCATCAGGACCGGGACGTCGTTGTCCTCCTCGCGCAGCGCGCGGCACACCTCGATCCCGCTGAGGTCGGGCATCGAGATGTCGAGCACCACCACGTCCGGCGCCCCCTCGCGTACGGCGGCGAGCGCGGCCCTGCCGCCGTCGGCCAGGCTCACCGAGAAGCCGTCCAGCCGCAGCCCCCGCTGCAGCGACCGGCGTATGGCCGCGTCGTCGTCGGCGACCAGGACCCGGCCACCCGTGTGCGCATCGGTTCTCACGGCCGCGATGGTAGGCGCAACCGCCCGGCCACGAGCAGGCCCCGGGAGCGGGCGCCGGGTCAGATGTCCAGCCGGTACGGAAGGAGGCAGACGACGGCGTCGGTGCGGGCGCGCAGGATCGTGGCGAGGAGGATGCCGCGCTGGTTCTGCAGGATGCGGTACCGGGCGTGGCGCGGCTGGATCTCGGGGATGAGGACGGCGATCTGCCGGCCGTCCTGCGACATGCGGCGGACGTAGGAGAGGATCGGCAGCACCAGTGAGCGGTGCGGGCTCTCGATGACGTCGAGGCGGACGCCGGGCTGCCAGCGGGCCCACGTGTCGAGCAGGTCGCGCGCCTTGTCCTGGTCGGGCTCGACGGTCACCGCGACGACCTCGTCGCCGAGGGCGATGGCGGCGGTCAGCGCGTGCCGGGCGAGCCTGCTGACCCCGCCGAGGGGCACGATGACCAGGCTGTTGGTGCGCCGCGGCCGGTCGGGGACGGTACCGAGGCCGAGTTCCCTGCCGACCTCCGCGTAGTAGTGCTCGATGCGTGCGAAGAGCAGCATCAGCAGGGGCACCACGACCACGACCATCCACGCGCCCTCGGTGAACTTGGTGGTCACCAGGATCACCCCGGCCAGCGCGGTCAGCAGGGCCCCCAGCCCGTTGAGCGCCGCGCGCCGCACCCAGCCGCGCGGGCGTGCCCCCGCCCAGTGCCGGACGAGCCCGGTCTGGCTGATGGTGAAGCCGGTGAACACCCCGATGGCGTAGAGCGGGATGAGACGTTGCGTCTGCGCGTCGACGGCGGTGATCAGCAGCGCCGCCACCACGGCCAGGGCGACCACGCCGTAGCGGTAGACGGGCCGCTCTGCGCGCAGCCCGAACACGTGGGGCAGCCGGTTGTCCCGGGCGAGCAGGCTCATCAGCACCGGCAGGCCGCCGAAGCTGGTGTTCGCGGCCAGCCCGAGGACGAGGGTGACCAGGAGGTTGCTGACGTAGTACGGCCACCCGGTGCCGAAGGAGCCCGCGGTCAGCTGGGCCAGCAGGGTCACGCCGCCGCGCGGGGCGACCTCGTCCCGGCGGATGAGGAACGCCAGCCCGATCAGCATCAGCCCCAGCAGCGCACCGAGCATCAGTTCCGTGCGCTGGGCGCGGCGCACCTTGGGCGGCCGGAAGGAGGGCACGGCGTTGGCGATGGCCTCCACCCCGGTCAGGGCGGAGCAGCCGGAGGAGAAGGCCTTCAGGATCAGCAGGACGCTCAGCGCCTCGGTGACATGGACGGGCTGCGGGGTGCCGACGACGGCCGCGGGGTGGTCGCGCAGCAGGCCGGCGACGACGATCCCCGCGATGGACAGGACGAACAGCGCGGCGGGCAGCATCAGCACCCGCGCGCTGTCGGCGACGCCGCGCAGGTTCACCAGGGTGAGCAGGGCCAGCCCGCCCAGGCAGATCTCCAGCAGGTAGGGGGTGAGCGAGGGGAACGCCGAGGCGAGGCTGGCGGCGCCGGCGGCCAGGCTGACGGCGACGGTGAGCACGTAGTCGACGACCAGACTGCCCGCCGCGAGCAGGCTCACCCGCCTCCCGAGGTCCTTCTTGGCCACGGCGTAGGAGCCGCCGCCGTCCGGGTGCACCGCGATGACCTGCCCGTACGAGATGACCAGGACGACCAGCAGCCCCGCGATGACCAGCATGACGGGCAGCGTCACGGTCAGCGCCGCGGTGCCGGCGGCGATCAGCACGAGGACGATGGCCTCGGGGCCGTACGCCACCGAGCTGAGGGCGTCCAGCGACAGCGCGGCGAGCCCCTGGACGCTGGTGAGCAGGGAGCGGTCCCCCTCGCCGTGCCGCAGCGGCACCCTGGGCCGCTCCTGGCCGCGTGCCAGGCCGAAGGTCATCGCCCGCCCGCCGGCTGCGTCTGGCTCATGGCTGGTCTCCTCCGCCGGCGGGCTCTCCCGTCAGCCTCCGGCGGCGGCCTTCCCGGCGCAGCGCGGAGCGGCCGATCGGGTGAGCGGTCAGTCCGGCCGGGCCAGGAACTCCACGACGGCGAGGACGAACACGACGGCGAGGGCGAGCCCCAGGACGACCCAGCCGGTCGGGTAGGACCAGAAGGCGAGCGCGAGGGCCCCTGCGGCGACGACGATCCAGCCGACCAGCACCTTGTGGCGGACGAGCCAGGGGCCGACGGGACCGGTCCGCAGCCCCACCCGGTGCGCCGCGTCGCCCGCGCCGCCCAGCACGGACTCCCACACCCCGCGGGTGCGGCGGGCGTACCGCCCGGGCCCGCTCAGCCAGGCGCCCAGCGCGACGACGACGCCCAGCACGAACACGGCGCGGACGGTCCCGCGCAGGAAGCGGATCAGGGTGTCGTAGACCGTCCCCGCGGCCTGCTGGTCGACGCTCGCGGGCAGCGCGTCGAGGTAGATCGCCCGGAAGACGGTCAGCGCAGCACCGAGCACGAGGGCGGCGGCCGAGAAGCCCAGCGCGGCCGCGACCAGGGCGCGCCGCCTGCGGACGGCGAGCAGCACACCCGCGGCCGCGACGACGACGGCGACGATCGGCAGCCAGAAACCGGCGAGCTGCAGGAGCCGGAAGGCGGTCCTGATCTTGCCGACCTTGTCGGAGCGGACGACGGTGAAGTCGGTGTGGATCTCGGGGATCTTCGCGGCGATCGTCAGGCCCGCGTCGACCAGCCGCTGCTTGACCCGGTCGATGACCGGGGCGAGGTCGATGGCCACGGTGTCGTTGGTGAGCTTGACCGCGCCGCCTCCCTGGCCGGTCAGCGCCTTGTCCAGCGAGTCGTGGATCCTGCGGTTGGCTTCGGTCCAGGCCTTCTCGAAGACGTCGCTGCGCACGACCTTGTCCGCCGTCGAGTGCACCAGGCTCTGGATGCCGCTGGTCAGGGGGCCGGAGACGCGGCCCAGCAGTTCGTCCAGGCGGGGGCGGTCCTGCGGGGCGACCTCGTCCAGGAGGCTCTTGACGTCGATCTGCTGCATCACCACGGACGTGATGCGGTTGGCGGCGGCGTTCTGGACGGCGGGGTCGCTCGCCAGGGGCGCCACGGTGGCGACGTAGCGGTCGGTGTCCCCGATCTCGGAGTCGACCCAGACCGCCAGCGCGCTCAGCGGCACCAGGACGCAGGCCACGACGATGAACAGGGCGGAGAAGAAGGCCCGCACCGGCCGTCGTCGGAGAGGCGGCGGGGCCTGCGGTCCGGCGTGTGCGGGAACGGTCTCCCGCGCCTCCAGTGCCGACAGCCGGGCACGCAGTTCGGCGAGATCGTCACGCCTCCGGGGCGCTGAATCCGCCATGCCACCGCCGCCTCTCCTTCACCACGCGACACGGCAATTTAATACGTATGGTGAATGATGTGCCATTTGAGGCGCATGAGTCTGTGGAGGTAGGCAATGACGAGGCCGTACCGGGGCCGCGCGGTGTGCGCGGCGGTCGTACTGTCCGCCGTCGCGCTCACCGCGAGCGCCTGCTCGGACAACGACAGCACCCCCGCCGAGAAGGCGTCGAAGGCCGCGTCCGCCGCGTCCTCGCTGGTGTCCGAGGGCGCGGAGGCCGTCGCCTCGGCGACCGCCGCCGCGCAGTCCCAGCTGGCGAAGATCAAGAACGGTGTCAACGCGAAGGACGACGTCAAGCTCGACCCCGTGACCGTCGAGGGCGGCAAGGCCACCACCAAGGTCACGGCCACCAACAGCGGCGACAAGCAGGCCACGTACACCGTCGAGGTGACCTTCCGCGACACCAGCGGGAACCTCCTCGACGCCGCCGTGGTCAACGTCGCCGACGTGGCCCCGCAGAAGTCCGGCGAGGCCACGGTACGCAGCAACCGCGACCTGACGGGCACGGTCAAGGCCCAGGTGGAGCGGGCGCTGCGGCACTGAAGCACCATCACCGCGAGGAGGCAGCCATGGCAGCCACCGGCACGACACCCAGGACCGGCAACCACCGCAACGGTTGGGTCAGCGGCGGGGTCACCTTCGCCGGCGTCCTGTTGCTGGTCGACGGTGTCCTGGCGATCTTCCAGGGCATCTCGGGGATCGCCGCCGACAACGTGTACGCGCGCGTCGGCACTTACGTCTACAAGTTCAGTCTGACCGGGTGGGGATGGATCCACCTGGTCCTCGGAGTGCTCCTGGTGGTCACCGGAACGGGGCTGCTCAGCGGCGCCGCGCTCTGGTCACGCATCATGGGTGTCGTCCTGGCGGGCCTGGGCATCATCGTGAACTTCCTGTACCTGCCCTACCTGCCGTTCTGGTCGGTCATCCTGATCGCGCTCGACATCTTCATCATCTGGGCGCTCGCCCACTACCGGCCGGAGCGCTCACCGGCCGCCTGACCGCCGCCCCCGGGCTGGTCGCCGTGGAACACCGCGCCCACGGTGAGGCACACCGTCGCCACGACGCACAACGCGATCAGCCCGGACAGCAGGGTGAACACCGAGCCCAGCGAGCCGTACGTCTGCAGGCTGCGGTTGAGCGCCGTCGGCACGTACAGCGGCGCGGCGAAGACGGCCGTCTCCAGGACCACCGCGGTGAGCACCGCACCCGGCAGCAGCGGCCACCATCCGATCCGGCCGCCCAGCAGCAGGTGCTGGGTCCACCACCAGAGGCCCACCGCGCTCACCAGGGACAGCGGGACGCCGAGCCAGCGGCCGGCGCCGAAGCCCTCCCGCAGCGGCCCCTGGACCGCCAGGTAGAGCAGTGCCGCGCACACCCAGGCGAACCAGCGCCAGGCCGCGATCCGCGCCGCCGACTTCGGCAGGTGCCAGGCGCGTTCGCACACCCGCTGCATCGCCCGGCTGCAGGCCGTCGCCGACAGCAGGGCCATCAGCGTGCCCACCACGCCCACCGTCCCCCGCAGGTTCCCGGGATCGGACTCGTAGACCGAGCGCAGCTGGTCACGGGCGGGACCGGAGAGCCCCAGCACCCGCACCAGCGAGTCCAGGAGTTCCTTGCGCACGCCCTCCGGCGCGAGGGACGCGATGACGAACAGCAGCGGCACGGCGGTCAGGAAGGCCTGGGCGGCCAGCCGGGTGGCGGCGTCCAGCACGTTGACGCTCAGCAGCCGGGCGGCGAGCCGGGTGATGATGGGGAACCGCCGCTCCGTGTCGGCCCGCAGGGCGCGCACCCGCCCCGGCAGGTCCGCGAACCGCGCACGGAGCCCCTCCGGGAACCTGACCCGTGGCCGCCCTTTCACAGTCCGACTATTTTTCAGCCCGCCGGGCCCCGCAACCGGGGGCGCCGGCGCCGGCCCGCCGACCGCCCGGGCGAACCTGAAGCGGGCCGCCGCGAGTTGTCCGCGCCCCGGGCCACCGGCGGGCGGCCGCCTGTGTGCGCCCTCAGCCCCGCTCCGCGCGCCACCGCGCGACGACGTCCTCCACCTCGTACGGGACGAGGTTGAGCGGCGGGCCGTCCATGGGGGTGCGCAGGCCCGTGCGGATCTTGTCGTTGACCTCCTCGACGATGCGGCGCACCTCGGGTTCCGAGGGGGCACGGGAGGCGGCGTCCATCGCGTCCTCCACCTCCTTGCGCAGCCTGAGGCTGGCCGGGAGGTGGGACAGCCCCTCACGGGCCATCTTCTCCCTGATCCACCACAGCTCGTCGTAGGGCCGGTCCAGACCGGCCAGCGGCTTGCCCGCGCCGGGCAGGTTGTCGAAGGCGCCGCGCTCCGCCGCCTCCCGGATCTGCTTGTCGACCCAGGACTCGAAGGGGACGCCCGGTGGCTTGCGCTCCGTCATGGGGTCGATTCTCCCTCCCGCCGGCCCGGGGCGGGAAGGGCGGGGTGGGCGGGGGCGACGTGCGCCGGCCGGGCCGCCGGTCCGCGATCACCAGCCCCGCCCGGGGACCGTGCGCGGGCCCCTCCAACGGCACCACGCGCATCCCCGCGGGCACCCCGAACATGTGCAGCCAGGCGTGCGAGATGACGCTCGACCAACGCCCGCCCGAGCCCGCCAGGTGCGCGTACAGCCCTGAGACCGAGTCGGTCTCGACGGCCGGTGACGCGGTGACCCCGTCCGCGGCGAAGCACTCGTCCATGATCCGGCGGTTGCGCATCCGCGACGACAGCAGGCACAGCGGCAGCGCGGCCGCCTGCGCTCAACGCGCCACCGGCAGCCCGGCCGGCGGCGCGTCCGCGGGGCCGAGCAGCAGGTAGCGCTCCTCGTAGAGCGGGAAGCGGCGCACGTGGCGCAGGCGTCGTCGTCCAGGTACGTCATCGCCGCGTCGAGCTCGAACTCCGCGAGCCGGTCGCTGATCTCCCGTGAGGACAGCGACTCCAGGCTGACCCGCACCCCCGGGTGCCGCTCGCAGAACGGCGTCGTCAGCAGGGACGCGGCGGTCAGCGCCGTGGGTATCGCGCCGAGCCGCGGCGTGCCGGCCGGCCCGCCGCGCATCTCGGCGAGTTCCTGCCGCAGCGCGTCCCGTTCCGCCAGGATGCGGTGCGCCCACAGCAGTACCCGTTCGCCCTCCGGGGTCAGCCCCTCGAAGCGCCGGCCCCGCCGCACGATCGGCACGTCCAGCTCGCGTTCCAGCTTGCGGATGCCGGCCGACAGCGAGGCGGCGAGACGAAGCAGGCGTCGGCGGCGCGGGCGAAGTGCCGTTCCCTGGCGAGCGCCACCAGGTACTCCAGTTGGCGAAGCAGCATGGCTCACGGTTGCACACGCCGCGCTGCCGCGTTACTCCCCGGCGGGCGTCCAGCCCTGGGCGCGCAGCACCGCTGCGACGTCGGGCGCCCGGTAGTGCTCGCCCTTGAGGACCTTGCCGTCGGCCCGCAGGGTGGGCCGGCCGTCGGGGCCCAGCTTGCTCATGTTGGCGCGGTGGATCTCCGCGATGACCTCGTCCAGGTCGATGCCGTGCACCAGCGCGGTGCCGTACGCGACGTAGACCACGTCGGCCAGTTCGTGCGCGAGGTGGTCCAGGGGACCGGTCCCGGAGGCCTCGGCGACCTCGGCCACCTCCTCGGCGAGCAGGTCCTGACGGTGCGCCGCGTGCTCGGGCGTGATCTCGGTCGGACGGGGGCGGACGTCGAGGCCGAAGGCGGTGTGGAACTCACGGACCAGGCCGGCGGGGGAGGATCGCATTCCGCCGATCGTAGTGTCCGCTCAGACGCCCTGGTCGCCCCCCGCCGCCGGCCCGCCGCCGTAGCCCCCGTCCACCCGGATGGCGGTGATGCCGCTGATGTGCCGGGCCCCGCAGCGGTCCTGGGGCAGCACCAGTTGCGGGCCGCAGGCGTCCAGCGGGGTGCCGTCGATGCGGGTGGCCAGCAGCACGGGGGCGTGCCCGAAGTCCGGGTCGATCTCGGCCCAGGACAGCAACGCGTGGTGACCGTCCGCCCCGGTCACGGCGATGAGGAAGCGCAACCGGTCCTTGCGGCGGCCGGGGTCGAAGCCGGGACCGGCCGAGCACAGCACCTCGTGGAGCAACGGGCCCTCGAAACGGTGGTGCTGCACACCGCTGGTGCGGCACTCGAAGCTCACCCGGGCCGTGTGCTGGGGCCAGGCGCGCAGGTCGGGCACCGTGAGCGGCGCGGGGCGGGCCAGGTCGCCGCTCAGGCTGAAGCCGGCGAGCCCCGGCGGCGGCGCGGGAACGGACACGGTCACGGGCTTCCACCTCCCCCGGTCACCGTACCCACGCACGGCGGTCGCGGAAACGCACATGCGACCCTCCACGCGCCGTGATCCGGCTGATGCAATCCGACAATGGGCTTCCCGCTCGCATCTGCGTCACTATGATCGAGTCATGCACACCTACCGGATCGGCGAGGCGGCCGCAGTCATGGGCGTGAGCGCCGACACCCTCAGGCGCTGGGTCGACGGCGGGCGGCTGCGGGCGGAGCGCGACGAGCAGGGCCGGCGCATCATCGAGGGTCCCGATCTGGCCGCCTTCGCCCGGGAGTTCAACCGCACCGAACGCGAGCACACCGGCTCCTCGGCCCGCAACCGCTTCGCGGGCATCGTCACCGAGGTGATCCTCGGCGACGTCTCCGCCCAGGTGGAGATCCAGGCCGGCCCGTTCCGCGTGGTGTCCATGATCAGCCGGGAGTCGGCCGAGGAGCTGGAGCTCGAGCCCGGCGTCCCGGCGGTCGCCGTCATCAAGTCGACCAACGTGGTCGTCGAGAGACCGTAGAGACTCGGAGGAGCAGCCCTGTGATGACCCGTCTCACGCACCGCCGGACCCTTCAGCTGGCCGTCGGAGGCACCGCGGTGCTGCTGGCCCTGAGCGCCTGTTCCTCCTCGGACGACTCCGCCGGCGCCTCCGCGTCGTCCTCGCCCTCGGCGGGCACCTCCTCCGCGGGCGACCTGAAGGGCACGGTCACCGTCTTCGCCGCCGCCTCCCTCAAGGAGAGCTTCACCGAACTGGGCACGGAGTTCGAGGCGGCCCACCCCGGCACCAAGGTCTCCTTCAACTTCGGCGGCAGCGACGCGCTCGCCGCCAGCATCACCTCCGGTGCCCCCGCCGACGTCTTCGCCGCCGCCTCCCCCAAGACCATGCAGATCGTCACCGACGCCAACGACGCGGCCGGCGAGCCCGCGACCTTCGTGCGCAACCAGCTGGAGATCGCCGTCGTCCCGGGCAACCCCGAGGACGTCACGTCCCTCAAGGACCTCACCAACTCCGGGATCAAGGTCGCCCTGTGCGCCAAGGAGGTGCCCTGCGGCGCCGCGGCGCAGAAGGCGCTGGACGGCGCCGGCCTGAAGCTCACCCCGGTCTCCTACGAGCAGGACGTCAAGAGCGCCCTGACGAAGGTGGAGCTCAAGGAGGTCGACGCCTCCGTGGTCTACAGGACCGATGTGAAGGCCGCCGCCGGCAAGGTGGAGGGCGTGGAGTTCCCCGAGTCCGCCGGTGCCGTCAACGACTACCCGATCGTCCTGCTCAAGGACGCGCCCAACGCCGGGGCCGCCGAGGCCTTCATCGCCTTCGTCCGGTCCGAACAGGGCGCGAAGGTGCTGAGCGAGGCGGGCTTCCTCAACCCATGACCGACCACAGCGGCGGCGCGCCCGAACTCCTGGAGTCCCGGCCGCGCCGCGCCGGCCGCCGGCAGGGTCACCGTTCCCCGGTGCCCCTGCCGCTGCTGCTGCCGGCCCTGCTCGGTCTCGTCTTCCTGGTGCTGCCGCTCGCCGGACTGCTGGTCCGCACCCCGTGGAGCGAACTGCCCGCGCAGCTCACCAGTCCCGGGGTGTGGCAGGCGCTTCGGCTCTCCCTGATCTGCGCCACCCTCGCCACCGCGCTGACCCTCGTGCTGGGCGTGCCCCTGGCCTGGCTGCTGGCCCGCACCGAGTTCCCCGGGCGCGGGCTGCTGCGCGCCCTGGTGACGCTGCCCCTGGTGCTGCCGCCCGTCGTCGGCGGTGTCGCGCTGCTGCTGGCGCTGGGCCGCAACGGCATCGCCGGGCGGTGGCTGGACCAGTGGTTCGGGGTGACGCTGCCCTTCACCACGGCGGGCGTCGTCGTCGCGGAGGCCTTCGTCGCGATGCCGTTCCTGGTCATCAGCGTCGAGGGCACCCTGCGGGCCGCCGACCCGCGCTACGAGGAGGCCGCCACCACCCTCGGCGCCTCCCGCTTCACCGCCTTCCGCCGGGTGACGCTGCCGCTGATCGCCCCGGGCATCGCCGCCGGGGCCGTCCTGGCCTGGGCACGGGCGCTCGGCGAGTTCGGCGCCACCATCACCTTCGCGGGCAACTTCCCCGGCCGTACGCAGACGATGCCGCTCGCCGTCTACCTCGCCCTGCAGAGCGACCCGGCCGCCGCCATCGCGCTCAGCCTGGTGCTGCTCGCCGTCTCGATCGCCGTCCTGGCCGGGCTGCGCGACCGCTGGATGACCACGCCATGACCTCCCTGGACAAAGCACCCGCGACCTCCGGCAGCCCGGCCCCCGAGGGCCTGGACGCCCGGCTGGTCGTCGACCGCGGCGCCTTCCGCCTCGACGTGACGCTCACCGCCGCCCCCGGCGAGGTGCTCGCCCTGCTCGGGCCCAACGGCGCGGGCAAGACCACCGCGCTGCGGGCCCTGGCCGGGCTGACCCCGCTCACCGCCGGCCACCTGCGGCTGGACGGCGCCGCCCTGGACGGCACGCCCCCCGAGACCCGCCCGGTCGGCGTGGTCTTCCAGGACTACCTGCTCTTCCCGCACCTGTCCGCGCTGGACAACGTCGCCTTCGGCCCGCGCTGCCACGGCGTGCCCAAGGCGCGGGCCCGCGCCGAGGCCGCCGCGTGGCTGGAGCGGATGGGCCTGGCCGAGCACGCCGCCGCCCGGCCCCGCCGGCTCTCCGGCGGCCAGGCGCAGCGCGTCGCCCTCGCCCGGGCGCTGGCCACCCGGCCCCGCCTGCTGCTCCTGGACGAGCCGCTGGCCGCGCTCGACGCCCGCACCCGCCTGGACGTCCGCTCCCAGCTCCGCCGCCACCTGGCCGACTTCGAGGCGGTGGCCGTCCTGGTCACGCACGACCCGCTGGACGCCATGGTGCTGGCCGACCGGCTGGTGGTCATCGAGCACGGCGGCTCCGTCCAGGAGGGCACCCCCGCCGAGATCGCCCGCCGCCCGCGCACCGACTACATCGCGCACCTCGTCGGCCTCAACCTCTACCGGGGCCGCGCCGAGGGGCACACCGTACGGATCGACGGCGGACCGGCCATCACCACCACCGAGGAACTCTCCGGCCCGGCCTTCGTGGCCTTCCCGCCCGGCGCCGTCACCCTCCACCGGGACCGCCCCACCGGCTCCAGCGCCCGGAACCTGTGGCACGGCCGGGTCGCGGGCCTGGAGTCGCACGGCGACCAGATCCGCGTCGACGTCCGGGGCGAACTCCCGCTCGCCGCCGACCTCACCACGGTGGCCACCGCCGAACTCGGACTGCACCCCGGCGCCGAGGTGTGGGCCACCGTCAAGGCGGCCCAGGCGCACGCCTATCCGGCCTGAACCCCGGCGGGTCAGGGCCGACGGGTCGGGACCGGCGGGTCGGGACCGGCGGGGTCAGGGCGGCGTCAGGGGTGCGCCGCCCGGCGACAAGAGGACGACAAGAAGCCCCCGCGGCACCCCGCCCGGGTCGTTCCATGGAAGGCATGGATGACGCCGGAAACCACCGCGTGGTCGTGGGGGTGAGCGGCTCCCTCGGCAGCCTCACGGCGCTGCACCGGGCCGCCGCCGAGGCACGCCGCACGGGCGCGGTGCTGGTCACCGTGCTCGCCTGGGAACCGCCGGGCGGGGAGTTCGCCTACCGGCGCTCCCCCTGCCCGCCGATGCTGCGGGAATGGCAGGACCGGGCCCGGCAGCAGCTGGTCGGCGCCGTCGAGTCCGCCTTCGGCGGCCTCCCGGCGGACCTCCCCATGCGCGCGCTCCTCGTGCGCGGGCCCGCGGGATGGGCGCTGACCCACGTCGCGGACCGCCCGGACGACCTGCTGGTCGTCGGCGCCGGACGCCGCGGCCGGCTGCGCCGCCTGCTGAGCCCCTCGGTGGCCCGGCACTGCCTGGTCCACGCGGCCTGCCCGGTGCTCGCCGTACCCCGCTCCCCGCTCCACGAGGTCCTCGACGACGTGCACCGCCGCAACGCCTGGCGGCTGCCGCTGCACGCCGCCACGCCACTGCGGTGACCACGGGGGCCCGGCAGGCCCCCTCGACGGAGGCGATGACCATGACGCGCCCTTCCTTCCCGTTCCCCCACCCGACGCGGCTCGCCCTGCCCGCCGCGCTCCTCCTGCCGCCGCTGGTGTGCCTGGTGCTCGTCCCCTTCCGCACCCAGGTGTCGAACACGCTCGTGGCCCTGGTGCTGGTGGTCGCCGTCGTGGCGGTCGCCGTCCTCGGCAGCCGTCGCGCCGGGGCGCTCGCCGCGCTGTCCGCGGCGGCCTGGTTCGACTTCTTCTTCGCCCCGCCCTACGAGCGGTTCACCATCAGCGGGCCGGGCGACGTGGCGACGGCGGTCCTGCTGCTCGCCGTGGGCCTGGCCGTCTCCCAGCTCGCCGCCCGCACCAGGCGGCTCGCGGTGATCGCGATCACCGACGCCGACCACCTCGCGCGCATCCACGAGACCGCACGGCTGGCCCAGTCCGCGGTCTCCCCGCACGTCGTGGTCGAGCACGTCCGCGACCAGCTGGTCAGCCTGCTCCACCTGCGCGGCTGCCGTTTCGAGTACGGCACCCTCGTCGGGCACCCGCCGCGGATCGAGCAGGACGGCACCGTGGTGCGGGGCCGCCGCCCCTGGGACGCGGACACGCTGGGACTGCCGGAACAGGAGGTCGAGCTCCGCGTCTTCCACAACGGCCACTTCCACGGCCGCTTCATGCTGCTCCCCACCCCCGGCACCGTCCCCTCCCGCCAGGCCCGTCTGGTCGCCGTCACCCTCGCCGACCAGGCCGGCGGCGCGATCGCCGCCACCCCGGCCGCCCCGGCCCGCTGACCCGCTCCGCGGGGGCGACCACCCGGTCCCGCACACCCCCGCCCAGCGCGGCCCCGGAGGGCGCCGGGAGGCCGCCTGTCGCCCCTGGGCAGACCACGCCGCCATGGGACGGCCCGGTGTCGGGCCCACCCGCCTCGTCGCACGTGTCGGCTCTGCTGCCGCGCACCGTCGCCCGCCGCATCGTGCGCCGCGCGGCGGCAGCCGGGGACACGGGCGAGCGCGCCGCCGAGGCTGACGATCCCGCCCCGCCTGGGCCGCCACGTCGACAACACCCGCCCGGCGCGGCCCATGGCCCGAGCAACCCCGGCGGCCTGGAGCGACCGCCTGTCGCCCCGCCGCGGCGCAACACCTCCGCGCACCAACGGCACCCGTCCCCGGCCCACCGGCCGAGCGGCGCGCCCGTCGCCAGGGTGCCGCTTCCGGCAAGAGGAGGCGGGGCGGGGAGGGGCGTATCGTCCCCTTATAGGTGGTGTCGGCCCGATGGTGGAGCCACACATGGTGGTGACTGCCCCCGCGCGGGAGCTGCTGGACCAGGTGCTCGCCGAAGTGGTGCGTGAGACGGGCGCCCATGTCGGTGCGGTCTTCCTGGTGATGCCCGGGGGCCGCGCACTGGGCATGGAGGTCATCACCGGGGCACCCCGGGAGCTGTCGATGCCCTGGTCGCGGCTGCCCATGGAGCGCTCGACCCCGGTGGCCGACGCCGTGCGGGAGGGCCGGACGATCCGGATCGGCTCCCGGGAGGAACTGGCCGACCGCTATCCGCGCACGGCCCTGGTCATGCCGTACGACCTGTCCATGGTGGCCGCCCCGCTCACCGACGGGGAGGCCGTGCTCGGCACGCTCGTGCTGATCTGGTCCCGGCCGCGCCCCGCCGAGGCGCCGCCCGCGGAGCGCGCGCTGCTGGAGCACGCCCGCGAGCGCCTGTCCGGCCGGCTCGCACGGGCCGGCGCCGGCGGAGAGCCGATCCTGCCGGGGCCCGAGCCGCGCGTGCTGCGGACCGCGCGGGCGGTCCCGGTGGACCCGGACCAGGCACTGGCCGCGGCGCACTGGGCCCGGCGGCTGCCCGAGGGAGCCTGTGCGCTCGACTTCGACGGGCGGCTCACCTACGTCACCCCCCGCGCGGCCGAGCTGGTCGGCGTGCCCGTCGAGCGGCTCGTGGGCACCTTCCCCTGGGAGAGCCTGCGCTGGCTGCGCGATCCCGCCCACGAGGACCGCTACCGCGCCGCCGTGCTCAGCGGACAGCCGGTCTCGTTCACCGCCCTGCGGCCGCCCGACCACTGGCTGCTCGTCCAGCTCTACCCGGACGCGACCGGGGTCAGCGTGCGGATCTCCCCCACCGATGCGGCTGCGGGCCCCGCCCCGTCGGCCCCGCCCTACGACGAGGCCGCGGTGCCGGTCCGGATCGGGGCGATCTACCACCTCATGCACCTCGCGACGGCCCTCACCGAGGCCGTCGGCGTGGACGACGTCGTCCGCCTGGTCGCCGACCTCTTCCCGGCCGCCATCGGAGCCGACGCCTTCGTACTGTGCGTCGCGGAGGGCGGCCGGCTGCGCGTCATCGGCGACCGCGGCTACCGGCCCGAGGTCATGGCGGCCCTGGACGGCACCGCGCTCACCGCGCGCCTCCCGGCGACCAGGGCCCTCACCAACGGCGTCCCCAGCTTCTTCGGCTCACGCGAGGACCTCATACGGACCTACCCGGACCTGGACCTGCAGTCGGGCATGGCGGCCTGGGCGTTCCTGCCGCTGATCGCCTCCGGCCGTCCCGTGGGCTGCTGCATCCTCGCCTTCGCCCGGGAGCGCTCCTTCCCCGCCGACGAACGGGCCGCCCTGACCTCGCTCAGCGGGCTGATCGCCCAGGCCCTGGACCGGGCCCGGATCTACGACGCCAAGCACCACCTCGCGCACAGCCTCCAGTCGGGACTGCTGCCGCACACCCTGCCCTCCCTGCCCGGTCTGGAGGTCGCCGCCCGCTACCTGCCGGCGACCAGCGGCATGGAGGTCGGCGGCGACTTCTACGACCTGATCCGGCTGGACGACACCTGCGCGGCCGCCGTCATCGGCGACGTCCAGGGCCACAACGTCAACGCCGCCGCCCTGATGGGCCAGGTGCGCACCGCGGTGCACGCGCACGCCACCGCCGGCGCCTCCCCCGACCAGGTGCTGTCCCGCACCAACCGGCTGCTCGACGAGCTCGACACCGGGCTCTTCACCAGCTGCCTCTACGCCCACCTCCGGCTCACCGACGGCGCCCTGAGGCTGGCCTCCGCTGGCCACCCGCCGGCCCTGCTGCGCTTCCCCGACGGCCGCACCGACATCCTGAGCCTGCCGACCGGGCTGCTGCTCGGCATCGACCCGGACGCCGAGTACCCCACCACCACGCTGACGCTGCCCCGCGGCGCGGTGCTCGCGCTGTACACCGACGGGCTCATCGAGACCCCCGGCCGCGACCTGGACGAGGCGATCGCCTCCTTGGCCGTGGCCCTGTCCTGCCGGGGCCGGCTCCCACTGGACGAACTCGCCGAGGTGCTCGTGCACCACGACGGTCCCGCCACCGACCGCACCGACGACACCGCGCTCCTGCTGCTGCGCCCCGTGCCCCCGTCATGAGGCCTTGTCACTTCCCGGATCGGGCCCAACACTGTTGTCCATGCCGGTCGTCGCGCTGCTGGGAACGCTGGACACCAAGGGCACGGAGTACGGCTGGCTGCGGGACCGCCTGCTGCGCGGCGCCGTGGAGGTCGTGCTGATCGACGCGGGCGTGGCCGGTGAGCCCCTGGTCACCCCGGACATCCCCCGCAGCGTCGTGGCGTCGGCCGCGGGCGCGGACGCCGAACGGCTGCGCAGGGCGGGCGACCGCGGCGCCGCGGTGACGGTCATGGCCGAGGGGGCGGCGCGGGTGGTGCGCCGGCTGTACGACGAGGGCCGGCTGCACGGCGTCCTGGCCATCGGCGGCAGCGGCGGCACCTCGATCGCGACCCGTGCGATGCGGGCGCTGCCGCTCGGCGTGCCGAAGCTGATGGTCTCCTCGATGGCCGCGGGCGACGTCTCCCCGTACGTCGGCTCGACGGACATCGCCATGATGTACAGCGTCGTCGACATCGCGGGCGTCAACCGGGTCTCGGCGCCGATCCTGGCCAACGCGGCGGACGCCGTCGCCGGGATGGCCAGGGGCTTCGCCGGGGCACCCGCCGCGCCCGCCGGGGACCGGCCGCTGGTGGCGGCGAGCATGGCGGGGGTGACGACCCCCGGGGTCGACGCCGCCCGCGCACGGCTCACCGAACTCGGTTACGAGGTGCTGGTCTTCCACTCCGTGGGCTCCGGCGGCCGCTCCCTGGAGGCACTGACCGGGGAGGGCATGTTCAGCGGGGTGCTGGACCTGACGCTCAGCGAGCTCGCCGACGAGCTGGTCGGCGGTGCCTTCGGCGCGGGGCCCGACCGGCTGCGCACCGCAGGGCGCGCCGGGCTGCCGCAGGTGGTGAGCCCCGGCGCGCTGGACATGGTCAAGTTCGGCCCGCTCGCCTCGCTGCCGGACCGCTTCCGGGCCCGGCACGTCCACGTCCACAACCCGTCGGTGACGGTGATCCGCACCTCCGCCGCCGAGTGCGCCGAACTCGGCCGCCAGGTCGCGGCGAAGCTGCGCGCGGCCACCGGCCCGGCCGCGCTCCTGCTGCCGCTGCGCGGGCTGTCCACCCTCGGGGCGCCGGGCGGGCCGTACCACGACCGTGCGGTGGACGGGGTGCTGTTCCGCACCCTCCGCGAGGAGCTGCGCGGCAGCCGGGTGGAACTCGCCGAGTACGACACGCACATCAACGACCCGGCCTTCGGCCGTGCCGCGGCGGAGCGCCTGCACACGCTGATCTCCGCGCGGACGGACGCGCGGACCGACGTACGGACCGACGCACACACGACCGCCCGCACGACGCGCTGAGCGTCGTACGGGCGGTCACGGCCGGTGCGGCGGAGGCCTAGACGGAGGCCGCCGTGCCCGCGCCCACGGTGTCGCGCCCCGTGGGGGCGGCCGCCGGACCCGGTTCCAGCAGGCGTCCGGCCAGGTGGCCGAAGACCAGCCCGAAGGAGGTCCACAGCGTCAGCTGGATCGCCAGCGCCGCCAGGCGGAACTGCCACAGCAGCGCCGCCGGGAAGTGCTCCGGCACCTCGTTGATCCCGGGCAGGAAGGCGTACGCGAGCCCCACGGCCAGGACGAAGAACCCACCGGCGGCCACGGTCGCGTACCAGTTGCCCAGGCGCGGCGCGAGGCGCTTGCCGAGGATCACGGTGGCGACCGCGAGCAGCACGCTGAGCAGCATCATCAGGAAGTACAGCGTGGTGCGCTTGCCGATGGTGTCGGGGTCGCCGACGGCCGGCGGGTTGGCCGGGTACTTCAGAAAGGGCACGACGTAGACCGCGACCAGCGCGGCGGCCGACAGCAGCAGCGCCGTCGGCCGGGCACCGAAGCGGCCGATCCGCCCGAGGGCGAAGCAGTAGGCGAGGGCGGCGATGCCGCCCAGCGCCACGCCATACAGGAGGATGCCGGTGGCCAGGCCTGCGGTGGACTGCAGGGCACGGCTGACCGGTTCGGCGCCGCCGTGCTCGTGGGCGTGCGACTCCTCGAACGCGATGGCGGCGTCGACCCGGGACTCGCCCAGCAGGTAGGCGACGACCAGGGCGAGCCCGCCGGCGGCGAGGCCGGCCAGCATGCCCCGCACCAGCAGTTGCCTGACGGTGACGGAGTTGACGGGGGTGGCGGAGGCGGCGGGGTTCATCGGCGCGGCGCCCCTGTCAGTGGCAGGGGAAGCCGAGCAGGTGACGCCCGTCGTGCACCCACTCGTGGACGTTCTCACCGGACAGGAGGGACGTCGCCCCCTGCTCGGCACCCACGAAGTAGAGCAGGACCAGCATCAGGACGCCGAAGAAGGCCGCCCAGGGCAGGATCGCCCGGATCGGCAGCGTCACGGGGACGGCGGAAGGGGCGACGGCAGGCGGAACAGCGGACTGCGCCATGGCATGACCTCCTGGTGGGAACTCGCGTCCCGGTCGGTGGAGCTCTGTCGGACGACTGCGGGTCTGACTCGCCTGGCGCTGGGCTGGGCTTACAGTGGCGCGACCGTGCCGGATTTGCACCGGACTTCCGCCGTGTCGTCGTGAATGTCGTCGTGACGGTACCGCGATCCGGTGATCCGGCCAAGGGCGCGTGTATGCGCCCCGGCATGCGCGGGAGCTGCTTCCGTGCGACCGACCGGCCAGGTGTGAGGCGGCAGTTGGCGATTCCGAGGGGTCGCCGCAGGGCGAGGAGGGTGCATGACGACCCGGGTGATGTTGATCTCACCGGTGGTGAACGCGGCGCTGCGCGAGGCGCGTTTCGACGACGACGTGCCGCCGGACGAGCACGCGCTCGCCGCCGCCCGCGCGTTGGCCGGTTCCCTGCCCTCCGCGGGGCCCGTGCTCGTCTCGCCCACCGTGCGCTGCCGCGCGACCGCCGAGGCGCTCGGCCTCGCCGCGCGGGAGACGGCCCCCGCGGGGTGGGCGCTGGGCCGCTGGCGGGGGCGGACACTGGCCGAGGTGAGCGCCGAGGAGCCGGAGGCCGTCGCCGCCTGGCTCTCCGACCCGGACGCCGCACCGCACGACGCCGAGTCGCTGCGCGAACTGTGCGCCCGGGCCGGCGCCTGGCTCGACGGGCTCGCCGCGACGCCGGGGCGGGTGCTCGCCGTCGTCGAGCCGGAGATCGTCCGGGCCTGCGCGGTACGGGTCCTGGGTACGCCCGAGGCCGCCTTCTGGCGGATCGACGTGCCCCCGCTGACGGCGACGGAATTCAGCGGGCGGTCCGGACGCTGGAACCTGCGGGCGGGACGCCCGCTGGGCTGAGCGGGGTGCGCTCCAGCGGCGAACAGGCTCTTGCAAACAGGTCGCAATAAGACCCTATGATTGAGCGCCCTGATTCGCCGACCCGACCGGCCGCCGGCCGGACCCGACCTGGAGCTCCCCCATGCATGTACCCGACGGATTCATCGACGCCCCGGTGTCGGTGGCGACCGGTGCCGTCGCGGCCGCAGCCGTAGCGGTGAGCCTGCGCGGTGCGCGGCGCGAGCTGGACGAGCGCACCGCGCCGCTGGCCGGACTCGTCTCGGCGTTCATCTTCGCCGTCCAGATGCTCAACTTCCCCGTGGCCGCCGGTACCAGCGGCCATCTCCTCGGCGGCGCGCTGGCGGCGATACTCGTCGGCCCCTACACAGGGGTGCTGTGCGTGTCCGTCGTCCTGCTGATCCAGGGCGTGCTCTTCGCCGACGGCGGCCTGACCGCGCTCGGCGTGAACATCACCGACATGGCGATCGTCACCGTGGTCGTCGCCTACGCCGTCTTCCGTGGGCTGGTCAAGGTGCTGCCGAACGGACGCGGCGGGGTGACCGGCGCGGCCTTCGTCGCGGCCCTGCTCTCCGTCCCCGCGGCGGCGGTCGCCTTCACCGGGATCTACGCGCTGGGCGGGACGACCGACGTCTCGCTCGGCAAGGTCTTCACCGCCATGGTCGGCGTGCACGTCCTGATCGGCATCGGCGAGGCGGTGATCACCGCGGCGACGGTGGGCGCCGTCGTCGCCGTCCGCCCCGACCTCGTCCACGGCGCCCGTGGCCTGCGCCGCCCGCTGGAGCTCAAGGAGGCGACCGTCTGATGGCGGCCGTGACCGACACCCCCAAGCGCGGCGGCATACGGCCGCTGTGGATCGCCGGCCTCATCGCCGCCGTGCTGCTCGCCGGATTCGTCAGCTACTACGCCTCCGCCAGCCCGGACGGCCTGGAGAAGGTCGCGGCGGACCACGGCATCGACAAGAAGGCCGAGGACCACGCGGCCAAGGACTCCCCGCTCGCCGACTACCGGACCGAGGACGTCGGCAACGCCCGGCTCTCCGGCGGCCTCGCCGGTGTGATCGGCGTCGGTGTCACCCTCGCGCTCGGCACCGGCGTCTTCTGGGTCGTCCGCCGCCGTCCGCGCGCGGAGGAGGTCTAGCCGTGGGAGCGGGGCACGCCCACCGGCTCTACCGGCACGGCCACTCGCCGGTGCACGCGCTGCCCCCGCAGTGCAAGATCGCCGCGGTCTTCTGCTTCGTCCTGGTGGTGGTCTCCACCCCGCGCACGGCGATGTGGGCCTTCGGCCTGTACGCGGTGCTGCTGGCCACGGTCGCCACCGTGGCGCGCGTCCCGGCCGGATTCCTGCTGCGGCGGCTGCTGATCGAAGTGCCCTTCGTCGCCTTCGCCTTCCTCATGCCGTTCGTCGCCGAGGGCCCGCGCACCGAGGTGCTGGGCCTGTCCCTCAGCGTGAACGGCCTGTGGGGCGCCTGGAACATCCTGGCCAAGGGCACCCTCGGCGTCGCCGCCTCCGTCCTGCTGGCGTCCACCACCGAGCTGCGCGCACTGCTCCTGGGCCTGCAGCGGCTGCGGCTGCCGGCGCTGCTGGTGCAGATCGCCTCGTTCATGATCCGGTACGGGGACGTCATCACCGACGAGATGCGCCGGATGCGCGTCGCCCGCCTCTCGCGCGGCTTCGAGGCGCGCGGCCCGCGTCACTGGGGCGTGCTCGCCAAGTCCGCGGGCGCCCTGTTCATCCGCTCCTACGAACGCGGCGAACGCGTCCACCTGGCCATGGTCAGCCGGGGCTACGCCGGCAGCATGCCGGTGATCGACGAGGTGACGGCCTCGCGCGCCCAGTGGTCGTACGCCGCCGCGCTCCCGGCCGCGGCGCTGCTGGTCCGTCTGATGGGATGGTTCCTGTGACACCTTCGCTCGAGGTCAAGGGCCTCGCCTACGCCTACCCCGACGGCCACCAGGCGCTGTTCGGCGTCGACCTGACCATCGCCCGCGGCGAGCGGGTGGCCCTCCTCGGCCCCAACGGCGCCGGCAAGACCACCCTCGTGCTGCACCTCAACGGCATCCTCGAGGCGGGCGCCGGCTCGGTGACCGTCGCCGGCCTCCCGGTCGGCGAGCGCAAGAACGTGGCCGAGGTCAGGCGCCGGGTCGGCATCGTCTTCCAGGACCCGGACGACCAGCTCTTCATGCCCACCGTCCGCGAGGACGTCGCCTTCGGCCCGGCCGCGGCCGGTCTGCGCGGCGCCGAGCTGGAGGCCTGCGTCCGCAGGGCGCTGGAGCGGGTCGGCATGACGGAGTTCGCCGACCGGCCGCCGCACCACCTGTCGTTCGGGCAGCGGCGCCGCGTGGCGGTGGCGACCGTCCTCGCCATGGAGCCGGAGATCCTCGTCCTGGACGAGCCCTCCTCCAACCTGGACCCCGCCTCCCGCCGCGAACTCGCCGACATCCTGCGCTCGCTGGACGTCACGGTCCTGATGGTCACCCACGACCTGCCGTACGCCCTGGAGCTGTGCCCGCGCTCGGTCGTCCTCAGCGGTGGAACCGTCGTCGCCGACGGCCGCACCCAGGAGCTCCTCGCCGACGACGCCCTGATGCGCGCCCACCGCCTCGAACTGCCCTACGGCTTCGACCCCCGCTCGGTCACCGTCCGGGCCTGAGCCTCAGCCCCCGCACGGGGGCCGGGACGGCGGCTCCGGGTCGACGGCGGTGACCGCCACCGCGAGCGCGTCGAACCGCTCCGCGCCGCCCAGCGGCCCGACCACGCGCTCACGCAGCGCGTCGGCCAGCGTGAGCGCCGCCGTCATCGCCACCTGGAGGCCGCGTTCGGTCAGCACCGCCAGGGTGACGCGCCGGTCCTCCCGGCAGGGACGGCGTTCGATGAGCCCCGCCTCCGTGAGGCGGTCGGCGACCTTGGTGGTGCCCGCCGTGGTGAAGCCCAGCGTCCCCGCGAGCCGGTACATCGGCGCCGACCGCTCCGGCGTGGTCATCAGGAACCACAGCGCCTGGAACGAGGACGGGGCCAGCCCCGACCGCGCCTCGACGTCCGCCAGCAACTGGTCCGTAAGCCGCCGGAAGCCCGACTGCAGCGCGTCCCACCGCGCGAGCAGGTGCAGGTCGGCGGTGTCCGGGCACCGGCCGTCCGTCTCCGCGTGGATCTCCGCCGTCACATTGCCCAGGGTACCAACGCCAGTTATTGTCTAACTGGCTACTTAATATCTGGCGAGCTATCGAAGGGTGCGACACCCCATGAGCGACTCGACGACCACCCCCACCGGTCTGCGCACGGGCTCCTGGGCCCTCGACCCCGCGGGCTCGGCCGTGCGGCTCACGCACCGGACGATGTGGGGCATGGCCACCGTGAAGGGCGCGTTCACCGAGGTCGGGGGCGAGGGCGAACTCGCGGCCGACGGCACCGGGCAGGGCACCCTGACCGTGGGCGCCGCCTCCCTGGACACCGGCAACAAGCAGCGCGACACCCACCTGCACTCCGCCGACTTCCTCGACGTCGCGACCCACCCGGCGATCGTCTTCACCGCCCGCCGGGTCACCGCCGGCACCGACGGCGCCCTCTCCGTCGACGGCGAGCTGACCGTCCGCGGCACCACCCGCCCGCTCGCCCTCACCGGACGCGTCGAGTCCTCCTCCGCCGACGCCGTCGTGCTCACCGCCGATGCGGTCGTCGACCGGGCCGACTTCGGCCTCACCTGGAACCGGATGGGCATGATCAAGGGCGCCGCGACCCTCTCGGTCGCCGCCCGCTTCGTCCACCACGGCTGATCCCGCCGTTCACAAGGGGGCAGAAGCGGACATCACCGCTCACGCCCCAACTACCCCTTCGGCAAACGAAGTCGCGCCTTGCTACTTGTGTGGAAACCGTGAAAGGCTCCCCGCACCACCAGGCGCAGGCGCAACCGCCTCCCGACGCCGAAGGGTTGGTTCACCACTCGATGACTGCCCCAGCCCCGGTCCCCGAGGCCGTACCGCTGTCCGAGTACTGGGCGGAAGCGCTGTGCTTCGCCCAGCTGTGCTCGCTCTCCCCCGAGGACGGCGGCCGACTGGCCGCCGACGCGTTCGACCGCGGTCTGGACCTGACGCCCGACGCGGCGGACGGCGCACCCGGACCGGGGCTGCCGCCCCTGCCGCTGCTGCTGACCGCCGTACGGGACACCGCCGCGTCCTGGCAGGCCCGGGGCGAGGGCGACAGCCTGCAGCCGGAGTTCCGCATCTGGCTCAACGCGGAACGCGCCGCGCGCCGGGGCAGGGCACCGCGCCCGGAACCGCTGGCCCTGCGCGGACTGCGCGCCATGGCGGAACCGGACGCGGCACTGCTGTGGTCCACCGAGGTCGAGTGCCGCCCCGCGGCCGTGACGGCACACGCGCTGGGCGTGGACGTCACCGCGGTGGAGCGGGAGATCGACCGGGCCCGCGAGGACTTCCGCGACCGCTGCCTCCGTGCCCACCAGGAGGAACCGCCCTCCGACGAGTGCCAGGGGTACGCCCGGCTGCTGGACGCGGCCACCCGGATGCCCGTCGAGGCGGCACCCGGGGACCTGCGCCGGCACCTGCGCGGGTGCGCCGAGTGCGCGCGGGCGGCCGTGTGCCTGACCCCGCTCGGCGGCGGACTGCCCGAGGCGCTGGCCGAAGGGGTGCTGGGCTGGGCGGGGCCGGCCTATCTGGAGGCCCGGCGCCGGGGCGCCACCGCGGCCCCGCCGTCGCGGCGGGC